>NZ_LJFZ01000038.1:17619-71280 GCF_001420875.1 Frankia sp. AvcI1 | reverse complement strand
GGCGCCGTCAGTGCCGGCTGGTCCTGGTGGGCCTGCGATGCCGTCAGCGCCGGCTGGTCCTGCTGGGCCGGNGGCGCCGTCGGTGCCGGCTGGTCCTGCCGGACCTTCGGGGCCTGCGGGTCCTGCGGGGCCTGCGATGCCGTCGGCGCCGGCCGGTCCTGTCGGTCCAGTCTCGCCGCTAGGTCCTGCTGGTCCTGCTGCGCCGCTAGCGCCTGCGGGTCCTGCCGGCCCTGGTGCGCCGTTGGCGCCATTGGCGCCGTTGGCGCCATTGGCTCCGTTAGCGCCTGCTGGTCCTGCCGGCCCTGGTGCGCCGTTGGCTCCGTTCGCACCGTTGGCGCCTGCTGGTCCTGCCGGTCCCGCTGGCCCTGGTGCGCCGTTGGCTCCGTTGGCTCCGTTGGCGCCTGCTGGTCCCGCTGGCCCTGGTGCGCCGTTGGTGCCAGCGGGTCCTGCCGGTCCTGCCGGTCCTGTTGGGCCTGCTGGTCCTGGGGCGCCGTCAGTGCCTGCCGGACCTGCCGGACCTGCCGGGCCCGCGACGCCGTTAGCGCCTTGTGGTCCTGCCGGCCCTTGTGCGCCGTTGGCTCCGTTTGCGCCTGCCGGTCCTGCGGGTCCCGTCGGTCCTTGTGCGCCGTTGGCTCCGTTAGCGCCTGCTGGTCCTGCTGGTCCCGTCGGTCCTGGTGCGCCATTGGTGCCAGCGGGTCCTGCCGGTCCTGTTGGTCCTGCTGGTCCTGGGGCGCCGGCAGTGCCTGCCGGGCCTGGGACGCCTTCTCGGTTCCACACCACGCGGTATTCGTACGCGTGGCATACGGTCGGATCGGTTACGATCCGTGCGATCTGCGTGAATTGGTTGACGCACCCGTTGATGAGATTCGGNGGTTCGGCGTTGGCGGTTCCGCAGAGCATTAGCGTTCCAAAAGCGCCGAGTGCCGGCAATAGCACGAGGCGTTTTTTTGAGGCCATACCCTCCTACCTTTCGATGAAGGTTATCCATGGCGCAGAAGGTGCTCCATAGGAGAACTCAGCCTCGCACATGCGATCAAAATCACCGTGGCGACACGCCTTTCCGGTCCCGTGAATAGCAAATTGGAAGGCGACGTTAGCGGAAACGCCTGCTATCTCGGTCGGGGGCGGGGAAACGGTGCCACCTGTGTCGGAGCGCATGGTTTTCCTGGCAAGTGCCAGCTGGTAGGTCGAAGCAGTTCAGAACCTCGCGGAGATTCTCGGCCTCCCCGACAAACTGGGCATCTGTCGGCAACTCTGCACCTGGGACCTCCCGTCGCACTCGTGACGAGCCGGCGCGGGGATACCTNGACGAAAAGTGGGTGGATTTTCTCCAGACCGCCTCTTCCGCAGGCGGATGATCGTGCTGGAGGNCAGCAGCGGGAGAGCCCGCCTGTCGGTCCCCGGGCGTCGACCAACTATCTCGACGTGATCATTACCGGGGAGTTGTCGGCCGCCGCGGTGGGTGGGGCGAGTTCCTGCGCGGCGTCGGCGAAGCGCGCCCCGCCGAGCCCGGCCGGTCCACGGGCCGGATCGAACTCACCGGCACCCTCGGTGTCGCCGGCGAACGCGCCGGTCGGGACGGCGTGGGCGCCGTCGAGTCCGCCGGTCGGGGCGGACTGATCCTCGACGAAGGCCCGCAGCCGCCGGGACGCCTCGGCGCTGGCCGCCCGGCCGGCCATCGCCGCGTGCAGGGCGGTGCGCAGCCCGTCGGGGGTCAGCCGCTTCGCCGACAGGCTGATCCCGGCGCCGGCCTGGACCACCCGGCGGGCGACCTCCGGCTGGTCGCGGCCGAAGGGCACCGCGACGATCGNCACGCCCGCCGCCAGCGCCTTGTGGACGATGCCCATCCCCCCGTGGCAGACGACCGCCGCGGCCCGCGCGAGCACCGGGCCGTGCGGGACGAACCGCTCGGTCCGAACGTTGGCCGCCGCCGGCAGATCGACGCGGCCGTGGGCGTCGGCGAGGGTGACGAGCACTCGCACCGGTTCGTCGCGCAGCGCCTCGACGGCCACCTCGGCGAGCCGCTCGTCGCCCTGGTAATCGGTGGACATCGTGACGAGCACCCAGGGGTCGCCCGGCTCGGTCAGCCAGTCGGGCACCGCGGCCGGCGGGTCCCAGATCTGCGCGCCGACGAAGCTGACGTTCGCCGGCGCATCCACCCGCGGGTACTCCAGCGGGTCGCCGGCGAGGACCAGCAGCCGGTCGGCGCTGAGGAAGTGCTCCAGCGGGTTCGTCAGCGCGGGCAGGCCAGCCCCGGCGCGCAGCGCGTTGAGCGGCGGCAGCATCGCCCTGCCGTACTGGCGGATCACCAGCGGCCACAGCGCCCGGTCCCGCGCCCACCCAAGGGGCCCGCGGGCCGGGGCGAGGCCCAGCCCGTAGGGCGGGATGCCGCGTCCGGGCAGTGCGACCAGGGACGGCAGCGTGATCGCCCACGGCCGGCCGGACGCCTGCGCGGCCACCGCGGCGCCGTAGGCGTTGGTGTCGACGAGGACGACGTCGGGGTCGACGGCGTCGATCGCCGCGGTCAGGTCGGCCCGTTCGAACGGCCCGCGGGCCATCAGCCCGGCCAGCGCCAGCCGGAGCTGGTCGGCGCCACTCCCGGCGGCGTCGTCACGCACGACGATCTCGTCGATGCGCGGATCGAAGGGTTCGGCGCGCAGGCCGGCGCGCCGGGCGGTGTCGACGAGCGCGGCGCCGACGCGCAGCCGGACGTCGTGGCCGCGTTCCTGCAGGGCGAGCAGGCCGGGGATGAGCGGGAACAGATGTCCGGCGGCG
Organism: Frankia sp. AvcI1; assembly: GCF_001420875.1. Lineage (NCBI taxonomy): Bacteria > Bacillati > Actinomycetota > Actinomycetes > Frankiales > Frankiaceae > Frankia > Frankia sp. AvcI1. Next base: position 68,505 of record NZ_LJFZ01000038.1, on the reverse strand, counting down.
GTCGAACAGTGGACGAGGTAACGCGTCATGGCGATCTCCTGACGGGGCGAGGATGTGGCGGGGCGGCGATCTGGCGGGGTGGGGAGCGGATGAGGGCGCGCGGCCTGCGCCGCCGACTCCGGCCTGCGCCGTGGCCGCGGGCGGGCCCCCGGTTATCCGGAGGCCTTCGTTGCCCGATTTATCCCTCTGGATAGGCGGGAGGGCGGCGGGCGAGGTGGCGGCAGGCTGCGGCGAGGTCGGCGACGGCCGCACGCGCGGCGGCCACCGACAGGTCCTGGTCGCGGCGCAGGACGAGCCAGAACTCGACGCCGCAGACGGCGGCGAGGCGGCCGGCGAGGTCGTCCCGGGCAGCCGGGGGAAGGGGATCGAGGTCGGCGGCGAAGACCGCCTCGATCCACTCCCGGTGGGCCCGCCGGCCGGCGTCGGCGCTCTCCTTCAGCGCCGNGGAGGCGTCCTGCTGGTGCAGGGTGCGTTCGGTGATCCGCCCCCACTGCTCGTAGTGCCGGGCCAGCCGGTCGCTCACCCCGGCCAGGTCGTCGCCGACCGGGCGGGCGTCGTTTGGGTCGCCGCGGGTGGCGGCGATCTGCGGCACGATCCAGCGGTTGACGGCCCGTACGAGACCGTCCTTGGTCCCGACGCGGCGGATGACGGTCTGCAGGCCGACGCCGGCCCGCTCGGCGACCGCCGGCAGGGTGACGTGCTCGAACGGGCGTTCGACGAAGAGTTCGGTGGCCGCGCGCAGGATNCGACCGGTGTTCGCCTCGGTGGTCTCGGCCCGGCTGCGCTGCCGGTACGCCCGGCTCGGCTCCATGTTCACGGTATGAACCGTACCGCGAAATTTGCCGCCCATGAGTGTCGTGTGCACGTCAGAGGTGGTGGAACGGAGGTGGNGGTGCGCGGAAGGTTCCCGTTTGTGCGTGCAGCCACTATGAGCCGCATCACATCTACCGCTGACGTGAGATGGAGGCACTAGCCTTCCTGCCGTGACGACTTCCGACACCACCGCCGGCACCTCGCCGCCCGGGGCCGATGACGTCCCGACCGTGTCCGGTTCGGACAACTACAAGTGGATCGCCCTGTCGAACACGACCATCGGTGTCCTGATGGCGACGATCAACAGCTCGATCCTGATCATCGCGCTCCCGGACATCTTCCGGGGGATCAAGGTCGACCCGCTCGCCCCGGGGAACACGTCGTACTTCCTGTGGACCCTGATGGGGTTCATGCTGGTCACGTCGGTGCTCGTGGTGAGCCTCGGCCGGGTCGGCGACATGTTCGGCCGGGTGCGGATGTACAACCTCGGCTTCGNGGTCTTCACCGTGTTCTCGATCCTGCTGNCCGTCACCTGGATGCACGGCACGACCGCCGCATTGTGGATCATCATCATGCGGGTCGGGCAGGGCATCGGCGGCGCGTTCCTGTTCGCCAACTCCAGCGCGATCATCNCCGACGCGTTCCCGGAGAACGAGCGTGGACTGGCGCTGGGCATCAACGGTGTCNCCGCCATCGCCGGGTCGTTCCTCGGCCTGCTGGTGGGCGGCCTGCTCGCCCCGGTCGAGTGGCACCTGGTGTTCCTGGTGTCGGTGNCGTTCGGGATCTTCGGGACGGTCTGGGCCTACCTGAAGCTGCGCGACAACGGCGTGCGGACCCGGGCCCGGATCGACTGGGCCGGCAACATCACCTTCGCCATCGGACTCATCGCGATCCTGACCGGCATCATCTACGGCCTGCAGCCCTACGGCGGCCACACGATGGGCTGGACCAAGCCGTTCGTGCTGATCTGCATGTTCGGCGGGCTCGCCGTGCTGATCGGGTTCGTCGTGATCGAGCTGCGCTCGCCGGACCCGATGTTCAAGCTGGAGCTGTTCAGCAACCGGGCGTTCACCATGGGCAGNCTGGCCGCGCTGCTCGCCGCGCTCGCTCGCGGCGGCCTGCAGTTCATGATCATCATCTGGCTGCAGGGGATCTGGCTGCCGCTGCACGGCTACAGCTTCGAGCGGACGCCGCTGTGGGCCGGCATCTACATGATCCCGCTCACCGTCGGCTTCCTGCTCTCCGGGCCGGTGGCCGGTCGGCTCGCCGACCGCTACGGCGCGCGCCCGTTCGCCACCATCGGCCTGGTAACCACGGCCGTCGCGTTCCTGCTGTTCAACGTGATCCCGATCGACTTCAACTACGTGGCGTTCGCGGNCATCCTGTTGCTGATGGGCCTGTCCATGGGCCTGTTCGCCGCGCCGAACACCACGGCCGTGATGAACACGTTGCCACCGAACCAGCGCGGCGCCGGTGCCGGAATGCTCAACACGTTCCAGAACTCGGCGAGCGTGCTGTCCATCGGCGTGTTCTTCACCGTCATCGTCCTGGGCCTGGCCTCCAGCCTGCCGGACGCGATGTTCTCCGGCCTCACCGCCCAGGGCGTCGACCCGTCGAAGGCCCACGAGCTGGCGAACCTGCCACCGATCGGCAGCCTGTTCTCCGCCTTCCTCGGCATCAACCCGACCGAGCAGCTCCTCGGCCCGGACACGTTGAACTCCCTCGACCCGAGCAAGGCCCACTTCCTCACCGGGCACACGTTCTTCCCGAACCTCATCGCCGGTCCGTTCGGCGACGGCCTGCACCTCGCCTTCTACTTCGCCGCCATCGCCTGCGCGCTCGGCGCGGTGCTGTCCTGGCTGCGCGGCAAGGGCGCCCCGCACGTGCGCCACTCGCTGATCGAGGACGCCGGCGAGGGCCTGGCCGGCGTCGGCGACGTCGCGGCGATGGAGGACGGCGCGGGCAGCGCACTGCCTGCGGACGGCGGCACGCTGGCCGCCGAACGGTAGGGCCGCGGAACAAGGACGGCCCTGACTCGNCACATCCCAGCCCAGAGAGGTCCTGACAGGCGATGGGCGACACCGTCGACGGCGAGGAGGCGCCACCCGGCCGCGGCGCGGACGTGAGAAACAATCGTGGGGTGCGTGACAAGGACCAGATGAAGAAGGCGGCGCGCGAGCTGTGCGGCATCGGGCAGGCCGCGCAGGAGCTCGGAGTCTCGGTGCGGGCGCTGCGGTACTACCAGGAGGTGGGGCTGCTCACCCCGTCGGGGCGGACCTCCGGCGGCAACCGGCTCTACGCCGACTCCGACCTGGCCCGCGTCCGCCGGATCCGGGAGCTGCAGACCCTGCTTGGTTTCAACCTGGACGAGATCGGGACCATCCTCGCCTACGAGGACCGGCTCGCCCAGGTACGGGTGGAGTTCCACGCCGCCTCCGACGACGGCGACCGGCTGCGGCTGTTGTCCGAGGGTGAGACCGCGTATGTCAAGCTCCGCGCGGAGATCGACGAGAAGATCAGCCGGCTGGCGGCCTTCCGTGACGAGATCGACGAGCGGCTCGAACGGATGAACCGGTTCCGCGACGGCGCCGTCGCCCGCTCGTCCTGACCGCGCCCTGGCCGCGCCGTCACGGGCCACCCGACGGGGAGGCGGCCGTCGACGGGGAGGCGGCCGTCGACGGGGAGGCGGCCGTCGACGGGGAGGCGGCCGTCGACGGGGGATCAGCCGCCCGGTGGGCCTCGGCGCAGCCGGCCCGCCGGGCGGGGCAGCTCGGCGGCCAGCAGGGCCACGTCGTCGTTCAGGGTCGAGCGGGTCCACGCCCGCACATGGTCGACCAGGTCGGCGACGGACTCCTCCAGTGTGCCGCGGGACAGCGCGGCCTGTACCGCGGGCAGCAGCGGGAAGAACCGGCCGGTCGTGGGGTCGCGGGCCTCGGTGACGCCGTCGGTGTAGAGCAGCAGGCGATCCCCGGGCAGCAGCATGACCTCGATCGTGTTCTCGGCGATGCCCCCGCCGCCCCCGTCGGCGCCCGTAGGGCCGCTGAGCAGGCCCAACGGCGGCAGCCGGATCGGGACGCAGAGCAGGCTCGCCCGCCCGGCACGCACCAGCACCGGGTCGGGATGGCCCGCGTTGGCCAGCCACAGCCGCTGGCCGTCGATCTGCCCGACCACCGCGGTGACGAAGTCGTCGAGCCCGCAGACCTCGGCGACCTCGTCGTTCAGACCGGCCAGCACCGCGGGCAGGTCGTCCGCGGATCGGCTGACGATCCGGAAGCAGCCCAGCACCCGGCTGGCGATGCGCACCGCGTCGAGGCCCTTGCCGCGCACGTCGCCGACGAGCAGCCGGGTGCCCCACGCGGTGTCGACGACCTCGTACAGATCCCCGCCGATGCGCGCCTCGGCCGCGGCGCTCTCGTAGCGCACCGCGAAGCGCAGGTCCCCCGACGAGCGCGGCACCGCGGCGAGGATCGACTGCTGGGCCACCTCCGCCACCCGGGTGACGTTCTGCAGCTTCGTCTCCCGTCGGGTGTTGTACCGGCTGACCAGCACCGCCAGCACGCCGCCCACGGCGACCCCGCCGAGGCGCACCATCTGGGCGGTCGGGCCGCCATCGTTCTGACCGAACAGATGATCGTAAATGCCGAGCATGACTCCCACGCCGATGGCCAGCACCCCGTACAGCGCGGTCAGCCGAGGGCCACCGAACGTGGCGGNAAGCATCGGGCTCAGCACCGCCAGCTCCAGGACTGTCCACTCCCGGTTGCTCAGTTCCAACGCGGCGACCCCGGCCAGCATGAGCAGTGGCAGCAGCGCGGCGAACCAGCGCCCCGCCCTGGAGGACAGCGCCGTCAACGGGGGGCACCGCCGGACCGGGGGNCGGGCCGCAGCCAACCTGGGCCGAGCCGGTGAGGGGGCCACGTGCCGCGGTCGAGCCTCATGCTGCCTCAACTACCCCCTCGCCGTGGGGCTGAAGCAGAATCCCAGCTCAGCCGGGGTGAACGCGGCGAGCGGGGGCGGTCAGGGNTGGNCGGGGCGCAGCGCCACGAACAGCCCCTCGGCGTCCGCGGTGACGTCGCCCTCGGGATCGCGGATCGTCCCGACGAGGTAGCGCTTGCGGCCTTCCTCCCGGTCGAAGTGGGCCTCCACCCGCAACTCCGGGCCGACGGGGGTGATCTTGCGGTAGTTCACGTGCAGGTAGGCCGTCCGGGAGGGGCTACGGCCGCCGGTGTTCGCCAGCCGGCCCAGCACCTCGTCGAACAGCAGCGGAAGGCTNCCGCCGTGCGCTGCGCCGTTGCCGCCCAGGTAGAAGCGTCCGAACACGACCCGGCCCGAAACCCGGTCGTTGCCCTCGACGTCGACGTGGAAGGCCGGTGCCAGCGCCTGCGCCCGGCCCGGAAGGCCTCTCATCTGGCCGGTGAGCTGCTCGGACTCGCCCACGGTGAACGGGCTGAGCAACCGGGTGATCTCCTCGAGGTTCTCCCGGGCCTTGCGGGCGACGTCCTCCGGCGGCCGGGCGCCGGTGATCGTCTCCTGCGCCGCGCGCAGTGCCTCGATCAGGCCGACGAACTCGGGGTGCTCCGCGGGCGGCACGTCATGGCCCCACGCGTGTCTCGCCCTTGCCACCGTTTCCTCCACTCCTCGAGCCGCCCGCGAAGGCTCGCTCACTGTCGGTGTCGGTGTCCCGTCCGGCCTGCCCGGCCGCGAGGGCGATCAGGGCTGGCCGGGGCGCAACGCGACGAACAGTCCCTCGGCATCGACGGTGAGGTCGCCCTCGGGGTCGTGGATCGTCCCGACCACGAAGCGCTTGCGGCCCTCCACCCGGTCGACGTGGGCCTCGACACGCAGCTCCTGCCCGACCGGGGTGATCTTGCGGTAGTTGACCTGCAGGTAGGCGGTGCGGGAGGTGCCTCGCCCGCCGTCGTTCGCCAGCCGGCCCAGCACGTCGTCGAAGAACAGCGGGATGCTGCCGCCGTGCGCGGCGCCGTTGCCGCCCAGGTAGTAACGCCCGAGTACCAGCCGGCCCCGCACGTGCTCGGTGCTGCTCTCGTCGACGTGGAGAACCGGCGCGAGCGCCTGGGCGTGGCCGGGCTCGGTGATCAGGTAGCCGGCGAGCTGCTCGGCCTCGCTCACCGTGAACGGCGCGAGCAACCGGGTCACCTCCTCCAGCCCCTCCCGGGCCTTGCGGGCGACGTCCTCGGGCGGGNTGGCGCCGGTGATCGTGTCCTGGGCCGCGCGCAGCGCCTCGACGAGGTCGACGAACTCGCGGTGCTCCGCGGCCGACTTCACCGCGCTGCCGGCATCTCTCCCGTCCGCCACCGTGTTCCTCCCGTCGTCGGGCCGCGCACCCCGCAGCACGACCGTCTGTTCCACCTTTGCCTGCCAGGACGCCCGATGCGCGCACTCGGGGCGAGATGTCCGGCACAGCACGGCCACGGAAGACCGGCCGGGCCCTTCGGGCGCATTCCGCCTGGGTCGAGCCCGTTTCGGGCGAACGAACGTTAGAGTGCCGCTTGTGTCGCGTCGCACACGACCGGCGGTGCCGTCGGGCCGCGGGGTGCGGGCGCCGCGGCCCGCGTCGGCGGGATCCGCGCACGTCAGATCGTTCTGTCCTGGGGGTGGCTGGAATGATGCCTGAATCCGGTGGTTCACCGGGAGTTCCGCGGGCCGCGGGGTACAACCCGGCCCTCGACGGCCTGCGGGCGCTCGCCGTCCTCGCGGTGCTCGGCTTCCACATGAACGTCCTGTCCGGCGGGTTTCTCGGCGTCGACGTGTTCCTCGTGCTCAGCGGCTTCCTGATCACGGGGCTGCTGCTGGCCGAGCGGGACCGCACGGNCAGCGTCTCCCTGGCCCGGTTCTACGTGCGGCGTGCCTTCCGGCTGCTGCCGGCGTTCGGCGTCTTCGTCGCGGTCGGCGCGGTGCTCGTCGTCGCGGTGAAGAACCGGGCCGACCAGTGGGACTTCCTGGACAACGCGGTCAGCTCGCTGCTCTACGTCAACAACTACTACCGGGTGTTCCGGCCGGACTCCGGCGGCGCCTGGTTCGGCCACACCTGGTCGCTGTCGCTGGAGGAGCAGTTCTACCTGATCTGGCCGGCGGTGCTGGTCCTGCTGTGCCGGCGCCCGGCGGCCCGGCGGCGGCTGCCGGCGATCCTCACCGCCGCGGCGGTCGCCGTGTTCGTCTGGCGGGAGATCCTCATCGCCGCCGGGGTGAGCGACGCCCGGATCTACTTCGGCCTGGACACCCGCGCCGACGCGTTGCTCGTCGGGGCCGCCCTCGCCGCCTGGGGGTGGGTCGGGCCGCGGTTGCCGGGGCCGGCGGACCCGGGCGGGGCCCGGCTGCACGGTTTCGCCGGCGCGGTGCGGCTGGCCGATNTCGCGGCGCGCCTGCGCGGCGCCTCCGGGGTGATTCTGCCGGTCGCCGGGCCGGTGGCGCTGGCGGCGCTGGTGGGGCTCGCCTTCGTCGCTCCCGAGCCGGGGCACGGGATCACCGCGTTGGACCTGGGCGGCTTCACCGGTGTCGCGCTGCTCGCCGGGGTGGTCGTGGTGTCCCTCGACCGGTGCCGGCAGGCCCCGCTCGCGGTCGTGCTCGGCAGTGCGCCGATGGCCTGGTTCGGCCGCATCTCCTACGGGTTCTACCTCTGGCACTTCCCGGTCGCCGGCACCGTCCGCGACCGCCTCGGCGACCGCGTCGACACGCCGGCCCAGGTGCTGATCGCCATCGCGCTGAGCACCGCGCTCGCCGCCGGCTCCCACTATCTGGTCGAACGGCCGGCGCAGCGGCGGCGGCCGCGCTGGGCGGCGAGCCCCGTGGTCCCCGCCCAGCGTCGCCCCGACCAGGCCGTCCCCGCCGCCGGGCCGGTGGCCTAGCCACCCGCCCCGGCGGGCGGTAGGGCGATCTACTTCGGCGCCATCCGGATCGCGCCGTCGAGGCGGATCGTCTCGCCGTTGAGCATCGGGTTGGCGATGATCTGGGTGGCGAGCAGGCCGTACTCGTCGGGGGAGCCCAGCCGGGAGGGGTGCGGCACCTGCTGGCCGAGGGAGATGCGGGCCGGCTCCGGCAGGGAGGCGAGCAGCGGGGTGTCGAACAGGCCGGGGGCGATCGTGACCACGCGGATCTTCAGGTTGGCCAGGTCGCGGGCGATCGGCAGGGTCATGCCGACGATGCCGCCCTTGGAGGCGGAGTAGGCCGCCTGGCCGATCTGACCCTCGAACGCCGCCACCGACGCGGTGTTGATGATGACGCCGCGCTCGCCCTCGATCTCCTCGACCTGGCTGATCCGCTCCGCCGCGAGCCGGATGACGTTGAACGAGCCGATCAGGTTGACCCGCACCACCCGCTCGAAGAGGTCGAGCGGGAACGGCCCCTGCTTGCCCAGCGTCTTCGCGGCGTTGCCGATGCCCGCGCAGTTGACGGCGATCCGCAGCGGGCCGAGCTCGGCGGCCGCGTCCAACGCGGCGGTGACGTCCTCGGGCGAGGTGACGTCACCGGGGCTGAAGCGCACGGCGCTGCCGAGCTTCTCCGCGACCGCGGCACCGTTGGAGCTCGGGAGATCGAGCAGGACGACGCTCGCGCCGGCGTCGACGAGCCGGGTGGCGGTGGCGAGGCCGAGGCCGGACGCCCCGCCGGTCACCACTGCGACTGAATCCGCGATCTGCACGTGAGTTCCTCTCGGAAGGACGGTGGCTCGGCGCCGGCCGGGCCACGGGTGCGTCGGCCCGGCCGTCGGCAGGCGGGGCCCGCGACGAAGGGACCGATTAATAGTGTAAACAGTAAAATGTATTGCCGTGCCTGTCGTCGCCCCGGGACGGCGGGGCGGAGCGGTGCGGTGCGGTGCGGGGTCGTGCGGGTTGACAGGCCGGAATCCGCGTTCTGGTAGTTAACTTAGTGCTCTAATAGCGGGGTGTGCACCTGGTTGCCGATCCGTCGCGGCGCGCCGCGACGGATCGTCCCCCGGCCGCGGCGGCACCCGCCGGCACGCCGTCCCGGACGGGCCGCGCGGGCTGGCGAACGAACCGTCGACCACCTGACGTACGGTCCCACATCGCCCCGTTTGGTGCCGCTGTCGGGCGAACGGCCCCGGGACCCGCAGCCATCCCGCCAGCGAGAGGCTCGTGATCGAGACATGGCCCACCGCACCCTCGACGACACCACGACCGGCACGTTCCGCCTGGCCGGCCACACCGTGCGCCGCCTCGGCTTCGGCGCCATGCGGATCTCCGGCGCCCGCAACGCCGAGGGGGTCCGCGACCGCGCGCAGGCCGTCGCNCTCACCCGCCGGGTGTACGAGCGCGGCGTCAACCTGATCGACACCGCGAACATCTACGGGTACGGCGAGTCCGAGGAGATCATCGCCGAGGCGCTGTACCCGTACCCCGACGACCTGCTCATCACCACGAAGGCGGGCTTCCGGCCGGGAAAGATCGCCCCGGGAGCGACGAGCCTGCCGCCGCTGGGCCGCCCCGAGCACATCCGGGCCGAGTGCGAGAAGAGCCTGCGCCGGCTGCGGGTCGAGGCCATCGATCTTTATCAGGTGCACGTGCCCGACCCCCAGGTGCCCTACGAGGACACCGTCGGTGCCTTCCTCGACCTTCAGCGGGAGGGCAAGGTCCGCCACATCGGCGTGTCGAACGTGACACCCGAGCAGCTCGCGCTCGCCCGCTCGCTCGGCGAGGTGGTCAGCGTGCAGAACCGGTACAACGCCGGAGACCGGACGGCGGAGGCGGTGCTGGCCGTCTGCGAGCGCGACGGGCTCGCCTTCCTGCCGTGGGCACCGGTGCTGGTCGGCGAGCGCCTCGGCGCGGTACTCGACGCCATCGCCGCCGCCCGTGAGGCGGACGCCGCGCAGGTCGCGCTCGCCTGGCTGCTGCGGCGCTCCCCGGTGCTGCTGCCCATTCCCGGCACGTCGAAGGTCCGTCATCTCGACGCCAACGTCGACGCCGCCTGGGTCGCGCTCACCGACGACGAGGTGGCCGCGATCGGCGCCGCGAGCTCCGCCCCCGCCCAGGCCAGGGCCGGGGGCGGCGGCCCGGTGGTAGGTGGGAGCCGGTGAGTGGCCCGGCCGCGGACCGGCCCGAGCCGCCGCTGGTGGACCGGCCCGAGCCTTTGCTGGTGGACCGGTCCGGGCCGCTGCTGGTGGAGCGGCGTGGTCCGGTGCTGCTGCTGACGCTGCACCGCCCGGCCGTGCGCAACGCGCTGAACGTCGCGACCCGGCAGGCGTTGATGGCGGCACTGACCGAGGCCGAGGGGGACGACGCGGTGGTCGCGGTGGTGCTGACCGGCACCGATCCCGCGTTCACCGGGGGGGTCGACCTGACCGAGGCGCTCGGCCCCGGCCCGAAGCCGCGCGGGGTGCGTTCGCTCAACCCGGCNGCGACCCTGCGGGCGATGACGAAGCCGGTGGTCGCCGCGGTGAACGGCACGTGCGTTACCGGCGGCTTGGAGGTGCTGCTGAGCTGCTCGTTCGCGGTGGCCTCCGAGCGGGCCCGTTTCGCCGACACGCATGCCCGGGTCGGCCTGGTGCCCGGCTGGGGGCTCAGCGCCCTGCTGCCGCGGGCGGTCGGAACGCGCTGGGCGCGCCGGCTCACCGCGACCGGCGAGCAGATCGACGCCGCCACGGCGCTGCGCATCGGCCTGGTTACCGAGGTGGTGGCGCACAAGGCGGTGGTGACGCGGGCGGTGGAGCTCGCGGCGGCAACCGCGCGGACGAGCCGGCGCGCGCTGGCCGCCGCCTGGGAGCTGTACGCCGAGGGCGAGGGCAGGTCGCTGGCCGACGCGCTGGCCCGCGAGGCGGGCACGGCCCGGCACTGGCGGGTCGATCCGCAGGAGGCCCAGGACCGGTTCACCGCCGTGATCGACACCGCCAGGCCTGCCGGTACCGCCCGCCCGCCCGCTTGAGGGCGGACCGTCTGAGCGTGGACCGTCGAGGGTGGACCGCGGCGCCCCCGGCCGGGCGCCGCGGTGCGGTTCCTACTGGTGGGCGTGCGGGTTGGGTGCGAGCTGACCGCGGGCGAGCCGGCCCAGGAAATCAGTGTTGTCGTAGAAGTGCTGGGTATCGGTGAGGCGCAGGTCGTCGGTCACGTGGGCGACCGTCACGCCGTACATCTCGATGCGCTCGCCGGTGGGCTCGACTCCCTTGTAGGGACCGCTGAAGGTGCCCCAGTGCCGCCACTTGAAAGTGATCACGGGCGGCGGCGAGTAGACCTCCAGGACCTCCCAGAAGAAGCCCCCGGGGAATGCCTCGTGGAACACGTCGTGCGACGACTCGAAGGATTCCTCGGTGGCCGAGTAGTACGGGTTCTCCCCGATCAGGACGTTGTAGCTGCCCCGCTCGGCCAGCTCGGCGCTGCCCACCCCGGGTCCGCCGTTGACGCTGACCCTGACCTTGTCGGCGACCATGCTGACCCACTCGGACGGGTTCTTCTTGTGGGACANCTCCATCTCGAAGACCTGGACGACCCGCTCCACGATGTCGGCGAGTGAACCGGGCTCGTGGTGCACGGAGCGTTCCGCCGGCATGGTCTGGTGGGACAGGTGGTAATCCGGGGGCTCTCCGTCACGCCAGGTCACGCCCTGTGATGCGGCGATCACCGCATCTCGACCCTGCACGTGCAGCGGCTGAGCTGCCGCGGCGTTGTCGGTCACGCCGTCGTCCTCCGATTGTCGGAAACGCGGAATCATGGGATCTGCGGCCGCGCAGACGTCTCGCGGCCACTTTGCGGAGGGGATTGCGGCCGGTAATCACCCCGGCCCGAGTGTCGATGACTGATCGACATGAACATCCTACATTTGTGGNGGGCCGGCCAGTAATAGGGGCGAAAGTCCGACCGGGGGCAGCTACCCGCGGTAATCCAGGTGCGAGCTAGCATCGGCGCGCTTCGCCGGTCGATTCACCGAGGGCCGCTCTTCAAGCCTGGCATATACCCTGCTCAGGCGGTTATGTCGCCATCCGCGGACGGCGCGCCGGCGTTCGGCGGGCGGCGCGCGGCCGTGCCGACACAGAACCAGATGGACACCGCGCGTGTCGAAGGTCGCCCGCGACGGCACCTTCGTCCTACCCGCGAATCAGGTAAAGCGGTGTGGTCGCGGGCGTCGCGGAGGGCCAGCCGGCCCCCCGCCGGGAGGCGGCCCGGCCTGCCCTGGCTGAGCGGTATGGCCTGCCCCGGTCGGGTGGTCCGGCCTGCCCCGGTCGGGTGGTCCGTCCTGGCCGGAGGGCGTATCCACCTCCGACCAGGGGGGCGTGCGGACTGCCCCGGCCCGAGCTCCAACTCTGGCGATCATGACGTTCGGTGGAGTCGTGCCGTCGGGCGGGGATGACGACCCGCCTCCAGGCGGTGGCAGCCGTCATCGAATACCTAGTAAACTATGTCGGCGGGGTAGGGGTGTGAGTTCTCCGGGTGTGGCGGCTGTGGCCGGTCCACCGGTGGCGCCGCGCGGCTCCCGGTTGGAGGCACCGCCTGGAATCGTCCGGGTGCTGTCGGTATCGATCGGCGTGGTTGGCCGTGGGTGCGCGCGTCGCACGGCGGATCGGCGTCGTCAAAGAGCACTTGGTGAACTACGTCGGCAGGTCATCTGGCGGCCCCTGGCGGCATGATGAGACGGGCGCGGCGGTCGTCGACAGGCCCCGCCATCAGGAGGAGAGCGGATGAAGATCGACGCAAACCTGTCGGACGACCTCGCGGCGACGCCGGCGGGCGCGGCGCGTATCGAGAAGGAGGGCTACGCGGGCATCTGGGTGGGGGAGACCCGCCACGACCCGTTCCTGCAGACGCTGCAGGCGACCAACGCGACCTCGACCGCGAGCGTCGGCACGTCGATCGCGATCGCCTTCGCGCGGACCCCGATGACGCTGGCCTACCTCGGCTACGACCTGGCCCAGTACAGCGAGGGCCGGTTCATCCTGGGCCTGGGCTCGCAGATCAAGCCGCACATCGAGAAGCGGTTCTCGATGACCTGGTCGCACCCGGCCGCCCGGATGNGCGAGCTGGTCCTGGCCACCCGGGCGATCTGGGACTCCTGGCAGAACGGCACCAAGCTCGCCTTCCGCGGCGACTTCTACACCCACACCCTCATGACGCCGTTCTTCGCGCCGTCGCCGCACTCCTACGGCCCACCGCCGGTGTACCTCGCCGGCGTCGGCGAGGGGATGACCGAGGTCGCCGGCGAGGTGGCCGACGGCTTCTTCGTCCACCCGTTCAGCACGAAGAAGTACCTCGAGGAGGTCACCCTCCCGGCCCTGCTGCGCGGGCGGGCGAAGGCCGGCAGGGCCGATCTGGACGGCTTCGCGATCGCCGGGCCGTCGTTCGTGACGGTCGGGCGCACCGAGGAGGAGTTGGCGGCGGCGGTCTTCGGGACCAAGAAGCAGATCGCCTTCTACGCCTCCACCCCGGCCTACAAGGCCGTCCTCGACGTGCACGGCTGGGGCGACCTGCAGCCGGAGCTCACCAACCTGTCCAAGCGCGGCGAGTGGGACGGCATGGCCGACCTCATCAGCGACGAAATCCTGCACACGTTCTCGGTCGTCGGGACGCCGGAGGAGGTCGGCAAGGGCCTCATCGCGAAGATCAGCGGCATCTACACCCGGACGGCCTTCTACGACACCTGGAAGGCCGACCCGGCGGTGTGGCCCCTGCTGCTCGACGCGACGCGATGACCCGTCCCACCGCGACCGCTCGTCCCACCGCGACCGCCGGTCCCGTTCCGACGGACCGTCCCGCGGCGGCGGGCCCGAGCCCCGAGCCGGCGGACGTCGCCTCGTTCGACCTGCGGGGCCAGGTCTCGCTCGTCACCGGGGGCAACGGCGGGATCGGCCTGGGCATCGCCGAGGCGCTGGCCGCCGCCGGGGCGGACGTCGTCATCCTCGGCACGAACGAGCGTAAGAACGCCGCCGCGGAGCAGACCCTCGCCGCGCACGGCGGCAAGGTGCTCGCGCTGCGCTGCGACGTCGGGAACGAGGCGCAGGTCATCGACGCGTTCGAGCAGGCGGTCGGTGTGTTCGGACGGATCGACTCCTGCTTCGCGAACGCCGGCATCGGCGGGGAGCCGATGCGCTTCACCGACCTGACTCTCGACCAGTGGCACCAGGTGCTGCGGATCAACCTGGACGGGGTGTTCCTCACCTTCCGCACCGCGGCCCGGCACATGGTCGCCGCCGGCGCGGGAGGCAGCCTCGTCGCGGTGTCGAGCATCATCGGGACCAACCGTGGCTTCGCCCGGACCCAGGCGTACGGCACCGCGAAGGCGGCGCTGTCCGGCCTGGTCCGCAGCTGCGCGGTGGAGCTGAGCCGCGACGGCATCCGGGTCAACGCGATCCTGCCCGGNTACATCCGCACCGCGCTGGCCGACGACCTGCTCGACGACGAGAAGTTCGCCGCCCGCTCGCTGCCGCGGCTGCTGGGCCGGCGCTGGGGCACCCCCGCGGACCTGGGCGGCATCGCCGTCTACCTGGCCTCGGCGGCGTCCCGGTACCAGACCGGCGAGCAGATCGTCGTCGACGGCGGCTACGTCCTGTCCTGACCCGCCGGGGCCCCACCGGGCCTCGACCCCATCCGCCCCCACGGCACCTCTGCGCCGCGGGGGCGGGTGGCCCGGGGACGCGGCCGCCGGCGTCGGCCACCTCACGGCAGGNGGTCGTGGTGCCCGCGCGCCGCGCCCCCGGAGTCGGTCGACCGTGGCCCCGTTCGGGCCGGCCACCACGGTCGATGGGGCCGTGTGGCCCTCGGTGTTGCTCGCGAAGTTAGTATACTTAGTTTACTCTTATCGAGATCAGGGTTCGGGGACCCGAGGGCAGGCCGTCGTCGGAGCGCCGAAGAGCNGTGCCGCACAGATGAGGAGTCCGCCGTGGNCCACCGCTGCTTCGAGGTCGACGTCATCGGCCGGGTCGCGCAGCTGGTGCTCAACCGGCCGGCCGCGCTCAACACGCTGCTGCCGGAGTTCTGGCGGGAGTTTCCCGACGCCGTCGGCCGGCTCAGCGACGCCGGTGACGTGCGGGCGCTGATCATCTCCTCGACCGGCCGACACTTCTGCGCCGGGATGGACCTGTCCGCGTTCGAGCACAGCGACCTGCTGTCCGGCGGCGACCCGGCGCGTGCCAACGCCGNCCGCAAGCGGCTCATCGCCCGCATGCAGGACGCCTTCACCGCGCTGGAGCGGGCCCGGATGCCGGTGCTCGCGGCCGTGCAGGGCGNCTGCCTCGGCGGCGGCCTCGATCTGATCACCGCCTGCGACCTGCGGTACGCCACCGCCGACGCCTTCTTCGTCGTCCAGGAGACCAACATCGGGATCACCGCGGACCTGGGCACCCTGCAGCGCCTGCCGACGCTCATCCCGGCCGGGGTGGCCCGGGAGCTGGCCTACACCGGACGGCGCCTGCCGGCCGCGCGGGCCCGCGAGCTCGGCCTCGTCAACGAGGTGTTCGACGACCACGACGCGCTGCTCGCGGGGGTCCGCGAGATCGCCGCCGAGATCGCCGCGCGCAGCCCGCTGGCGGTCTGGGGCAGCAAGGAGAGCCTGCTCTACGCCCGCGACCACGACGTCGCCGCCGGGCTCGACCAGATCGCGACCTGGCAGACGGGAGCCTTCCAGGCCGAGGAGGTCGCCGAGGCGATGCGCGGGCGCGCGGGCGGGCACGCCCCCGACTACCCGGACCTGCCGGCGGTCCCACCGCTCTGACCGGCGCCCCACCGCTCTGACGACCGGCGCCCACCGCTCTGACCGGCGCCCGCCGCCCGACAGCCGAACCCTTCCGAACGAGGAGCCGTCATGGTCGACGCCGATCCCGGCACCGGTGAACTCCTGGTCGAGCGGGTGGACGGGGTCGCCGTCCTCACCCTGCACCGGCCGAAGGCACGCAACGCCCTGACCGCCCGGCTGATCCGGACCCTGCGGGCGGCGCTCGCCGCGGCGGACGCCGACGACGCCGTCGACGTCGTCGTCCTCACCGGCGCCGACCCGGCGTTCTGCGCCGGCCTCGACCTCGGCGAGGTGGCCGGCAGCGGCGAGAACCTGCGCCTGGCCCAGACCCGTCCGGGCGACGCCGGCCCGCCGCCCGGTCTGCCCTGGGAGCCGACCGGCAAGCCGCTGATCGGCGCGATCAACGGTCCGGCGATCACCGGCGGCTTCGAGCTGGCGCTGCACTGCGACATCCTCATCGCCTCGCAGCGGGCGGCGTTCGCCGACACCCACACCCGGGTCGGCGTCCTGCCGAGCTGGGGAATGAGTGTCCTGCTTCCGCGGGCGGTCGGCGAGCGCCGGGCGCTGCGGATGAGCCTGTCCGGTGAGTTCCTCGACCCGGTGGCCGCCCGGGACGCGGGTCTGGTCAGCGAGGTCGTCCCGCACGACGACCTGCTGCCCGCCGCCCACCGCCTCGCCCAGCGCATCCGCGCGTCGGACCCGGCGACGCGGGTGGCGTTCCTCGCCTCCGCGCGGGCGATCGCGGCGCAGGGCACCGCCGACGCGCTGGCCGCCGAGTCGCGCGCCGCCGCCGCCTGGCTGGAACGCGGCTTCGACGCCGGCGGCGTCGCCGGCCGCCGCGCGGGCATCGTCGCCGGGAACCGAGGCCAGCTCACCGCCGCGCCCGCCGCGCCCGCCGCGCCCGCCGCCTCCGGCTCGGGGGACGCGGGGTGACCGGCGTCGACCCGCGGTTCCGACCGCCCGAGACGACGATCGCCCAGCCCTGGGACCGGGTCGCCGCCGAGCTGGCCCGTCACGGGCTGCACCTGGACACCGACGTCGCTCCCCGCCAGTTCGCCGGTGGCCTGGCGAACCTCAACTATCTGGTGTCCGTGAACGGCAGCCCCGCCGTGCTGCGCCGCCCGCCGCCCGGGCCGTCGGCGGAGGGCGCCAACGACATGGCGCGCGAGTGGCGGGTGCTGCGCCAGCTCGGCGCGGGCTACCCGCTCGCCCCGCGCGGGGTGCACTTCTGCACCGACACCGACGTTCTCGGCGCCCAGTTCCAGGTGCTGGAGTACCGCGACGGCGTCACCGTCGGCGCCACCGTGCCGCCCGCGCTCGCCGCGGCCGAGCCCGCCGGTGCCGACTCGGTTCCCGGGCGGCTGACCGCGACCCTGCTGGCGGCGATGGCAGCCCTGCACGCCCTGGACCCGGCGTCGGTCGGGCTCGGGGATCTCGGCCGGCCCGAGGGGTTCCTCGGCCGGCAGGTGGAGGGCTGGGCTCGCCGGGCCGCCGCGGTGTACCCCGACGGGCCGCCGGCCGCCGCCAGGGCGGTGATCGGCTGGCTGCGCGCCGCCGTCGTCGACGTGCCGGCGGGCGAGGCGCGCCTGATCCACGGCGACCTCAAGTTCGACAACATGCTCGTCGCCCCGGGGACCCTCGCCCCGGTCGCCGTCCTCGACTGGGACATGACGACCCGCGGCGACCCCCTGTTCGACCTGGCGGTGCTGCTGTCCTACTGGATCGAGCCGGACGACCCGCCGGCGCTGCACGAGCTGCGCCAGGTGCCCTCGCTCGAATCCGGCTTCCCGCGGCGCGAGCAGGTCGCCGCGGGCTACTTCGCCGCGGCGGGCCGCCCGCCGGCCGAGCTGGGCTTCCATCTGGCGCTGGCCCGGTTACGGCTGGCGATCGCCTGGATGCAGCTGTACCGGCGCTTCGCCGGCGATCCGGTGGCCGGCCCCCGCTACGCCGGGTTCGCGCGGATCGCCGACGCCGTGCTCGGCTGGACGGCGGACCTCACCGCCGCCCGCCCCTGACCGCATTCCGACGAGACTGCAGGGAAAATCATGATCGATTTCAGTCTTCCGCAGGAGCTGGTGGATCTTCGGGAGCGGGTGCGGTCGTTCGTCGAGAACGAGATCGTCCCGTTCGAGCGCGACCCGCGGCTGACCGCGCACGGCCCCACCGACGAGCTGCGCCAGGACCTCGTCGGCCTGGCGCGCAAGGCCGGCCTGCTGACCATCCAGGCGCCGAGGAGGTTCGGCGGCCGGGAGCTCACCCACATCGAGCAGGCGGTGGTCTACGAGGCGGCCGGCTGGTCGACGCTCGGGCCGGTGGCGATGAACTGCGCCGCGCCGGACGAGGCGAACATGGGGCTGCTGGCGAAGATCGCCGACCCGGAGCAGCAGGAGGAGTTCCTGCGGCCGGTCATTGATGGCGGGGCGCGCTCGGTGTTCGCGATGACCGAGCCGGGCGGCGCCGGCTCCGACCCGAACCAGCTGCTCACCGAGGCCGTCCGCGACGGCGACGACTTCGTGGTCAACGGGCGCAAGTGGCTGATCACCGGGGCGAACGGCGCGCTGACCTGGATCATCATGGCCCGGCTGGCCCCCGGCGCCGACGGGCTGGGCGGCCCGACGCTGTTCCTCACCCGGGGCGACACACCCGGCATCGAGGTGGAGCGGGTCATGAACACCATGGACCGCAACTACGTCGAGGGTCACGGCGTGGTGAACTTCCGCGACCTGCGCCTGCCCGCCTCGGCGGTGCTCGGCACGCCCGGCGACGCCTTCCGCTACGCCCAGCTGCGGCTCACCCCGGCCCGGCTGACCCACTGCATGCGCTGGCTGGGCGCGGCCGACCGGGCGCACAGCATCGCCGTCGAGCACGCCCGCACCCGCACGGCGTTCGGTCGCCCGATCGGGGAGCACCAGGGCGTCGGCTTCCAGCTCGCCGACAACGAGATCGCACTGGACAACTGCCGGCTGGCGATCTGGCACGCCTGCTGGCTGCTCGACCGGGGGGAGCAGGGCAGGCACGAGGCGTCGAAGGTCAAGTGCTACGTGTCCGAGGAGCTGTTCCGCGTCGCCGACCGCTGCGTGCAGGTCCTCGGCGGCATCGGGGTGACCGACGAGACCGTCGTCGAGATGATCTTCCGGGACATTCGGGCGTTCCGCCTCTACGACGGCCCGACCGAGGTGCACAAGCACGCCGTCGCCCGGCGCCTGCTGCGGGCGCGGACCACCACCCCGGCCGTCCCGGCGCCGGCGGCCTCCGGCATCCCCACCCCCGGCTGACCAGGCACCACGCGGCCGGGAACGGCATGATCCGAGCCAGGGACCTGTTTTACCCCGAAGCCGCGATCCACCCGGAAGTACTGACCCGCCNGGAAGCCGTGATCCACCCCGAAGGAGCGATGATGCCCGACCCCTCGACCCCCTCTCCCGCGGCCGCGTACGGCCCGCTGCACGGCGTGCGGGTCATCGAGCTGGCCGGCATCGGGCCGGCGCCGTTCGCGGCCACGCTGCTCACCGAGCTCGGCGCGGACGTCATCCGGGTGGACAAGCCGGCCACCGTGGGCACGCAGCCCGACTGGCTGACCCGTGGTCGACCGTCCGTCGCGCTCGACCTGAAGAACCCCGACGAGCACGCCGGTCTGCTGGACCTGATCGACGCCGCCCACGTGTTCATCGAGGGCTACCGGCCGGGGGTCACCGAGCGACTCGGCCTCGGCCCCGACGCGTTGCTCGCCCGCAACCCCGCACTGGTCTACGGCCGGATGACCGGATGGGGCCAGGAGGGTCCCTGGTCGCGCTCCGCCGGCCACGACATCAACTACGTGGCGATCACCGGGGCGCTGGGCGCCATCGGCCGGGCGGGCGGGCCGCCACAGGTGCCGCTGAACCTGGTCGGCGACTTCGGCGGCGGCGCGCTGTACCTCGTCGTCGGCATCCTCGCCGCGCTGCACGAGGCCCGCGGCTCCGGCCGGGGGCAGGTCGTCGACTGCGCCATCGTCGACGGGGTGGCGTCGCTGTCGGCGATGATGTGGTCGATGATCTCCCGCAAGGAGTGGGGCGAGCCGCGGGGCACGAACATGCTGGACACCGGCCGACCCTGGTACGACGTCTACGAGACCGCCGACGGCGGCTGGTTCTCCGTCGGCGCCATCGAGGCGCAGTTCTACGCCAGGCTCGTCGAGCTGCTGGGCCTGCCGGAGTGGGCGGACGCCCAGAACGACGCCAGCCGCTGGCCGCAGATGCGCGCGGCGTTCGCCACCGTGTTCGCCAGCCGCACCCGGGCGGAGTGGGAGCAGGTGTTCAACGGCACCGACGCCTGCGCGGCGCCGGTGCTGAGCTGGTCGGAGGCGCGCGCGCACCCGCATCTGGCCGCCCGGGAGGTGTTCGTCGACCTGGGCGACGAGGTGGCTCCGGCCCCGGCGCCGCGCTTCTCGCGCACCCCGGGGCGGGTCGCCGAGATGGGACCGGCCGTGGGCAGCTCCACCCTCGCCCAGGTGAGACAGGCCTGGGGCCTGACCACCGCCAGCTGACGCAAGGGGGCGAATGTGAGCAGCGTGCCGCCGCCGGCCGAGCCGGGGGCCTCGATTCTCGATCTGCTGGAGCTGGAGGAGCTGGACCAGGACCTCTACCGGGCCCTGACGGTGTTCGAGGACCGGTACTCCCTCTACGGCGGGCAGGTCGCCGCCCAGGCGTTGCTCGCCGCCGGACGCACGGTGCCCACCGGGCGCGTCCCGCACTCGTTGCACGGCTACTACCTGCGCAGCGGGGACGCCTCCCGGCCGACGATCTTCCGGGTGGAGCGGGACCGGGACGGCCGGTCGTTCTCCGCCCGCCGGGTCGTCGCCGTCCAGGGCGGCAAGGTCATCTTCAACATGTCGGTNTCGTTCCAGGTCCCGGAGGACGGCGCCGACCACCAGGTCGACCCGATGCCCGACGCCGGCGACCCGGACACGGCCGACCAGCTGCGCTTCGGTCGGCTGTTCTCGATCGAGGGCCGGCTGCCGAAACAGCCCTACGAGAACTCCGGGTGGCCCACCCGCGTGTGGGCGCGCAGCACCGTCGCGCTGCCCGACGACCGGCTGCTGCACGCCTGCGTCCTGACCTACCTGTCGGACACCTTCACCGGCCTCGCGGCGTTTCCCGGCGGCGCGGCCCTCTCGGGCGCGAGCCTCGACCACGCCGTCTGGTTCCACCGGCCGATCCGGATGGACGACTGGGTGCTGCTCGACCTGGTCCCGCACTCGGCGGCGGGGGGACGCGGGCTGTACTCCGGCACGATCCACACCGCCGACGGCATCCTCGGCGCGAGNCTGAGCCAGGAGGCGCTCTTCCGGGTCCACCGTGATACCAGCCGGCCGAGGCCGATGCCCCCGACGACGAGCTGACCCGACCGGGCCGGCGTCGCCCACGGCCCCCGAAGGCGCGACGCCAGCGCCGGCGATCCGAGAGGGCCGATCCGAGACGGCCTGTCCGAGACGGCCGATCCGAGCGAAGGGCGGGCCCGTGTACCTCAACGGCGATCTGTATCTGCGGGACACCGCGGCCGAGGGCCGCACGGTGCTGGTGACGCAGCCCGCGCCGGGTGTGCGCGTGCTGACGATGAACCGGCCGGAGCGGCTCAACGCACTGTCCGCGGAAATGATCCGCGACCTGCACCACGCCCTCGACGAGGTGACCGCCGACGAGGCGTGCCGGGTCGTGGTGCTGACCGGCGCCGGTCGCGGATTCTGCGCCGGGCTGGACCTGTTCAGCATGCCGGGCAAGCGGGCGGGCGAGGCCGATGCCTCCCCGCAGGCCCGCCTGCACACCCAACAGGCGATCGCGGCCCTCGTCCCCCGGCTGCGCAACCTCGCACAGCCGGTGATCGCCGCGGTGAACGGGCCGGCGGCGGGCGGCGGATTCGGCCTGGCGCTGGCCGCCGACATCCGGGTCGCCGCCACCTCCGCCCGGTTCAACGCCGCGTTCGTCNGCATCGGCCTGTCCGGCTGCGACATCGGGGTGAGCTGGCTGCTGCCCCGGCTGATCGGCGCCGGGCGGTCGCACGAGCTGCTGCTCACCGGCCGGCTCGTCGACGCCGCCGAGGCGGAGCGGCTCGGCATGGTCAGCCGGGTCGTCCCCGACGGCGAGACGCTCGACGCCGCCCTGGAGATCGCCGCGCAGATCACGGCGAACAGCCCGATGGGCGTGTGGATGACCAAGGAGGTGGCCTGGAGCCAGCTCGAGGTCGGCAGCCTGCAGGCGGGCATCGACCTGGAGAACCGCACCCAGATCATGACCGCCTTCACCCGCGACCACACCGAGCAGATCTCGGCGTTCCGCGAGAAGCGCCCGCCGACCTACACCAACGGCTGAGTGCGGTCAGCGGTTGCGCCAGTGGGGGGTGCGTTTCTCGGCGAAGGCGGTGAGGCCTTCGAGCATGTCCTCGCTGAGGAGGAGGTCGTCGAGGGCAGGGGAGTCGTGGGTGACGGCGTCGTGGGGGTCGGTGATCCCGGCGGTCTCGTTCATGATCTGCAGGGAGACGCGTACCGAGGTGGGTGAGCCGGCGAGGATGTCGGCGGCGAGCGCGCGGGCGCCGTCGAGGGCGGTGCCGGCGGGGACGATCCGGTTGACCAGGCCGTGCGCGTGGGCTTCGGTGGCGTCGAGGCGGCGGCCGGTGAGGATCATCTCGGTGGCGAGCTTCGGCGGCAGGGCGCGGGGGAGGCGGACCAGGCCGCCGGCGCCGGCGGCGAGGCCGACGCGGACTTCGGTGAGGGCGAACCGGGCGGTGGTGTCGGCGACGACGAGGTGGCAGGCGAGGGCGATTTCGCAGCCGCCGCCGAGGGCGTGGCCGTTGACGGCGGCGATGACGGGTTTGGTCAGGTCCCGGCGGCTGGTGAGCCCGGCGAAGCCGGTCAGCGGCACCGAGCCGCGTTTGCCGCTGGCTGTCCAGGTCAGGTCGTTGCCGGCGCTGAACGCGGTGTCCCCGGCACCGGTGATGATCGNGACCCACAGGTCGGGGTCGGCGAAGTAGGCGTCGAAGACCTCGGCCAGCTCGGTGTTCGCCGGCGGATGCAGCGCGTTGCGGACCTGGGGCCGGTTGATGGTGACCTNGAGGAGGTGGCCGTCTCGGCGGACGAGGATGTGCTCGTAGCCGTCGCGGAAACCAGGGCTGCGGGTGGGGAGCAGGGCGGTCAGGGCGGCGCGGCTGACGGCGGCCCGGTTGCCGTCCGCGGTGGCGCGCACGAAGATCTGTTCGCCGAACGGGGATTCGCCGGCCAGCAGGTCGAGCAGGTCGGTGTCGCCGCGGGTGGTGGTGGCGAGGAAGCGCCGGCCGTCGCGGTCGAGGCGGCCGACGATGATGCCGGTGCGCTGGCCGTCACGGCCGTGGGTGATGGTGAACGTCTCGATCGTCGCCGGGCCGTCGGCGCGGGTCGCGACCGCGACGGGTTCCCAAGAGTCGATCTCGGCCTGGAGGGTGGCGCTGTGGTCGGGCCGCCACGGTGTGGGGGTGGTGGTGTAGATGCCGACGGAGTATTTGGACAGGGAGCCGCCGTTGGCGCCGACGAGGCCGTGGGAGCCGGGGGTGGCGCGCAGCCGGGCGACGGTCTCGGCGATGGCGTGCATGGAGTAGTTGTTGCCGGCGCCGCCGAAGAACGGCAGGCCGCCGGTGAGGGTCAGCCCGCGGGGGTCGTCGGGGGCGAGGCCGAGGCCGTCGCAGACGTTGAACACGGCGATCGGGAAGCAGCTGTACAGGTCGAAGGTGCTGATCTCGTCGAGGGTGCGGCCGGCGACGTCGAGGGCGTGGCGGACGGCCATGATCGCGGCGGGGCTGGTCGAGAGGTCGGCGCGGGCGAGCAGGTCGCGTTCGCGTAGGTCGGCGTGGCCGGCCAGGAAGATCCACTTTTCGGGTGGCACGCCGAGGCGGCGGGCGGCGGCGACCGAGGTGAGCAGGACGGCGGCGCCCTGGTTGACCTGGTCGCGGGCGACGACGAACCGCGGGTAGGGGTCGGCGATCATCCGGTTGCGTTCGGTGACGGTGGCGATCTCGGTCGCGTCGCGTTCGACGGGAGCTGCGGCGTAGGGGTTGGNGGCGGCGACCGTGGTGAAGGGGGCGAACAGTTCGCCCATGGCCTGGGCGTACTCGGCGCGGGACAGTTTCAGCCTCGCCCGGCGGGCGTTCTCGAACAGGGCGTACTGGCTGGGTGNGCCGAGCAGGCCGTGGGTGGCGTGATAGCGCGACGACAGTCCGGTCAGGCCGTAGCCGCGGTCGTCGAGTTGGCCGCCGACGTGTTCGGTGAAGTCGGGCCGGTCGGGGGCGTCGGCGAGCGCCCGCGTGGTGGAGATCGCCTCCGAGCCGAACAGCAGCACGACCTCGGGCCCTGCGCCGGTCGCGATCGCCGCGGCGAACTCGTTGACGAGGTGCTGCGGCGACTGGCCGCCGACGACTTCGAGTACGGCGCGCGCGGGGTTCGCGCCGAGGCGGGCGGCGACCGAGCGTGGGTAGTTGTCCGACCGGCCCAGCGGGGCCTTCGCCCGGGCGCCGGAGATCTCGAACTGGCGGACCCCCGCCACCGTGTCGATCGCGGCCGGATCGATGCCGGCGTCCTCGACCGCCCGTCGGGCCGCCGCCGCCGCCAGCTCCACCGCGGACAGCCGCGCGTACCCGGGCCGGCCGGGCTGCTCGGCGTGCTGGCCGACCCCGACCAGCACCGGCGTCGCGGGGTCGAGGTCCAGGTCGAGGTCGTCGCGGGTGCTCATCACATCTCCTGATCGTGCCGAACGTACTGGTCACTCTGCCTGGGTCGACGGCCGCCGGCGGAGACGGACGGCTGCGGACCGGTCCCGGTCACGGCACGGGCAGGGCAGGGGACGGTGCTTCGAGCACGCCCGCGGCGACCAGTGCGTCCACCTCGGCGGGGGTCAGGCCGAGCAGGCGTTCGGCCAGCTCGCGGGTGTGCTCGGCGACCAGCGGCGCCGGGCCGGTGAGCGGGTCGGCGACGCCCCGGTAGTGGGCCTCACCACCCAGCGTCAGCAGCGGCGGCGGCAGCTGGGGCTGGTCCTGCTCGACGAGCAGGCGCCGGGCGGCGAGCTGCGGATCGGCCGGCAGCTCGTGCACCCGCAGCATCTGCCCGGCGGGCACGCCGTGTTCCTGCAGGTGGCGGGCGGCCTGCGCCGGGGTGTGGGTCGCGGTCCAGCGGCCCACCGCGGCGTTGATCTCCGCTCGGTGGGCGTCGCGGCCGGCCGCGGTGGCGAACCGGGGGTCGTCCCGCCAGCGCGGCTCGCCCACGACGTCGGCGAGCCGGCCGAACGTCGTGTCGCCGTCGCCGCCGGCGTTCACGTCGACGACGCACCACTCGTCGTCCCCGGCGCAGGCGAACAGCCCGCGTGGGGCGTCGCCGCGCCGGTCGTTGCCCTCGGCGCGGACCGACCCGGGGCGCAGGTACTCCTCGGCGAGACCCGCCCCCATCTGGTAGAAGATCGTCTCGATCTGGGCGGCGCTCACCGTGCCGCCGCGGCCGGTGCGCCGCCGGNGCAGCAGCAGCGCCAGCACCGCCACCGCGCTCACCCGGGCGGCGACGTGATCGGGGTAGATCGTGATCGCGTCGCAGAACCCGTCCGGCAGGTCCGGGTAGCGCCACAGCTCGCTGAGGCCGGCGGTGGCCCGCACCAGCGGCCCGTAGCCGAGGCGGCGGCTCCACGGCCCGGTCGAGCCGAACGCGCTGCTGTCGGCGACGATGATCCCCGGGTTCACCCGGGCGAGCTCGTCATAACCGAGTCCGAGCGACTCCATGGCGCCCGGCTTGAAGTTCGACAGCACGACGTCGGCGGACGCGGCCAGCCGCAGGAAGATCGCCTGGCCGCGCGGGTCGCGCAGGTTCAGCCCGAGACTGGACTTGTTGCGGTGGCCCCAGGCGAAGCTCTCGCTCATCTGCCCGCCGCTGCGGTTCTGCCGCGAGCCGTCCGGGAAAGCCCTGTTCTCGACCTTGATGACCTCGGCGCCGTGATCGGCGAACAGCCGGCCCAGCTCCGCCCCGACGACGATCACCCCGAGGTCGAGTACCCGCAGCCCGGCGAACGGATGGCGCGGCGCCCCCGCCGCACCGATCAGGTCGCCTGCCCGCTCCGGACCGGGTCGCGAGGCGGCTGCGGTGGTCACGAGGACCGCGGGGTCGCACTCGCCGAGAGGCGGCGGGCCGAACCGCCGGCCGGCCCGGACACCGTCGATCTCCACCAGCCCGTCGGCCACCGGCACCGTCACGCCCGGGGCGACCTCGACGGGCACGAACGTCCCCCGCGCGCGGACATGCTCGCCGGCCACCGTCGCGGCGGCGTCGAGCAGGGCGGCGGCGGGCACGCCGAAACCGATCGACTCGGCGACGATCGTCTCCATGGTGCGCTCGGCGAACAGCTTCCCGATCAGCGGGTAGAGCTCGCCGGCGGCGGCGAAGCGGACGCCGATGTTGTCGTATTTCGGCTCGGCAAACTGGGCCGGTTCGCCGAGCCAGCGGAACATCCCTCGCCACTGCCGCGCCGCGAGCAGGCAGATCCGCACCCAGCCGTCGGCCGCGGGGAAGATCGGGTACAGGTGGCGGGCGTCAGGCCGCCCCCGCGGGAGGTCGCGCACCGTCGCCCCCGCGCGGGCGCTGCCCGAGATGCCGTAGCCCGGGTCGAGGACCTGGGCCACGGCCTCGAGCAGCGAGAAGTCGACGGCGTCGCCGCGTCCCGTGTCCAGCCGGTTGGCGTACGCGACCAGTGTGGCCCAGGCGGCCTGCGCGGCGGCGCACTCGTCGGCCAGGAACGCCGGCGGAAGCAGGGGCGGCAGGCCGGGCAGGCCCGAGNGGGACAGCAGGCCGCCGATCGCCACGTGCACGTCACTGCTGCCCGTCCAGTCCCGGTACGGACCCGTCAGTCCGAAGTCGGTGATGGAGANGACGACGAGGCCCGGGTGGGCGGCCAGCAGGCCCTCGGGGTCGAGGCCGAGCGCCGCCTGCTGGTCCGGACGGGCGGTGTGCAGCAGGATGTCCGCGGTCGCCGCCAGCGCGCCCAGGAGCTCCCGGCCCGCCGCCGTGGTCAGGTCCACCACCGCGGCACGCTTGTTGATCGCATGGACCGCGAACGACAGGCTCGTCCCGTCCTCGGTGAAGGGGCCCACCCGCCGCGACGCCGCGCCGCCCGGCGGTTCGATCCGCAGCACCTCGGCGCCGAGGTCGGCCAGGTAGCGGCCGGTCGACTCGCAACGGCCGTCCGCCAGGTCCAGCACCCGCACCCCCGCCAGCGGTAGGTCCACACCGGGGGGCCCAGCTCGGCCGGTCATCGGCTCTTCCCTCTCGTCGATCGGATGGATGCAGGTGCGGGAGGACGTCCACGGGTCTGCCCGCGCGGCGACGGCGAGAGTCGCGGCGCGGCTGCCCGGCCGGGCAGGGGAGCTGGGCGGGATCGCGCCCTGCCGTGCGGGCTGAGCCGCCGCTCGATCGTCGCCACCGGCTCCAGCGAACACCCGGTGTCGCGGCGACGCCATTGCGTTGCGTGCCAATCGGACGTGCCAACGGACGCACGGTGGCGCGTGTCCGGTCCGGACCCCACGAACGTGGTCCCCCATCGGCCCGCGAAATCCGGTGGAACTACTGACCAAAAGGTCAGGNGACTAGAAACGGCCTCATTGTCATAGCCGAGATGGGCTACGGAGCGAGTCGGACTGCCGTTTTCTGACTAGNAAGGATGTGGTCACAACGATGTGGCCCTCTCCTGTTGGCCGGACGTTCATCCGGCGCTGCCACCCTCTGCTCGGCGCGCCGGATGCTCACGTGCGGCGCGGCGGTCATCGAAGGGATCGACATGGGGGATCACGAGCACCGTGCGGATCGTCGCGGTGGGCGTCGGCGTCCGGGCCCGGTCTGCCCGGCCGGCCCGTCCTGCTCGGCGGTCGCGGTCGACGGGCTGACGCGACCCGACACCGCGGTGCCGGCCGTGCTGGCGTCCGCCGTGCTGGGGCCCGCCGTGCTGGCGCCCGTGCGATGACCGGGTCGCTCATCGTCGGGGTCGACGCCGGCTGCACCTCGCTGCGCGACGCCGACCTGCTGATCCACCGGCTGGTCGAGGCGCTGGACCTGCCGGGGGACACCGTCGCCTGCACCCACCTCGTCGGCGCGGACAACGCACACGTGGCCCTGTCGTTCGCGCTGCCGCCGACCTGGCGCGATCCGGGTAGCTGGCGGCGCGTGGCGCATCTCGCCGGCGAGCTGGCGATCGTGGAGCTGGCGGCGGCCCGGCGCGCCGCCGCGGCCACGTTGGTCGGGGCAGGCCCAGTCGGGGCAGAGCTGGTCGGGGCAGGCCTGGCCGGGCCAGGACCGGTCGGGCCAGGACCGGTCGGGGCGGGACCGGCCGGGGCGGGACCGGCCGAGACAGGCCTGGTCGGGGCGAGCCCGGTCGGGGGACACCTGCTCGGGGGATACCTGGTCGGGGGATACCGGGCCGGAGGGCTTGACGGCGCGGCAGCGCCCGGTGCGTCGACCGGATCGATGGTCGAGTTTCTCGCTGTCGGGGCGCTGGTAACGGGGCCGGTGGGGCTGGCCTGCGGGGCTGAACGGATCGGCCCGCCCGAGCTCGCGGACGGCGCCGCGCAGGCCGTCGCGGACCACGCCGGCCGGCAGGGCGGGCGAGCCGTCGTCTACCCGGGGGTCGGCCGGCTGCGCGGCACCGTGCTGGTGGAGACCGTGCTCGGGCAGACCGCGGTGGGCCGGGTCGTCGTGCCCACCGGGCAGGCGGAGCCCCGCCGGTCCGACCTCCTGCGCACCCGCAACCACGTGCGGCCCGTCTGGCGCGACGGCGTGCTCACCCTCGTCGCCGCCGCCGAGCGCGGCCGGGTGTTCACGCCCTCCGAGGTGCCCCACCCGTCCCCGGTGGGCGGCTGCTGACGCCGGCACTGCGGGACGCGCCGGGTGCCCCCGCCGTCGGGGCACTCCCGCTACCGGGCTCCGTGCAGCGTGCGATTCCCGGCGCGGAAGAACTACCGGTAAGGCGGTCGTCATTACCTTGTCGGGTGGTGCCTGGTTTGTTTTTGGTCGATCGTCAAGGTGGCCTGGACGCGGCATTCCCATTGTTCGAGGAATGCCCGGCGCGCCGACCCGCCGACGACGATGCGCCGTCGGCGGGCCGGCCCGGCTAAGTTGCCGCGGGTGTGGGAGAGGCTTTCCCGCCTGAGGTTCCGGAGCGGTTCAGCAATTCCTTCGGTCGATGATCCCGCCGACCGGGGGCTCGGTGTCGAGCCGGCGATCGGCTCGCCGGGGAGGGATTCGGTCAGTAGGTGCAGGTGGGGGCCTCGGGAGGGGCGGTCGGGCCCTGGACGGCGGGGGTGGCGCCGGCCGTCGCGTCGCCGGCCGTCGTGCCGCCGGCCGCCGGGGCCGGGTTGGCGCTGGACGTCCCGGTGCCCGAGGAGACTGCCGGCGTGACGACCTCGGTGAATCCGGAACCGAGGACGAGCTGGACGCCGGTGACGCTGGAGTCGGCCAGCACGCTCGATCCCGGCACGGCCGCGGCGACGGTGCGCGCCTCGGCCTCCTGCCCCGGCCCGTAGATGACCCGGGAGGTCACATGGGTGAGTGCCGAGGCGTTGCCGGCGTTGCGTGCGTGGAAGCCCTTGCGGGTCAGCGCGGCGGTGACCTGGGAGGCGAGGCCGGAGCGGGAGGAGCCGTTGTAGACGGTGACGCGGACCTGCGACGGGGCCGCGGTGGCGCCCGGGGCGAGCGACGGGCCAGCGCCCGCGCCCGCGTCGCCCGACGTGGTGGCGCCCTCGACGCGGCCACCGAGCGGATTGACGATCCGCAGCAGGTCGTCGGGCCGGTAGAACTGCACCGACGCGCGGGTGCNGTGCAGGCGGATGTCGCCCATGTCGTCGACGGCGCCCTCGGCGCGGGTCGGGGCGTGGGTGGGCACGGTCTGCATCCGGATCCCGCCGCTGGTCAGGCCCTTGATGCGGGTCGCCAGGCCGCGCAGGTCGGCGATGGTCGTGTGCTCGTCGAGGGTGAGCGCCCCCGCCGCGGTGGACACCAGCCGCTCGGCCTTGATCGGGTTCGTCAGCGTGTCACCATTCATGATCTTGTGGAACATGGCGCCGATGAACTGCTGCTGGCGGCTGATCNGGTCGGTGTCGCCGGCGGGCAGGCCGTGGCGTTGGCGGACGAAGGCCAGCGCCTGGTCCCCGTCGACCTGGATGGTGCCCGGGCCGCCGTGGAAGCCGCTCATCGGGTCGTTGGTGTTCGTGCTGACCCGCCACCGGCCGTTGTCGTCCTGGAAGCGCTGGGGCGGCGCGTTCGAGGGCTTGATGCACACCTCGACGCCCCCGATGGCGTCGGTGATCTTCTTGAAGCCCTGCAGGTCCATCGAGATGTAGTGGTCCACCTGCATGCCGGTGAGGCTCTCGATGGTCTTGACCAGCAGTGACGGGCCGCCCGACGAGATGGNCGCGTTGAACTTGTCCTTCGTCGACGCGTGGCGCTTGCCGTTCGTGTCGGTGTACTCGGGGATCGTCACGTACATGTCCCGGNGNAACGAGATCATCGTCGTGGTCCCGTCCTTGCTCAGGTGGGCGAGGATCGTCGTGTCGGAACGCTGCCCCTCGACGTCGCCGTACTCCCCGCCGGTGCCGGCCCGGCTGTCCGTGCCGACCAGCAGGTAGTTCGCCACGCCCACTCCGCTGGAGCTGCCGTCGGAGAGCCCGAGGTCGATGCGGTTGACCTTGCCGTTGATGAACGAGTAGGCGGCCCAGCCGCCGACCGTGACCAGCAGCACGCAGCAGGACACGAAGGAGAGGAAGGCCAGCATCCCGCGCCGACGCCGCGGGGGAGGGCCGCCGGGCCCCGAGCCGCGTCCCGACCGGCCGGGTCCCGAACCCCGCGGATCCAGCCGAGAGGGGAGGACTCGCATGCTGTCCACGGCGTCGTACTGCAGGTGCGGTGCGGTCACATCCCGCCTTTCCTCGAGGGGCCCTGCGGGCAGGGTCCGACGTAGTGCGGAAAGTAACACGTATGGGTTATTGGCTTACCGTGAGGGGTGTCGACGGGATTCCCCGTATACGTGGCGCGATGGGGGCGGCACCCTGTCGGGATTCGTCCCTCGATCGACGTCGTCTCCGTCGATCACCGTCGAGGACGACGGCGTTCCGTGACGTCCGACCACGCGCCCGGGGGCCCGCCCGCACGATGCGCCCGGCGGGTCGGACCGCACGCCCTGCGGACCGTCGCGGTGCGCGACCTCACCGAGGCGGGATCGTGGCGCGCAGGTGGTCGACCGCGGCGGAGATCCGAGAATCGCGGGAGGCCGTGGCGCGCGACCAGGCGAGGCCGAGCTGGAAGTCGATCTCGCCGGGGGCCAGCGGCACCAGGGCGAACGCCGGGTCGGTGAACACCCGTCCGGCGGGCCCGGAGTTCGCCGAGCCGGTGAGGGTGAGCTGGCGGGAGCGGCGGATGGTGTTCGCGAGCGCGAGCAGGTCCTGCTCGCGCATCGTGACGACGTGGGCATGACCGTCCTGCTCCAACCGGTCCCGAAGCCGGCGCATGGCGGTCGGCTGTAGCCGGGTGGGGGTCAGCAGGATCTCCCGGTCGCGCAGGTCGGCCAGGTACAGGCAGGTGCGGGTCGCCAGCTCGTCGTCGGCGCGCATCGCGACCCGGAACCGGTAGGTGACCAGCGGTAGCACCGCCAGCGACGGATCGTCGACGGGCAGGTGCACCAGGGCGAGGTCCAGCTCGCCGAGGGCCAGGGTCGCCAGCAGCTCGCTGGACGGGCTGTGGACCAGCTCCGCCAGACCGCTGCGCGCCCCGTCCGGGACGTCCGAGCCCGGGGTGGGGGTCTGGCCCGGCGCGCCGGTCAGGAACGAGGTGAGGGTCGCGGCGACGCGGTCGACGATGTGCGGCGGCGCGAAGTGGGTGGATCCCAGGCGCAGGGGCGGGAGCTGGCCGGCGGCCTGGCGGGCGGCGAAGCGCGCCTCCTCCAGACTGCGCAGCGCCGCCTCGATCGGTGGCAGGGCGGCCCGGCCGGCCTCGGTGAGTTCCAGCGAGTGATGGCCGCGGGCGAACAGCTCCACGCCCAGTTCGTGCTCCAGCGCGCGGATGCTGCGGCTGACCGGCGACGGCGTCAGGTGCAGCCGCGTCGCCGCGCGGCCGACGTGGCCCTCCTCGGCGACGGCGACGAAGGCCCTGAGCTGTCCGATCTCCATGTCAGGTCCAACTGACCATGACGGGCGTCCACTGTCAAAGCCGACCACCCACCGCGATCGTCGCCGGTGCGTCGGGCGCCGGCGGCGGTCAGATGCCGGCGTCGCCGCGGCGTAGGACTGGTGGCTCAGCCGTTGCCGCTGACGTGGTCGCGCCAGGAACGCTCGGGCTTCCAGCCGAACAGGGCGCGGGCCCTGGCGATGGAGATCCCGCCGGCGTCGGGGCGGTCGAGCTCCCGCAGCGGTGGGGCGTCCGCGCCGAAGACCTCGGCGGTGAGCTCGGCGAGTGGGCGGCCGGCGATGTTGTCGGGCTGGGCGGCGTAGACGACCTCGTGGCCGGGGGTGTCGGCGGTCGCGGCGAGGGCGATCAGGTCGGCGAGGTCGTCGGCGTCGACGTAGGACCACTGGTTGAACGCGCCCCGGCGCGGATCGGCGGCCACGCCGGCGTGGACGGTCTCGTAGGCGTCGGGGATGAGCACGAGGCTGGGACGCACGGAGACGGCGGTGGCGTCGCTGCGGCGCACGAGCGCGTCGCAGATGTTCTCCCCGAGGGCCTTGGACAGGCCGTAGGCGTCCTGGGGGCGCAGCGGGTGGTCCTCGTCGACGGGCAGGTAGTCGGGCAGGAACGGCCGTTCGGCGGTGACGAAACCGGGCGCGGTCTCGCTGGAGGTGTAGATCAGGCGGGGCACGCGGGTCCGGGCGACCGCCTCGGCGATGTTGTACGTCGACTGCGTGTTGGTGGCGAAGATGACGTGCCCGGGGTCGTGCGAGGGTTCGGGGATGCCGGCGGTGTGGATGACGACGTCGGGGCGGGTGCGCAGGACGACGGCGACGGCCTGCCCGTAGTCGGTGAGGTCGGCGCGCAGGTAGGGGTCGAACGGCGGGCCGTAGTGGGCGGCGACGATGTCCGTCCCGGTGACCTGGTGGCCGTCGGCCCCCAGCCGCGCCACCACGCGGGAGCCGATCTTGCCTCGGGATCCGGTGACCAGGACTCGCACGGCCGCTCCTGACGTCCTGCTTGCACAGTGAGTGTCACTTCGCGTCGATTCGGAACGGGATGGCGAATGGTCGCGCCATGCCCTCATGCCGTCGGCGGCGGCGCGGGCTCGCCGACGGCGACGAAGACCGAGCGGGCATGGGACAGCTCCCGGAAGCCGTGTACGCCGTGGTAGCGGCCCATCCCGCTGGTGCCGACGCCGCCGAAGGGGAGCTGGCTGTCGACGAAGTGCAGCGCCCANCCGTTGACGGTGACCCCGCCGGAGGACGTGCCGGCGAGCACCGCGTCGACCAGGGCTCGGTCATTGCTGTAGACGTACATCGCCAGCGGCTTGCCGCCGGCGCGGACGTGCTCGACGACCTGGGCCGGGTCGGTGAAGGTCAGCACGGGCAGGATCGGCCCGAAGATCTCCTCGCCCATGATCTTCATGTCGGGGGTCACGTCGAGCAGGACCGCGGGCGGCAGGACGGTCCCGGCGGGATCGGGCGTCCCGCCGCCGACCAGCGTTGCGCCCCGGGTGACCGCGTCGTCGAGGTAGCCGGTCAGCCGGTCCACGTTGCGCTGGTTCACGATCCGACCCAGGGCCTCGGGCACGAGGCCGCCCTCGCGGTAGAGGTTCTTCTCGACCCACCGCTGGTAGTGCTCCAGGAACTCGTCGCGGACCTCCGGGCGCACCCACAGGTGGTCCGGCGACAGGCAGATCTGCCCGGCGTTGCTGTGCTTGGCCTGGGCGATCTGGACGGCGGCCGTCGCGACGTCGGTGGTTCCGTCGACGATCGCCGGGCACTTCCCGCCAAGTTCGAGGGTGACCGAGGCGAGATGGCGGGCGGCGCCGGCCATCACCACCCGCCCGACCGCGGGGCTGCCGGTGAAGAAGATGTGGTCGACGGGCAGCTCCAGCAGTGCGTTCGCCAGCTCGACCCCGCCGGTGAACACGGCGACGTGCTCGGGGGAGAAGACCTCCCGGATGATCCGCGCGCTGATGGCGGAGGTGGCCGGGGCGAGCTCGTTCGGCTTGACGATGGCGGTGTTGCCGGCGGCGATGATCGGCACCAGGGGCTGGAACAGCAGGCCGAACGGAAAGTTCCACGGCGCGAACAGCAGGCAGACCCCGCGGGCCTCGTACTGCACGAACTCCGCGGCCCCTTCGCCGAGGTACGGCGGCGGGGTCAGCGGGGTCGGTGCCGTCCACGAGGCGAGGTGGGCGACGGCGTCGTCGATGTCGGCGAGCACCGCCGCCACCTCGGTCGGGACCCGGGGGNGCGGGGGGCNCAGCAGGTCGGCGTGCAGCGCGGCCCGGATCTCGTCGAGATGTTCGGTGATCGCCGCCCGCAGGCGGGTGAGATGCCCGGTGCGTTCCTCGACGGTCGACGTCTTCGTGACCCAGCGATGCCGGCGCTGCGCCTCGAAAATCCCGCTGAGGTCGCTGAGGTCGCTGAGGTCGCTGAGGTCGGTGCGGTCGGTGCGGTCGGTGCGGTCGGTGATGTCAGGCGTCTTCTCGGTCTCAGTGGTCATGGCTCTCCTCATCGGGGGCTCTCTGCTCCGGAACCGGTACGAGGGACCGTCACTCGAGGTGCGGCATGCNCAGCACCGCCTTGAGGACGCTGCCCACCCGCGCCCGCTCGACGACGGTGCCGATATCGGCGAAGTCGAAGACCGTCACGAGCCGTTCGATCGGCAGCCGGCCCTCGCGCCAGTGGCCGGCGAGCCGCCCGACGAGGTCCGCGGGCGACCCCCGGCCGGCCGCCAGCGTGCCACGGACCGTCAGCCCGCGGCTTTGCAGCAGGGTCGGATCGAGGCGGACCGACTGGNCGAGGGTCACGCCGACGAGCGCCGCCTCACCGCCCGGGGCCAGTGCGGCGACGGCCTGCTGCATGACGGCGACGTGGCCGGCGGCCTCGACGGCGTAGTCCACACCGCCGGACTTCTCGAGGACGGCGACGGCGTCGGTGTCGCCGGCGTCGATGGTCCGGTCCGCGCCGAGCTCGGCGGCCAGGCGCAGCCGCTGCGGCCGGGTGTCGACGGCCGTGATCGACGCGCAGCCCGCGATGCGCGCCGCCATGACGGCCGCCAGCCCCACGGCCCCGGCCCCGAACACCGCCACGCTCGACGCCGGCCGGACCCGCAGCGTGTTCAGGACCGCGCCCGCTCCGGTGAGGACCCCGCAGCCGAGCGTGGCCATCAGCTGAAGGGGAAGGTCGGCGTCGACGCGGACCGCGTTGCGCTCGGTGGCCAGCGCGTACGTCGCGAACGAGGACTGGCCGAAGAAGNTGCCGAAGGCGGGCCTGCCGTGCTGGCGATGGGTCCAGGATCCGTCCGGTCGACGCCCGCCGCCCAGGTTGAGGCTCTGGTAGCACAGGCAGTAGGACGGCTGGCCGCCTCGGCAGCTCGCGCAGTCCCCGCAGGAGGCGGCGACCAGAACGACGTGGTCGCCGGGCNCCAGAGCCCGCACGGACGCGCCTACCCGCACCACGACGCCGGCCCCCTCATGGCCCAGCACGGCCGGCCAGCGCAGCGGCACCTGGTCCAGGATCGCGAGGTCGGTGTGGCACAACCCGGTCGCGTCCAGCCGGACCAGGATCTCGTCCGGGCGGGGGTCGTCCAGCTCCAGCGTCTCGATCCCCAGCGGGCCACCACTGGCGTGCGCGACGGCGGCGGTGATCTGCATGGTGGTGCCCTCCAGGGGACGGTCGAGGCGCTGATCGCTCGGGCGGAAGTCGCTGGGCCCCGACGTGCGGTGACGCCGACAGCCCGGCGCCACGCCGGCTACCGTCCCGCCAGACTCGCGCATCCGGGGGCCGATGACCATTGCGGATTTTCGTCCGTCGACGTGTCACTTGGCGCAACCTCGCCCTTGTTCGGGCGTGCTCGCCGCGGCGCAGGCGCGCATACTCGTCGTAGTGATTCGTGACCGAAAGTCAGTGAACCGTCGTGGCGCCGTGCGGCGGCCGCTGCCCGCGTCCGAGGCGAGCTGGGGGCGGTCGCTCATCCCCCTGGTCGTCCTGCTCGCCGTGGTCGTCATGGACCTCACCGGCGACCGGCGCTATGTGATCATCACCAGTCTGGTGATCAGCCCGCTGCTCGCCGCGGCGCTGGTGTTCGGCGCGCTGCAGGCCATTCCGCTGGGCTACTACACCGGGGTCGGCCACGACAGCCTCGTCGCCCAGATCATCCGGCTGGCGGTGATCGCGACGGGCGGCGCCATCGCGGTCGCCGCCAGCCGGGACCGGCAGCGGCGCGAGGTGCGGCTGCGCGACGTCACCCGGGTCGCCGACGTGGCGCAGCGGGCCATCCTCGGCGTCGTCCCCGCCCGCCTGGGCGATCTGCGCCTGGCCGTGAACTACGACAGCGCCGCCGCGCAGGCCCGAGTGGGCGGGGACCTCTACGAGGTGACGCAGACCCGCTGGGGGGTGCGGATCCTCGTCGGTGACGCCCGGGGCAAGGGCCTCGACGCCGTCCGGCTCGCCAGCCGGGTGACGGCCACCTTCCGGGTCCTCGCCCGTCACCTGGCCGACCCGGAGGAGATCGTGGCCGCCCTCGACGCCGAGGTGGTCCGCTCGGGCGGGCCGGAGGACTTCGTCACCGCCGTGTTCGCGCAGATCGACGGCGTCCGCCTGGAGCTGGTCAACGCGGGCCATCCCGACCCGGTGCTGCTGCGCCGGGGCGCGCCCCGGCTGCTCGCCGCCACCGGCCGACGCACCCCGCTCGGCCTCGGCGCGACCGGCACCACCGTCGTGCGCAGCCACCTCGTCGCGGGCGACCGGATCCTGTTCTACACCGACGGCCTGGCCGAGGCCCGCCGTCCCCACACCCGGGAGTTCTTCCCGGTGCTGCCCGCCGCCCAGGCCGCCCTCGGGCCGGCGCGCCGGCTCGACGCGGGACTGGCCGACCTCGTCGCGGCCCTGGGGCGCTGGACCGAGGCGACGCTGAGCGACGACGTCGCCCTGCTGGCCGCCGAGTTCGCCCCGCCCACACGGGCCACGACCCCGGCCGCGGACCAGCCCGCCCGGGAGGCCGCCGTTCACGGCGCCGGCGCGCCCTGGCGGGCGCCGACCGGGGCGCGGGAAGGCTCCCGACCCGTCGCCGGTTGCTCCTCAACGGCGCCGATGACGCCCGGAGCCGCGGCGGCGACGGGCTCGCCGGGGGCCGGCGCGGGAGCGCCGAACAGACGGGAGGCTGTCCGATGACGACGCAGCAGGCGCGGGGCCGGGTCCGGCTGGAGCAGGGGCGCAAGCGGGTCCGGGCCTACCTCGCCGGGCGGCTGGTCGTCGACACCACCAGCCCGGCGCTGGTCTGGGAGAACCCGCACTATCCCGCCTACTACCTGCCGCGGGCCGACGTCGTCGCCGAGCTGGTCCCCACCGCCCGCACGGAGCACTCCCCGAGCCGCGGCGAGGCCGTCTACTACGACGTGGTCGTCGAGGGGCGGACCGCGCCGGCGGCGGCCTGGGCGTACCCGCAGTCCCCACTGGAGGGACTGCGGGACCTGGTCCGCCTCGACTGGGAGGCGATGGACCGCTGGTTGGAGGAGGACGAGCCCGTCTACGTCCATCNGCGCAGCCCCTACACCCGCATCGACGCGCTGCCCAGCTCCCGGCACGTCCGGGTCGAGATCGACGGGGTGGTCGTCGCCGAGTCCCACCGTCCGGTCGTCCTGTTCGAGACCGGCCTGGTGCCGCGCTACTACCTGCCCCTGGTCGACGTCCGCCAGGAGCTGCTGCNTCCCTCGGACACCCGCACGCACTGCCCGTACAAGGGCAGCGCCGAGTACTTCTCGGTGGAGGTCGACGGCCGGCGCCATGACGACGTCGTGTGGACCTACCNCACCCCGCTGCCGGAGAGCGCCCGGATCACCGGCCTGGTCTGCTTCTACGACGAGCGCGTGACGGTGTCCGTCGACGGCGTGCCCACGCACCCCTGACCAGCTCCGCGCGGGGCGGACCGCGCCGTGCGGTGCGTTGTGCGCGGTCTGAGCCTGCGGACGGTGCACAACGCACCGCAACCGCCTCCCGCGCAGGCGGGCCGGCGTCGGTCAGGCGTCCGACGGCGGATCGGTCGGCGCGCCGCGTAGGCCGTTGAGCAGCAGGGTCGTCAGGGTGTCCAGCACCTCGGCGTCGGAGTAAGCCGGGGTCGGCGAGCGCAGCAGGGCGAGCGCCAGCGTGGACAGCAGGCCGCCCATCGCCGCGGCGAGCAGGATGGGATCGCCGGGTAGCTCGTGCCCGCTCTCGCGCAGGTACTCCAGATGGTCGCGCAGCATGTCCGTCTCGGTGACGAGGCTGCGCCAGGCCTGGTCCGGGGCGTGCCCGCCGGTCAACGACGCCTCGTGCAGCGCGACGACGACCGGCAGGTTCTCCCGCATGACCCGCCAGGCCACGGCGAGATGGTCGTGGAGCTGGTCCCGGTCGGTCAGGTCATGGTCGCGGGGGTGTTCCGAGCGCCGCATCTCCGCGGACGCCGCTCCGCGCAGGTCCGCCAGCAGCGCCGCGAGCAGCTCTTCCTTGCCGGCGAAGTGGTCGTAGAACGAGCCGGTGGCGCGCCCGGCCGCGGCCGTGATGTCGCTGATCTTCGTGTTGAGGTAGCCGCGCTCCACGAACAGCCGACGCGCCGCCTCCTTGAGCGCGAGCTCGGTCTCGGCCGCCCTCGCCCTGCGCACGCCCACCGCGACCTCCTCGTTTGACGTTCCCGTTCGCGCCTGATCATACTGAGCGCCAGTTCACCGAATTTCTATTCGGTGAAACTCGATTCAGTGGGAGGGGCGGCATGAGGGTCGTGGTGGTCGGCGGGGGAGTGGCCGGGGCGGCGAGCGCGATCGCGCTGCGGCGGATCGGCGCTGAGGTGACAGTCCACGAGGCCCACGAGGAGCCGGCCGGGCCGGTCGGGTCGTTCGTGAGCCTGGCGGCGAACGGCCTGCGCGCCGTGGCCGTGCTGGGCTGCCTGCCCCAGGTGCGCGCGGCCGGGTTCGCGGTGCCGTGGCAGCGGATGTGGTCGTCGGCCGGCAGGTCGCTCGGCGAGGTGGCGCGGGGCCGGGCCCGCGGGGACGACCTGGTCAGCGTCACGCTGATGCGGGCCGACCTGGTCGCCGCGCTGCGGGCCGAGGCGGCGCGGCTCGGCGCCCGGATCGTGACCGGCAGCCCGTTCGACGCCGCCCGCGTGCGGGCCTGCCTCGACGGCGGCGTCGACCTGGTCGTCGGCGCGGACGGGATCTGGTCCGGCGTGNGGGAAGTGCTCGACCCGCACGCCCCGCGGCCGGTCTACGGTGCGATGTTCAGCGTCAGCGGCGTCTCCCGCGCGGACGACCTGCGTGTCGACACCGNCACCTTCAACATGATCTTCGCTCGCCGTGGCGTCTTCCTCCATCTGGGCGCTCCGGACGGGTCGGTCTGGTGGTCGGCGCAGGTCAGCGGCCCGCGCCCGGCGGACGTGCACGCCATCGGCCTCGGCGACCTCCTCGACACCTACCGCACCGAGCCGCGGGCGGTGGAGATCCTGCGCGCCACCCGGCAGATCCACGGCGCCACGCTGCACCACGTGCTCGCGCGGGTGCCGCGCCACCATGGCGACCGACTCGTGCTCGTCGGTGACGCCGCTCACCCGGTCGGCGCCGGGCAGGGGGCGTCGATGGCGCTCGAGGACGCCGTCGCCCTGGCCCAGCACCTGCACGCCGAGGGCGCCGGCGGACGGGCGCTCGACGGCTACGAGCGTCAGCGGCGGGCCAGGGTCGACAGGATGGCGAAGGAGGCGACCCGCAACCGAGACGTCAAGACCGCCGGACCGATCGCCCGACGGATGCGTAACGTGATCATGCCCGTCGTCTTTCCCCGCGTCTACGAGAGTGCGACGTCCTGGCTCCACGACTACGACCCCGGCGCGCTTCCTGCCTGAGCCCCGTCGGCTCGGCGGGCGGGGTCAGCCGGTCAGGACGGACATCGCCCGGTCGAGCAGGGCGGCGAGATCGGCCGTCCCGTCGGAGTCGCGCCAGACCGTCAGGGCGGCGTCGTAGCAGCCGAGCGCGGCCGAGGCCAGCGCGCGGGGGCGCGGGTCGGCCGTGTCCGTCGGCGCGATGGCGAGGCGCCGGGCGAGCTCGGGGGCCAGCAGCCGCTGCCAGCTGTTCTGCCGCTGCAGCTGGCGGCCCTGGAGCGACGGCGTATCGACCATCATCCGGGACAGCCGCAGGGCCCGTTCGGGGTTCTCGGCGTTGACGCCGATGATCGCGTTGAGCGCCTGGCGCAGCGCCTGCCACGGCGTCTCGTCCGCGGGGCGGCCGGCGAGCGCGTCGCGCAGGACCAGGCCGCGTTCCTCCACCCCGAGCAGGACGACGTCCTCCTTGGTGGCGAAGTAGCGGAAGAAGCTGCTGCGCGACAGGCCTGCCTCGGCGGCGATCTGGTTGATCGTCGTCGCTTCGAAGCCCTGCCGGTCGAACAGGTCGAAGGCGACGGCCGTGATCTCCGCCTGCAACGCCCGCCTCGTCCTGCTGCGCAGATCGGTGCCCCGCGAGGGGGTTGCGGCGTCGGCGGGGACTGCCGCGGGGTTCTTCACCACGGGTCGAGGATACCAGATCTGGCATCTCGACTCAGATGTTGGACTCAGTCTCATATTTGGGCTAAAGTTTCACCGCGACCACCAGTCGAACCTCCCCCAGCGAACCGACCCCCGGCGTCCTCCCGGGCACAGCGGCCGGCCTGCTGGTCCTGCACCCCCATCGGACTTTCACGCGCGGGAAAGTGACCAATGACAGCGGAGACATCGGCGTCCAGCGGGGCGCCCTCGACCGGGCTCGGCCCGTGGATGCGCTTCCGGCGCCAGTACTCCCGGCTCTCGCCGCCGGTGCAGATGATCGGCCTGCAGCTGTGGCTGCCGCTGGTCTTCGTCATCGCCTTCTGCCTGTGCTACATCAACGCCTTCCACCAGCCGGCGCCGAAGGACGTCAAGGTCGCGGTGGTTGGGACCGGCCCGGCGGCGGCGACCCTCGCCGAGCGGCTGGCGGGCACCAGCGACGGCATGCTGTCGGTGTCGACGGTGGGCTCGGTCGACGCCGCCCGCGGTGACGTGCGCGACGGCGACCTGGCGGCGGCCTTCACCCCCGGCGCGGCGAACCAGCCGGCCCGGCTGCTCATCGCCAGCGGCGCCCAGTTCCAGCTCGCCGAGGTCGTCCAGCAGACGTTCGCCCCGGTGGCGGCGGCCGAGGGCACCACCCTCGCCGTCGACGACCTCGCCCCGCTGCCCAAGCACGACTCCTACGGCACCTCGGGCTTCTACCTCGCGCTGGTCTGGACCATCGCCGGCTACATGGTCGGCATGTTCATCGGGATGATGGGCCAGACGCTCAAGCACCACGTCCGCCTCGGCCTGATCGTCGGCTCCGGGTTCGTGTTCTCGCTGCTCGGCACGCTGTTCGCCGGTCCGGTGGTGGGCGCCGTGCACGGCCACTTCCTGTCGCTGTGGCTGCTCGGCTGGACGACGGCGATCGCGGTCGGCCTGGTCGTCAACGGCCTGTCCTACTTCATCGGCCGGTTCGTCACCGGCGCGGCGCTCATCCTGTTCGTGTTCCTCAACATCCCGTCGTCGGGCGGGGCGTTCCCGGCCGCGTTCGTGCCGGAGCCCTTCAAGTGGCTGCACCCGTACGTGTTCGGCACCGGTGTGCTCGACGTGCTGCGCGGTGTCGTCTACGACGCCGGGCCGGGGATCGGCCACGGCGCGACGGTGATCGGCGTCTACGCGGCGGTCGGCATCGTGCTCACCGCGGTCGGTCGGCCGTTCTTCAACCGCCGCAACCGGCTGCGGGCCGAGCGCGGCAAGCCGGTGTCGATGATGCTGGCCGCGCAGGGCGCGGCGATGGCGGCCCGCCAGGCCGAGCAGGCCGAGGCCGCCGCCGGCACCCGCCCGCACCACACCACCACGAGCGACGCCCCCGCCCGCGGCGCCACCACGGACGCGGGCCTGCGGCGGGACGGCGAGTTCCGTGACAACGAGTTCGCCGACGAGGAGGTCGAGTCCGACGCGGCCGCCGTCTCCGGCGCGGCGGCGGGCAGCGGCAGCGCCTGACCGGACGCGGCGCGCCGGTTCAGCCGAGTGGCGCCGGTTCAGCCGAGTGGCGCCGGTTCAGCCGAGGGGCGCCGACCAGCGCACCCGGGTGCCGCCGGCCGGGCCGGGCTCCACGGCGAAGGTTCCGCCGAGGGTCTCGGCCCGCCCGCGCAGGTTCGCCAGTCCGCTGCGCCGCGTCGTCGGTCCCATGCCGACCCCGTCGTCCACCACGTCCACGCTCACCCGGCCGTCCGCGACGGCCACCGTCACCTCGACGGCGCGGGCGTGGGCGTGGCGGGCGGCGTTCGACAGGGTCTCGCGCACCACGGCGATGAGATGGTCGCCGACGGCGGCGTCGATCGCCGTGTCGACGGGGCCGTCGAGGTGCAGCCGCGGGGTGAAGCCGAAGGCCCCGGCCATGTCGTCGATGATCCCCAGGATCTGCGCCCGCAGCCCGCTGCCCGTGGCCGGGGTGGCCCGCCCGCGCAGCTCGAAGATCGTCTGGCGGATCTCCCGCACCGTCTCGTCGAGGTCCTCGACGTAGGTGCTCATCCGCTCCGCGCGCGCCGCCCNCTCCTCGCTGGCGGCCAGCCCCTGCAGGCCCATCGCCACCGCGAACAGGCGCTGCATCACGTGGTCGTGCAGGTCGCGGGCGATCCGGTCGCGGTCCTCCAACAGGGACAGCCGGCCCCGGGCCGCCCGTGAGCGGGCCAGTTCCAGGGCAAGGGCGACGTGGGCGGCGAACGCGGCGGCGAGTTCGAGGTCCTCGTCGCTGAACAGG
This sequence comes from Frankia sp. AvcI1, assembly GCF_001420875.1. Taxonomy (NCBI): domain Bacteria; kingdom Bacillati; phylum Actinomycetota; class Actinomycetes; order Frankiales; family Frankiaceae; genus Frankia; species Frankia sp. AvcI1. The sequence goes on along the minus strand of NZ_LJFZ01000038.1, from coordinate 26,023 downwards.
ACGCCGCCGCGGCGCCGGCCGAGGATCAACGCCCCGGAGGTGACCTGCGAGGCGATCAGCGGCACGATCATGATGGGGCCGACGTCGAGCTTGTCGATCTCGGAGCCGCCCAGCGTGCGCACATCGGCGACGACGAGCGGGGCCCGGTCGTGCACCGCCCGGCCGGCCAGCGACGTCTCCAGCGGGACCCGCAGGCCGCGCAGCAGGTCGGCGTCGTTGCCCTCGGCGACGTCGAAGGACAGCTCCCGCGCCGTCGGGTCGCACAGGGCCAGCGCCGTCGTGTCCGCCCGGGCGACGTCGCGGGCTCGCTGGACGATCAGCTCCAACGGGTCGTCGCCGTCGGCCAGCAGGTGGCGGGTGATGTCCGCCGAGGCCTGCGACCACTGCTGACGGTGCTGGGCCTCGCCGAACAGGCGGGCGTTGTCGATCGCCACGCCGGCGTTGGCGGCCAGCGCCAGCACGAGCTCCTCGTCCTCGGCCGTGAAGATCCGCCCGCCGCGCTTCTCGGTCAGGTAGAGGTTGCCGAAGACCTCGTTGCGGACCCTGATCGGCACGCCGAGGAAGGCCCGCATCGGCGGGTGCCCGGCGGGGAAGCCGACGGCGCGAGGATGATCGGCGATGTCGTCGAGGCGCACCGGCCCCGGCTCGGCGACGAGCAGGCCGAGCACCCCGTCGCCGCGAGGGGTCCGGCCGATCGCCTCGACGCGGCCCGGATCCATCCCGACATGGATGAACTGTTCGAGGTGACCGTCGCGGGCGATGACGCCGAGCGCGCCGTAGCGGGCGTCGACCAGCTCGCAGGCGGACTCGACGATGCGGCGCAGCACCACGTNGAGGCTGAGGTCGGCGGTGACCATGCGGTTGGCCCGCAGCAGACCGCGCAGCCGGCCCTGGGTGGCCAGCACATCCTGGGCCCGCTCCACCAGCTGGGAGAGAAGCTCGTCCAGTTCGAGCCGAGCGACAGCGGGGAAGATCAGGTCTCCCGACGACCCGGGCGGGGAGCTCTGCCCGCAGGCCGCCCCGGAGGTCCCTGCGCCGGCCGGCGCGAGGTCCCGTTCGGACTCCATGCTTCCAGGACGATAACCGATCCGCGACGGGCGGCGGTCAACATCCGGATCGCGGCCGAGGCGTTCCCGGTGAGGACGGGTCGCGGGTCCCGGCGGGGGCCATCCGTCCGTGGTGGGCGCCACGTCATCGGGATTGCGGAGTCGGCGCGGACGGTTCCGCGGCGGCTCGCGCCCGCCCGGCCTGCCCGGTTCGACCCACAGCCTCGACGACGTGCACCCGCGTCGTCCTCACTTCGCGCACCCTCATCGGGCAGCCTCCTGGGTCGTCACGTCACCTGCCATGGTCGGCCTCGCCGCGCCCCGGCGCACAGGGACCTTGGGCGCGCATCGTGGAGCACTTCCTCCCGTGCGATCCGCACCGTGCCGGCCGCGGATCGGTCCCCGGCGGCGCGCCACCCCCTGCTGCCAGGGCGTCCGTCGTGAACACCGGCGTCACCGGCCGCGTCGCCGAACCACGCCCCCGAGCGGACCGCTGCCCCACCCGATCGGGGCGGGTGGTGGACGGCCTGCCCCGATCGGGCCAGCCGCGGCTGTCCGCCGGCGGCGCGGTATCCCCCGGACGGGGAGGACTCGGCGGCCGAACGCACCGACGACGGCGGGCCGTTCGGATCCCCCGCGGGGGCCGGGGCGCACTCGCCGACCCGGGCCGCGGCGGGCACCCTGGAGGAGAGAACACCGGAGCCGGCTACCGGGGATCTGGAGTTTCCGTGTCAGGGTGCGTCGTGGTGGGAGTGGACGGATCCAGGGACGCCGACGCGGCTCTGCGCTGGGCCGCCGGGGAGGCGTGGCTGCGTGGGGACCGTCTCGAGGCGATCCTCGCCTGGACGGCGGACGACTGCCCGCGCGAGGTGCTCGACCGCGCCTACGCGCCGGGTCCCCACACGGTCGAGGGGACCGCCCTGGCGCTGCTGCGGGAATGCGTCCAGCGGACTCGGGATCCGCGTCGCCCGGTGCCCGTCACCGAGCGGGCCGTCTACGCCGACCCGGTCGAGGCGTTGCTGTCGGCCGGCGCCGGCGCGGACATGATCGTCGTCGGCTACCGGGGGACCAGTCGGCTGCGCCGCTACCTCGTCGGGTCGGTCGCCGCGGCCTGCCTGCACCAGGCGACCAGGCCGGTCGTCGTCGTCCGGGCGGACGGCCGGGCCGCCGAGGACGACGACGACCGGCCCGTGCTCGTCGGCGTGGACGGGTCGGCGGCGTCGCTGGCCGCGTTGCGCTGGGCCGCCGGGCAGGCGGCGCTGCACGCGGCACCGCTGCGGGTCGTCCACGCCTGGCAGCCCACCCCGCTGCTGCCACCCGGTCACCGCGCCGCCCGCGACCGGGCGGCGCTCGAACAGGCCGCGCACGCCGTCCTCGACGACTGTGTCACCAGCGGACTGCCCGACCGGGGGCTGCCCGCCCGGGCCATGCCGGCCCGGGCTCTGGCCGCCAGGGCACCGGCGGACGAGGGGCCGGCGGCCGTCACCCTCGACACCCGGCTGGCGCTTGGCGGGCCGGCGCAGAGCCTGCTCGCCGAGGCCGTCGACGCCCGGCTGCTCGTGCTCGGCAGCCGTGGTCACGGCGGCTTCGCCGGCCTGCTGCTGGGCTCGGTCGCCCACCAGTGCGTGCACCATGCGCGCTGCCCGGTCGCGGTCATCCCCGACCCCATCCGCTGATCGGGCCCGTCATCCGGCCGGACGACGGGCAACGCCGCAGCGGTCAGTCGCCCGGTCGCGGCTGCGAGCCGACGGCCGAGGGAGCCCGGGAGTCCGTGCTGGCACCGCCGGCCGAGCTGCTGCCGGCCGAGCTGCCGCCGGCCGGAGTGGGATCGACGGGGCCCTGGGCGACGAAGTCCTTGCGGCGGATGAGGAGGAGCGCGCAGACCGCGCCCACGAGCGCGACGACCCCGGTGACGATGAGCAGGTCGTTGATCGCACCCGCGAAGCCGGCCTTGACCGCGCCGGCCAGCGGGCCGCGGGCGCTCGGTGGGGTGGCGGCGAAGAGCTGGTCGGCGTCGCCGCGGCGCAGCGTGTCGGCGATCTGCCCACCCTGCCCGCGCAGCGCCGGGACCCCCCGCAGCGCACCGTTGATGCCGCTTTCCAACCGAGCCGCGAAGATCGAGCCAAGGGCCGCGATGCTGATCGCCATGCCGATCTGGCGGAACGTGGTGTTCGCGCCCGAGGCCATGCCGGAGCGCGCCGGCGGCACCACCCCGACGGCCGTCGAGGCCAGCGGCGGGTTCACCATCCCGCTGCCGATGCCCGCCAGGACGAAGCCCGGGATCAGATGCGTCCAGGAGCTGCCCGCGTCCAGGCCCGCCATGAGCAGCAGGCCGACGCCGACCAGCGCCAGGCCGGGGCCGATGAGCCAACGCGCCGGCACCACGCTGCTCAGCCGTCCGGCCGCCGTCNCGGCGACGAAGCTGCCCGCACTCACGATCAGCAGCCGCACGCCCGACCCGAGCGCGGAGTAGCCCAGGTCGTTCTGCAGATAGAGGACCAGATAGACGAACATCGCGAACAGCGAGCCGTTCATCGCGACCGCGGCCAGCNACCCGCCGAGGAACGTCGGGGTGCGCAGCAGCGACAGGTCGAACATCGGGTTTGCGACCCTGGTCTCCACGGCGACGAACGCGACGAGGAACGCGATGCCCAGGGCCAGACTGACCACCACGCCCGTGTCCGACCAGGCCGTCTCGCCCGCTCGGATCAGGCCGTAGACCACGCCGACCAGCCCCGCGGTGAGCACCGCGAAGCCGGGCCAGTCGGGCCGGTGCGCCGCCGGCGGCCGCGACTCCTCGACCTTNCACACCGTCAGCGCGACCGCGACGATCCCGATCGGCACGTTGACCAGGAAGATGCCCCGCCAACTGATCCCGCTGGTGATCAGGCCGCCGAGGATGGGCCCCAGCGACGTGGCGATGCCGGTGACCGCGCCCCACACCCCGAAGGCGATCCCCCGGTCGCGGCCGCGGAAGCTGTGGGCGAGCAGCGCCAGCGACGTCGCGAACAGCACGGCGCCGCCCACGCCCTGCACGCCCCGAGAGATGATCAGCATGAGCGCCGACTGCGAGAGCCCGCACAGCAGCGACCCCGCCGTGAAGATCGTGAAGCCGATGCCGAACAGCAGGCGCCGCCCGTAGAGGTCGGCGAGCGAGCCGGCCGTCAGCAGCAGCGCCGCCAGGGTCAGGGCGTAGGCGTCGATGACCCACTGGACGTCGGCGAAGCCGGCGTCCAGACCGCTCTGGATCTCGGGCAGCGCGACGATCACGATCGTCACGTCGAGCAGCAGCATGAACGTGGCGCCGCAGACNACCAGCAGCGTCCACCACTTCCGATCCATGGTTCTCCTTGAGGCCTGGAACATCCTTGTGCCGCGGGCGGCATTGCTCCGACGTTTCGCGACGGCCCGAGGTGACTGGACCGGGTGCGGCGGTGGCAGGGCCGCGGAGGTGGGTCGGCGGAGGTGGGTCGGCGGAGGTGGGCCGGCGTAGGTGAGGTTGGCACTTCCCGTATGCCCGGTCACGGAAAAGTCATAGATGACCGCGGTCGTTCTGATCCCATCGGTGGGACGGGCCGGCCTGCCCGCCGAGAGGTGATTCGTCCCGCGGTATCTGGGTATCGCGTCGATGTTAGGGATCGTTCCCTATCGCATCGGAGCCGCCTGCGGTCCCTCCGGCCTGGTCGGAGCGGCCGCCCGACCTCGACGGGACGACGATGGCGATCGACACAGGACGACGAGGGCGCCGGCCGCGGACGCAGACGGAGCACACCGGGCCGCCCCCTGGTGACACCGGGCGGTGCCCCGCGGGACACACCCAGTGCCCCGCGGGACACACCCGGCGCCCCGCGGGGCACGCCGCGCGGCCGGTGGGGCTTACCGCATGGCTGGTGGGGCTTACCGCGCAGCCGGTGGAGCACTCCTGGTGGCGGCGGGTGCCCGGTCTGCGCGGACGCCGTCGTGCCGGCCGCGGCCGGTCCCGCTGGTCCGCCGGTGCGGTGGCGTTGGGCTGCGCCGTCGCGCTGGCCGCGGGCTGCGCGAGCGCGGACGGTCCGGCCCGGGCGACGCCGGCGGCCCCGGCCAGATCGGCGGGAGCAGGTGCGGTGGGAGCGGGTTCGGCGGCAGGAGCGGCTCAGGTCGGGCGGTACGCCTCGCCGAACCCGGGGTCCGTCAACACGCTCTGGCTGCGGACCTCGGCCGGCCTGCTCGTCGTGGACACCGGGCGATCCCTCACCGACGCGCGGCAGGCCGTGGCCGCCATCCGCCGCACGGGCCAGCCGGTGGCCGCGATCCTGATCACCCATCCGCACCCCGACCACGTGGGCGGGATCNGCGTGCTGCACCAGGCCTTCCCGACGGCGCCGGTCTACGCCTCCCAGGCCACCGTGGCCGTCATGCGCACCGATCCCCTCGGCTTCTACGACCAGACCCGGGCCCTGCCCCACTCGGACTATGCGGCTCGGCTGACCCTGCCCGACCACGTCGTCGCGCCGGGTGCGACGGTCGACGTGGGCGGCACCCAGGTGCCCACCGCCGAGTTCGGCGCCGGCGAGTCGAGCGACGCGACCGTCTACTACGTCCCGGCCACCGGCGACCTGTTCGTCGGTGACCTCGTCTCCAACGGCGCCACCCCGGCCCTCATCGAGGGCCACACCTGCGGCTGGCTCGGCGAACTCGACCAGGTGCAGGCCCGATTCCCGCAGGCGGTGACCCTTCACCCCGGTCACGGTGGGCCCGGGCGCCCGGCCGACCTCATCGCCCGGCAGCGGTCCTACCTGCACCAGTTCCGTGAGCTGGTCCGGGCGGCGATCGCCCCGGCCTCACCCGGCGGCGCGACCGTCACCCCGGCCGAACAGGACTCGATCATCGCCGTGATCGAGCGGAACCATCCCGGCTACCCGCCCGTCGCCACGCTGCCGGATCTCCAGCGGGCGAACATCAAGGCGGTGGCCGGCGAGCTCGCCACGACGAACCCCGCGGCCGAGCCCGCCGCCTGCCGGGACGCCTGACCTCGACCTGCCGGGCCCGCCTACCTGCCAGGGCCGCCGATCGTCCGGGGCCGCCGATCGTCCGGACGGTCGGGGCCGCCGGACGGTCAGAGCGGCCCCGGCGGGCGGGGCTGGTCGCGCAGCCGTTCGAGCACCCGGCGGTCGCGCTTGGTCGGTCGGCCGGCGCCCCGGTCGCGCACGGCCACCGCTGGAGTCGGGTCGCGCGGCACCGGGGGGCTGTGGTCGACGAAGCACTCGGCCGCGACCGGCGCCCCGACCCGCTTGCGCAGCACCTTCGTGATGATGACGATCCGCTCCCGACCGGCCAGCCGGAACCGGATCTCATCGCCCGCACGGACCAGGTGCGCGGGTTTGATCCGCTCGCCGTTGAGCCGGACGTGCCCGGCCCGGCAGGCCTCCGTCGCCTGCGAGCGCGTCTTGACAAGCCGCACGCACCAGATCCACGTATCGGCCCGGACCGAGTCCTCCGGCGGTGTCATGGCGCGACTCTACGAACCCGGGTGACGTCAGGCCGCCCGCGCCGGTGCGAGGCGCTGGGCCACGCGCACCGCGGCCCGGGCGATCTCGTAGCCGGCGATGGGCAGTTTGAGCCACCAGTGGTCGAGGAACCGGTAGTCGTCGGTGGCGACGACCCGGGCGGCGAGCTCGGGCCGCAGCCGGCGCAGATACCGGCGTCCGCGCGCCGCGTGCAGCGGATCCGAGGCGATCGCGACCGTGTCCGCGGACTCGACGAACGGCAGTGCGAACGTGATGTTCTCCCAGGTGTTGCGGGCCGAGGTCTCCAGCCGGATCTTCTCCGCGGGCACGCCGAGCGCATCGCGGGCGTACCCGGCCATGGCCTCCGCCTCGGTCACCGCGCCGGGCGGCCCGCCGCCGGTGAAGATCAGCCGGCTGCCCGCGTCCGGAGCGAGCGAACGCACCCCGATCTCGGTGCGCCAGCGTTGGAGCGGATGCAGAGTGCCCGCACGGGTCGACGGGAAACCGAGGACGACGACCGCCTGAGCGCCCCGTCTCGCGGGCAGACCGCGCCCACGGCCGCGGAGCTGGCGCGACGCCCGCCAGTGCAGCGCCTCGGCGACGGCGACCGGGGCGGCCGCCACACCGGCGACGGCGGCGACGGCGCGAAGCCGCCGTACCCACGGCCGCGTGCGGGCGGGCCGGGTCGCTGTCACGACTCCATAGAACACCGCGCCTGGCCGCTCTCGGTCTTTTTCGGACGTGATGCGGTGAGCGCTCCTGTCGGGCCACGACAGGAGACGATCATGCTGCGGTCGTCGGCGCAGTAGGGTGGCAGTAGGATGATCGTGACGCTGCCGATCGGTGTGGATGCGCAGGCGGGGAGCCCTGGGAACCGGCGCGACGACGGCAGGCTCGCCAGAGGGGGAGTCGACCGTGCGGCCGTTCCGGTTCGGGGTGAACATGCTCGCGGTCTCGGCGCCGGGGGAGTGGTCGACGGCTGCCCGCCGGGCCGAGGAGCTGGGCTACGACGTGCTGCTCATCCCCGACCACCTCGGGTTGCCCGCACCGTTCCCCGCGCTGGTTGCGGCCGGGGCCGCCACCGGCCTGCGGCTGGGCACCTTCGTCCTCAACGCGGCCTTCTACAGTCCGGTGCTGCTGGCCCGCGAGGTGGCGACCACCGACGTGTTGACGGCGGGGCGCCTGGAGCTCGGCGTCGGCACGGGTTACGTCGCCGAGGAGTTCGCCGCCGCCGGCATCCCGTTCGGCACCGCGCGGGACCGCGTCGACACCCTCGAGCGGGTCATCGACGCGGTGTACGGCGCGCTGGGCGACCCCGCCCATGCGCCGCAGCCGGTGCAGCGGCCGGTGCCGCTGGTCGTCGGCTGCAACGGGGACCGGATGCTCACCCTGGCGGCGCGTCGGGCGAACGTCGCCGCGTTCACCGGCGGCGCCGCCGACCCGGCGAACCCGGCGAACCTGCGGCTGCTGTCCGGCCCCGCGTTCGCCGAGCGGATCGCGTTCTTCGAGAAGGTCGCCGGCGACCGGGCCGGCGAGGTGGAGCGCAACCTGCTCGTCCAGGATGTCGCCGTCACCGACGACCGGGAGGCGGCACTGGCCGCCTGGGCGTCCCGGCTGCCGTACCTGAGTGCCGAGGAGATCCCCACGGTCCCGGCGCTGCTGGTCGGCACCGTCGACGAGATCGCCGACCAGGTGCGCGGCCTGCGTGAACGGTTCGGCATCACCTACGTCACCGTCCTGCAGCCCGCGCTGGAGGCGTTCGCCCCGGTGATCGCCGCACTGCGCCGCGACTGACCGGCCACCGTCCGGCGGTTGCGCGGCACCGCCGGTTCGTTGGTCCGGCCGTGGCCGCATGGTCGGGCCGTGCCCGTG
>NZ_LJFZ01000038.1:0-17499 GCF_001420875.1 Frankia sp. AvcI1 | reverse complement strand
GGTCGAGCTGTCTGCCACGATCGGGCGATGCCACGGGGATTCGAGGAGCTGGTCGACGAGGCAGCGGCGGTGCCCGTCGACGGCTGGGACTTCTCCTGGTTGGACGGCCGGGCCAGCGAGCAGCGGCCGTCGTGGGGGTATGCCCGCCTGCTGGGCGAGCGGATGGCCCGCGCCGACGCGGCCCTCGACGTGCAGACCGGCGGCGGTGAGGTGCTCGCCGGGGTCGCGCACCTGGCGCGGCGCACGGTCGCCGTCGAGTCCTGGCCNCCGAACATCGCGAGGGCGACGGCGCTGCTGCGCCCCCGTGGCGTCCCTGTCGTCGCCGCGGACAGTGATCACACCCTGCCGTTCGCCGACGCGACGTTCGACCTCGTCGTCAGCCGGCACCCGCTGGCGACCTGCTGGCCGGAGATCGCCCGGGTGTTGCGCCCCGGCGGCGGCTACCTGTCCCAGCAGGTCGGCCCGGCCAGCGTCGGCGAGCTGACCGAGTACTTCCTCGGGCCCCAGCCGGCCGCGGTGCGTGGCCGGCGCCATCCCGACGGCGCGCGCGACGCCGCCCGGGCCGCCGGACTGGAGGTCGTCGACCTGCGGATGGAAACGCTGCACACCGAGTTCCGCGACGTCGGCGCCGTCGTCTATTTCCTGCGGAAGGTGATCTGGATCGTTCCCGGGTTCACCGTCGAGCGGTACCGCGGGCGCCTCGCCGAGCTGCACGAGCGGATCCGCACGACCGGTCCGTTCACCGCCCGCACCACCCGCTTCCTCATCGAGGCCCGCCGCCCGCAATGACCTGACGTGCGCCGCGGCTCCTTTCGGGGGACAGCATCCCCGGCGTTGACCCGACGCGCGCCCGAAGAACCAACTTCCTCACCGGCACGCATGCGTAACGTCCGGCAGGCGCAGGAGGAAGGCTTCCCATTCCACGAGGCGTGTAACGACGTGCCCGCGTTCGACGCCCATTGCGACGGCCCGTGGTTCAGGACGTTCTTCAGCGCGTCGGGGACTTCGCGGCGGGCCCGACCTGGCGGGTCAGAGGAACGCGAGTCGAGGACCCGCGGCACGGCGGCGGACCAGGGCGCGAATCCCCCGACACGCCTACCGGCGCCGCCGGCGTTTGACCTGGTGCGCACTCGAAGCAATAGCGTCCTCGTCGAGCACGAATGCGTGCCAGCGAGCAGGCGCAGGAGGACATGATGGCTGAGGATTTGACCGGCACCGTCGCGTTCGTGACCGGGGCGAGCAGCGGCATCGGGGCCGCGACCGGTCGGGAGCTGGCCCGCCGGGGTGCGGCGGTCGCGCTCGTCGCGCGCCGCAAGGACCGGCTGGAGCAGCTCGCTGCCGAGATTCAGGGCGAGGGCGGGCGGGCTCTCGTCGTCGGTACCGATATCACCGACCAGCGGCAGGCGATCGACGCGGTCGAGCGGACCGTCGCCGAACTCGGCCGCCTTGACACCGTCGTGAACAACGCCGGGGTCATGCTGCTCGGCCCGATCGTCGACGCACCCACCGCCGAGTGGGACCGAATGGTCGCGCTCAACCTGCAGGGCCTGTTGTACGTCGCGCACGCCGCGCTGCCCCACCTGCTCACCGCCGCCGACTCCGGCCCCCGCAACGTGGCGGACCTGGTCAACATCAGCTCCGTGGCGGGCCGGCGGGCGACGCCGAACTCCGGCGTCTACAACCTGACCAAGTTCGGCGTGAACGCCTTCACCGAGTCGCTGCGTCAGGAGGTCACGGAACGACGCGTGCGGGTGTCCGTGGTCGAGCCCGGCGCGGTCGTGACCGAGCTGGCCGACCACCTGCGCGAGGAGATCCGCGAGACGGCGATGCGCGTTTTCGCTGACGTCGAGAAACTCCAGGCGGACGACATCGCCGACGCGATCGCCTACATCGTGACCCGCCCCCGCCGCGTCGCCGTCAACGAGATGCTCATCCGCCCCACCGAGCAGGTGCGCTAGAAAGAGTCTGTTCCATCTGGTCACAGGTGGGCTTGCTCACCTGGCGGTCACGCAGGCTTCGCCGACCGGTCAGCGGCGGACGGTCCAGTGGCGTGGGCTGGTTGTCGCGGGGATGTGGCGGCAGGTCAGGCCGGTGATGATGGTGGCCTGCAGCTCGGCGCCGAGGTCGGGATCGGCGGCGGTGATCGCGTCCAGGGCGCGCCTGACCGATTTGCGCACGGCGGTGCGGGCGCGTTCGGCCGAGGTGTGGAACGCCCGGCTGCGCCCGCCGAGGCCGGCGACGGTGCGCAGGTGGTCGGTCAGGGCGTCCCAGTCGGCCTGGAGTGCGCGGGCCCGGTCGGTGTCGCCGTCGGCCTCGGCGTCCTGGCGCTCCTCGTCGAGCTCGCGCAGCCGCCGCCGGTAGGCGTCCAGGGCCTGCCGGTCAACCACCTCATGGTGGCCGGCGTCGAACGGCACCGCGCCGCAGAGGGCCAGCGCCGTCACCCCCTCGCCGGGGCGTTCCACCAGCACCGCGAGATAGCGCAGCCCCTGCAGGTCCCCCAGGAACAGCTGCCGGCCGTCTGCGGCCAGCAGCCACCCGTCGCCCTGACGTGTCAACGTTCCCGTGCGGCCGGCGCCCCCCGCCTCGGTCGTGGGGATCGACGACCCGGCGGTCGTCTCGGCGCCGGCGGGCTCGGCGCCGGCGGGCTCGGCATCGGCGGCCGCGGGCTCATCGGGGGAGGAGGAGGCGTCGGCCGCGTGCAGCAGGGCGGCCCACTGGGCGGCGCGGACCGACAGGTCCATCGTCACCGCCTCGGCGTGCGCGGCGGCCAGGAGCGTCCGCGCCCGCGCGCGGTCCCCGGAGCCGGCCCGGGCGGTCAGGGCGGCGGCGAGGTCGACGCGGGACAGGGCGGTGCCCGGCCGGTTGCCGAACCGCCGGCTCGCGGCCACGGCGCGTTCGTGGTGGCGCACGGCCCCGTCGGCGTCGCCGAGCGCCAGGGCGACCAGGCCGAGCGCTCGCTCGGTGGAGCCGAAGCAGGTGACGGCGAGCGACGGCATGACGGGCAGGTCGGCGAACGGTTCCACGAGCCCACGGACCTGCTCCGCGATCGCCCGCTCGTCGAGCAGGCAGGCGGCCTCGGCGACGGCGACCATTCCGGTCAGCCAACTGCTGGACGTGGGCAGGGCGGCCAGCCCGCCGCCGGCGGCGACGAGCCGGTGCAGCGCGCTGCGGGCCTCGTCGAGCCGGCCGGCGCGGGCCGCCATCATCGCGGCGCCCGCGGCGAAGGCGAAGTCGCCCGCGGCGAGCGTCGGGGAGGCGGCCGCCTCGGCCGCGAGGTCGAGCAGCTCCCCGTCGCGGCCCTGCATCCAGCGAATGCTGGCGAGCTGGGCGCCGTAGAACGCCTCGGCGTCCGCGTCCCCGACGGCCAGGCCGAGCTCCAGGCAGGTGCCGGCCGCGGCCTCCGCCTGCGCCAGCCGGCCCGCGCGCACCAGCCGCATGACGTCCATCGCCGCGACGATGTAGAGGACGCTCTGGCAGGCCAGGGCGTCGGCCCGCGCCCGCAGCTCGGCGAGCGACCGCTCGGCCCGCGCGTCGCCGAGGTGGAACAGGTCCACCGTCCGCCACAGCAGTCCCAGCAGCGCCAGCATGCCGTCCCCGCTGCTCGCGGCGACCGTGAGCAGCTCCTGCGCGAGGGCCAGCTTCACCGGGTTGTGCTCGGGTCCGAGCATCGCGTGATGGGTCAGCGACAGCGCCTCCGCCAGGGCCGCGGCGTCGCCCGTCGCCCGGATCGCCGCGAGTTCCGCCAGCGCCCGCGCGGGCGTCGCGCCGTCGTAGACCGACTCGGCGGCGAGCCGGACCGCCAGGCGCCCCCGCAGCGACACCACCTGCCGCAGGGCCGGGACACTCGCCGCCCCCGCCCCCGCCCCCGTCGCCTCGCCGTCCGCCGATGGTCTGCCGTCCGCCGCCACCCCGCCGTCCGCCGTCGCGGCTGCGGCCAGGGCGTCGAGGGCGCTGCGTTGCAGGGCCAGCACGCGTCGACGGTCGACGGGATCGCGGTGCTCGTTGAGCCAGACGCCACCCAGGCCCAGCGCCGCGCGGGCCAGCAGGATCGGGTCGTCGGCTCCGTCGAGGGCCTCGGCCGCGCGGGCGAAGGCGTCGCGGGCGGCGGACAGCCGGCCGCAGGCGAGGATCGCCTCGGCCCGCTCGACCAGCAGCGCGGCCCGTCCCGTCATGGCCGGCCACGGATCGGACACGGCGACGGCGGCGTCGAGCAGCGCCGCAGCCTGCTGGTAGTCGAAGCCGCGGCGCATGGAGCGGGCCGCCGCCCGGCAGGCTCCGACGGCGCGCTGAGCGTCCTGCCTGGAGCGGGCGGCCGCCTGCAACGCGTGATGGGCGCGTAGCGCCAGCCGGTCCGCCCGGTTCGATCCGCCGAGCAGAGCGGCGGCGGCGGCATGGGCGTCCAGGCGTTCCCGTGGCCGCAGCGTCGCGGCGGCGGCGCCGAGGATGACGTCGTGCCCGAACCGGAAGCGGTCGGTGCCCGCTGGCTCGACGAGCCCGATCCGCCGCGCGTCGGCGAGGTCGTCGAGGACGACGAGGACGGGCCGACCGGCCAGCGCGGCGACGTCGTGGACGGCCACGGTCCGGCCGAGCACGGCGGCCAGGGCCAGTGTTCGGCGGCTGTCCGCGTCGAGCCGGCCGATGCTGTCCGCCACCGCCTGCTCCACGCCGGCGAGACCCGCCTGCGGGGAGCCGTGCGCGACGACCCGGCTGACGAACAGCGGATTGCCGCCGGTGATGGCGAGCACCGTCCGGGCCAGGTCCTGTCCCGGACGATGCCCAGCACCGATCGGGTCGCCGTCGCCGAGCGGAGGGGCGTCGGCGTCCGGCGGGTCGTGCAGGCCGTGCGCGGCGAGATAGTCCTGCGCGTCGGGGAGGGTGAACCGGCGCAGGGCGAGCACCGTCGCCTCCCGCTCCACGTCGGCGGCGAGCTGGGCCAGCGCCGGATCGCCCTGACCGTCGGGACGGCGGGTGAGGACCAGCAGCAGCGGAACCCGGTCCAGCACCCGGGCGAGGAAGCGGGTCAGCAACAGGGCGTCGGCGTCGGCGGCGTGCACATCGTCCAAAACGATCATGGTGGGCCGGCCGGCCAGCCGCCGCGTCACCAGGTCGGCGACCGCCTGGAAGCGGGTGAACCGCTCGGGTGCGGCCGACGCGCCACCAAGCCCCTCGGCCAGCGGATGGCCGCCCGGCGCGCCGCTCACCGCGGCCAGCAGCGCGGGCCAGGGCCACAGGGGCGGCGCGCCGCCGTAGGGCCAGCAGCGTCCCCACTCGACCGCCATACCGGCCTGCTCGGCCTGCTCGGCCGCCCGTTCGCACAGGTACGTCTTGCCGATCCCCGCCTCGCCGGAGACGACGGCGACCTGGCGCCGCCCCGCCGCCGCCCGCGCCGCGAGCCGGGCCAGCAGCGCCAGCTCCTCCCGGCGCCCGACGAATACCTCCGCGGCGCCCGGCTCCCGGGCCGGGTCCTCGCCGGTGGGACGCGCGACCGGGCGAGGCAGCACGGGCTGGGGCAGTGCGGGCTGGGGCAGTGCGGGCTGGGGCAGTGCGGGTACAGGGTAGGGCAGCGCGGGTACGGGGTGGGGCAGCACTGCGGCGGAACCCACGCGGTCCAGTGCCAACGTCGCCCTCTCCCCACCATGCCCCGCGCGGCACGCCAAGCCCCCGCGCGGCATGCCGATGCGGCCGAACGTGGCCACTCCCGCCGATCCTAGGAACGGCCAGGCGCCCGCGGAGCGCCCTGTCGCCAGCGCGACGTACCGACGGTGGCGCCCTCGTTGCGTGCCCGTGGCACGCCGGTGGCACATCTGCGGCACGCCTGANGGCCGACTGCCGGGGCCGGAACCGGTCGGCGACGGCCGTCAGGCGCATCCCGGCCGCACGAGCACCAGGACGAGCGCACCAGGACGAGTAACAGGAGGGCTGACATGGCGAATCACCGCGTGGCGATCGTGGGCACGTTCGTCGAGCCGATGGGCATGATCCGATCGGCGGTGGGCGGTGCGATCGGGGGCGCCGTGGGCGCGGCCGTGGCCGCGAGCGCCTCCGCGGACGGCGCGGTGCTGGCCCGGGGCCAGATCGGCTATCTCGGTGTGTTCCCCGGCGAGTTGATCCTGTTCGCCGCCAGGCGGGGCGCCTTCCGGCCGAAGCCCACCGAAACGGCGATCGCGGCGGCGCCGCGGCCCGCCGTGCGACTCGCCCAGCTCAACAGGGCAAAAGTGGCCGNCGTGTTCGAGATTCATCTCCATGACGGGACGGCGTGGCGTTTCGAGGTGCCCCGCGTCCATCTCGGGGGCGCGCAGAAGGTCGCCGCCGTGCTGTCCCAGCACAGCTACTAGGCCGCGTACAGGCGGGACGGCAACGCGCCGAGGTTCGTCGCCTCGTCGGCGGGTACCAGGCCGCGGCGGCGACGCCGTGTCCGCCGGCGGGGGCGTCCGGCATGATCGGACGATGGGCGGGCGATGGCGCGGGCGGCTGCGGCGCGCCACCGACTTCGGGATCGTGCTCCTGCTCGGCCTGTTCCTGGTCGCGGTGGTGCTCGACGAGCACGACCGCACCCGGGAATCGGTGTTGATCGTCCTCGGGCTGCCGTTCGGGGTCGGCCAGTCGCTCGCGCTGTACTGGCGCCGTACCCGGCCCGGAGCCGCGCTCGGCGTCGCGCTGGTCGGCGGCCTCGTCATCCAGATCCTCGTCCCCTCGGTCGTGATCCCGATCGCGGCCCTGATCGCCATCAGCTCGTTCGCCGCCGCCCGACCGCCGCTGCAGTCCCTGCCCGCGCTGGGCGCGCTGCTCGGCGTGTGCACGGTCGACTTCGCCACCGCCAGCCGTGAGGACACCTTCTTCACGATGGTCCTGGCCATCGCGGCCTGGNCCATCGGAGAGATCGCCCGTAACCGGCGCACCGCCATCGAGGGGGAGGCCCGGCGGGCGGTCGCCGAGGAACGGGCCCGCATCGCCCGGGAGATCCACGACATCGTCGCGCACAGCGTGTCGGTGATCATCGTGCAGGCGGCGGCCGCCGATGACGTCTTCGACATCCGTCCCGACCAGGCCCGCCGCGCCCTGCGCTCGATCGAGACCACCGGTCGGGATGCCCTGGCGGAGCTGCGCCGCCTGCTCGCCGTCGTCCGTCCCGGCGGCGAGGAGGCGGGCCCGGTGCGCCCGCAGCCCGGCCTGGCCCGGGTGGACGAGCTGGGGGAGCCGCTGCGCGCCGCCGGGCTGCACGTCGCGGTCCGCGTGGTCGGCGAGGCCCGTCCGCTGCCCGCCGGGGTGGACGTCTCGTCCTACCGCATCGTCGGCGAGGCGCTGACCAACACCCTGCGCCACGCCCGCGCGTCCCGCGTCGAGGTCACCCTCGCCTACACCGCGACCACCCTCGACCTTGAGATCGTCGACGACGGCGTCGGCACGCCGGGCGTGGGGTTCCTCGGCGGCGACGCGCCGACCCCCTGGCCCACCACAGGTGCCCCCACCGGCGCGGCCACCACCACCACCGCGTCGGTGCCGGTGCCGGCACCGACGGCCATGGGCGGCGGGCACGGCATCATCGGCATGCGGGAACGCGCGGCCGTGCTCGGCGGAAGCCTGGAGGTCGGCCCGCGTGACGGCGGCGGATTCCGGGTCCGGGCGAGCCTTCCGCTGCCGACCCAACCCGGCGGGAGGTCGGCATGACGACCGAGGCGACCCAGGCGGTTCGGGTGCTGCTGGCCGACGACCAGGCGCTGGTGCGAGGCGGGTTTCGCCTGATCCTCGATGCGCGGCCCGGAATCGAGGTGGTCGGCGAGGCCGGCGACGGGGCCGAGGCGGTCGAGCTCGTCGGCCGGCGCGAACCCGACGTCGTGCTCATGGACGTGCGGATGCCGACGATGGACGGGATCGAGGCGACCCGGCGCATCGCCGCCTCGGGCAGCGCGGCGCGGGTCATCATCCTGACCACGTACGACCTCGACGAGTACGTCTTCGCGGCGCTGCGGGCGGGCGCCAGCGGCTTCATGCTGAAGGACGTCCGGCCCGCGGAGCTCGTCGACGCGGTCCGCGTCGTCTTCCGCGGTGACGCGCTGCTCGCCCCCACGGTGACGCGGCGGCTGCTCGACCGCTTCGCGCGGACGCTGCCCTCCGTCGCCGATGCCTCGGCCCCGCCATCCGATGGTCCGGCCGGGCGTCGCCGCGCCGGCACAGGCCCCCTCGGCCGCCCGGTCCGTGGGATCTCCCCGCCCGACGCCGCAGGGGTCGGAGGGGAAGGTGGGTGGGACGCCCGGCCGCGCAACGGGCTGGNGGAGCTGACCGAGCGGGAGGCCGTGGTGCTCCGGCTCGTCGCGCTCGCCCTGTCGAACGCCGAGATCGCCACCGAGCTCGTGCTCACCGAGGCGACCGTCAAGACGCACGTGTCGGCCGTACTGCGCAAGCTCGGCCTGCGTGACCGCGTACAGGCCGTCGTCTTCGCCTACGACCACGGGCTGGTGNGCCCCCGCCCGAACTGACCCGCCGTCGACTGTCCACCGTCGGCGCCTGCGCCCTTGCGCGGCCCGTCACCCCGGGTCCCCGTCACCCCGGGTCTCCGACCGGCGGACTGCGACCACAGGAGGAGGCAGGTCCATACCTGCGGTGGATGTGCCCGGACCGCCGTGGATCTAGCTTCCCGAGCATGGACGAACCCGACGNCCCCGCCCCCCATGCGCCGGTGCCCGCCGCCCACGAGCCGGTGCCGGCCGTCCCGCCCGTGCCGACCGGCCCTGGGTCGGGCGACCCGCCAGCCACCGCGGGCGGTCCGCGGCCGGGCCCCCCCGACCGGCCCGGCCCCCCGGCCGGTCGGGCGCGTTCACGGCTCGCCGCGGTCGGCTCGGTGGTCGTGGTCGGGCTGCTTGTCGTCGCCGTCAACCTCCTGCCGCGGCTGGCTGGCGATCTGCCGCACGTCGGGCTGCCCGCGCTCGACCTGCCGCAGGTCGAGCTGCCCGGCTGGGTTCGCGGAGCCTTCGATGCGCTGCGGCCGGTGCGGATTGCCCTGCTCGGGCTGTTCGTGCTCGCCGCCGCGTTCGGCGAACACGGCCGNCACCGCCGGTCGGCGGACCGCTCCGCCGGCCAGCCCGCGCCCGCGCCCCGCGCCCTCGACGGCGACGACCCGGGGGACGGGAACGCCAACCGATGATCCAGGTGCGCGAGCTGACGAAGGTGTACGGCGGATCGGTCGCGGTGGACCGGCTGACCTTCGACGTGACGCCCGGGGTCGTGACCGGCTTCCTCGGCCCGAACGGCTCCGGCAAGTCGACCACCCTGCGCCTGATGGTCGGCCTCGACCGGCCCAGCAGCGGCCGGGCGACGATCGGGGGCCGCGCGTTGCGCGATGTCGACGCGCCGATGCGCGAGGTCGGGGTGCTCCTCGACGCGAGGGCCGCGCCGGGCGGCCTGCGGGCCCGCCAGCACCTGGCCTGGCTCGCCCGGGCCGGCGGCGTGCCCGCCCGGCGGGTCGACGAGGTGCTCGCCGAGGTCGGCCTCGCCGACCTCGCCGGGCGCCGCGTCGGCGGGTTCTCGCTCGGCATGCTCCAACGGCTCGGCATCGCCGCCGCTCTGCTCGGCGACCCGGCGGTGCTGATCCTGGACGAGCCGGTGAACGGCCTCGACCTCGATGGCGTGCGCTGGGTCCGCGGGCTGCTGCGGCGCTGCGCCGCCGAAGGACGCACGGTGGTCGTCTCCAGCCATCTGCTGAGCGAGATGGACCAGACCGCCGACGAGGTCCTGGTCCTCGGCCGCGGTCGCCTGCTCGCCCACGGCAGCGTCACCGAGATCACCCGGGCGGGTGTCGGCACCCACATCCGGGTGGCGTCGCCGCGTGCCTGCGAGCTCGCGGCGGCGCTGCGGGCGGCCGGTGCCTCGGTGACCCAGGCCCCGGACGCCGGCGGCACGTTGCTGGTCACCGGCATGACGGCGCCGGCCATCGGTGATCTCGCCGCCGGCCGTGGGCTCGCCCTGCACGAGCTGACCGAGCGACGGGCAACGCTGGAGGACACCTTCATCGAGCTCACCGGCGACACTGTCGAATACCGGGCCGACAACCACGGGGCCGACAACCACCGGGCTGGCAGCCATCGGGGGACAGGTCATCGGGAGGTTGGCCGCCCGGGGGAGCAGCCGTGAGCCGGCCACCCACCGCGCCACCCCGCTGGACGGCGACGGTTGNCGGGGAATGGCTCAAGCTGCGCGCCCTGCGCGGGACCCTGGTGATCGCCTGTCTCGGCCCGATCCTCGGGACCGCGCTGTGCGTGCTGCTCGCCGTCGCGGTCGGCCTCGAGGCGGACGGCTGGTCCGAGCAGGACCGCGCCGCCTTCGACCCCGTGCTGTTCCCGCTGGTCTCGGGGATCGTCAGCGGCGTCCTGCTCGTCGTCTTCGGGGTGCGGGCCGGCGCCTGCGAGTACCGGGCGGGCCTGGTGCGGCTGACCCTCACGGTGACGCCGCGCCGCGGTCGGGTGTTGCTGGCCAAGATCGTCGTGGTCGCGGTGGCGAGCTGGGTGGGCTTCACGGCCGTCACCGCGCTGGCGGTGCTCGCGGCGCAGCCGGTGTTCCACGCCTACGGCCTGCCGGACGTGACCGGTNCCGGCCTCTCCGCCGGCAGCGAGGTGCGCCCGCTCGCGGCGGCCATCGGGCTGGCCCCGGTGTTCCCGCTGATCGGGCTGGCCCTGGCAGTCCTGACCCGCAGCGCGGCCGGGGCCCTGACCTCGGTGCTCGCCGTGCTGTTCGCCCCCGCGATCGCGGGCGGGCTGCTGCCGCCCTGGTGGGCGGCGCACGTGCTCATCTATCTGCCGGGTCCGGCGACCGACAGCCTCTCCCTGACCGGATCGGACGACGCCGCCACCGGCGTTCTGTCCGCTGGTGTCNCCGTGCTTGTGGTGGCGGCGTGGCTGNCTCTGTTCCTCGGCGCCNCCCACCACTGCCTCCAACGCCGTGATGCCTGACGCTGCGGGCCCGGCGGTCGCGTCCGCGGTGATGGCGTTCGGGGTGATGGCATTCGCGGTGACTGCGTTTGCGGTGGTGGTGCGCGGCGAGGCCGCGGGTCACCGCCCGGCCGAGCAGGAACAGCACGAACAGCATCCCGGCGGCCGGCAGCGCCAGGACGACGGCGGCCGCGGCGTCGGCGACGGCGGTCAGCACCTGCCCGCCACCCAGTGCCGAACCCGCCGGGGCGAGCTGTGCCCAGACGGCCCGCGCGGTTCGGGGCACGACGAACGGCACCGACACGAGCAGCAGCACCAGGTTGACCAGAATCGCGGGCGCGGCCAGCAGCGCCCAGGCGGTCACCACCAGCCGAGCCCGCCGGGTCAGGCCGGTCAACCGTGCGCCGCCGCCCGGTCCGGCAGGCCCCGCCTCGCCGACCCGCCCGGCATCTCCGGCACCGGCGGCCGGGGTGGCGCTGCCGCCGGCCGGCTCCCCGGGGGACGGCGGCCGGCGCCGGCCGGGCAGGGCCGAGCGCAGCGCCGGAACCATCCGGCTGAACAGGTCCGGTACTCCCGCGAGGTCGCCCATGATGTAGTAGCCGTCCAGGCGGACGAACGGTGCGAGCTGGCGGGCGGCGTCGAGGTGGGCGAGCACGATCGCGGTCACCAGGACCTCGGCGTGGCTGACCGCGAGTGCGCCGCACAGCGCCAGCGCGTACAGCCCGTTGAAGTAGATGCCGCCGAGATCCGTGCGCAGCCGGCCACGCCGGGAGAGCCGGTAGGAGTCCGTGACGTCGGTGAAGAACGCCGGCCACACCAGGTACATGCCGAAGCCGATCACTCCGGGCCCGGCGCCGCCGTAGCGGCAGGCGGCGGCGTGCCCAGACTCGTGGACCAGGGCTCCGGCCAGGGCCAGCCCGACGACCGCCAGCATCAGCGTCGGGGTGGCCAGCACCGCGGCCGCGCTGTCGGCGACGCTGTGCCGGCGAAACACCCAGATGTCCGCCACCACCAGCAGGGCGAGCAGCCCGGCGATGACCNCCGGCCGGAACAGCACGGCGAGGACCCCGCCCAACCGGGCCACCACCGGCGCGGGCAGCAGGGTTCGGCGGGCGGCGAGGGTGAACATCGCCGCCGCCCGGGGCGTCGGGGTGGCGCCTTCCGCGGCGGCGATGAGGCCCAGCGGCATCAGCCGGTCGGCGATCAGGTAGCCGACGTCGGCCCCGCTGACCGCTCGCCCGTTGCGTACGGCCACCTGGCCGGCGATCGCCTCGATGTCGCGGGTGCCGTCGGCCGCCGCCAGGATGTGCGCGAGCAGCTCGGTGAGCGCGACGACCTGGCCGTCGCTTCGGCGGGCAAGCTGGACCGGCCGGTCCAGGCCGGAGTCGGCGAACTCGCCGAGCAGGGCCAGGCCGTCGGCCCGGCACGGTCGGGCGGGCACCGTGCCGGGCGTGGGCCCCGGGCGGATATCGGTCATTCTCGGNCGTCCGTCGCAGGTCGATCAGGAGTTGTTGATCTCGAATATGAAGTTGATGCTGGGTACCAGCGAGATGAGGATCGNCAAAATCCCGCCGAGGATCTGCGGTTCGCCATGCGCGTCGATGTGGGCCATGTTCGACCAGGGTGAATTGACCGGAAAGAAGGTGGGATCAAATTCCTTCCGACCGATCTCCAGGGCTGCCNGGGTCAGTCGCTCGGGCAGCAGTTCCGCCTGCTCCAGCGGAAATTCCTGACGTTTTCCGTCGGGTCCTTCCTGAATTTCATCGTGCATTCTATCCCCCGTCGTTATCCAGTCCGCGGGACTGCTCTGACGGGTGGCACGCTAGCGGCGTTGAAACGTTGTGGCGAGGATCCTCATCGGGCGTGTCACGTCCTGCTCTGTGTACGGCCGAATATTCCTCGGAGCTACACCGCAGGTGCGATAAGACTGGTGCGCCGTCGGTTCACCGTCCGTCGGCCTCATCTTCGGGGGCCTGAAACCCGGTGGTCGGATGCCCTAGGAGCGGCCATTCGACCGATCATGGACGTCACCACTGGTTCACCTGGGTCCAGCCGTTGACGATGGAATCGACGAAAGAACCGGAGCTGTAGGCGATCTGCGGTTCGCCGTGGTTCTCGATGTCCGAGGCGTTGCTCCCGGGGGAGTTGACCAGGAAGTTGTCCGGGTCGAACTCGTGGCGGTTGATCTCGACGGCGGCGAGGGTGAGGCGGTCGGGTAGCAGCTCCGCCTGTTCCCGGGCCAGGTCCGCGGCGTCCAGCCCACTGACGGTGCTCATCATCTGGCTCCGTTTCGGATCACTCGATCGCGCGGCGGTCGCGCGACCGTGGCGCGAATGCGGCGCATCGGCCGGCTCCGGGCCCGCCGGATGAGAAGGTCGGCCGGGAACGGGTACAGCCCGCGCGGCGGCCGGTAGGCACCTCTGGACTGTAGGAGTGCCCGTGACCCTCCGCAACACGACGGCNCCCCCCCGCAGCCTGGAGCGGGCTCGGGCTCGGGCNCCCAGGGAACCGGGATGGTGAGATCACGCGCGGCCGCGGGGGCGGCGCCGGCGCCCGGACCTTCGGACATCAGCATGGAGCGCATGAGTTCTCCCGAAGACGCCCACGAGCAGCATCGACGTTCGAGTACGGAGGGCCGTCCGCATCCGCGCGCCCGAATCCGCAACGAGCGGGTCGTCTTCACCCGGATGAGCTCCCCCCAGGACCGCGCGGCGGACCTGATCACGGCGTTCGCCGGGTCACTGCCCTTCGTGTACCTCCACGCCGTCTGGTTCGCCGGCTGGATCCTGCTCAACGAGGGCGTGTTCGGCGACGCCGCGGTGTTCGACCGCTACCCGTTCGGACTCCTCACGATGATCGTCAGCCTGGAGGCGATCTTCCTGTCGACCTTCGTCATGGTCAGTCAGAACCGGGAGGCCACCCGGCAGAATCTGCGCGCCGATCTGGACTTCGAGACCAACCTGCGCTCCGAGGTCTGGTCCGTGCACATCGGCCGCGCCCTGGGCCTGGACCCCGACGAGATCGAACGGCACGTCCAGGAGACCCTCGCGCACGCTCGCACTGAGCTCAGCACCGGCCACCCTCAGCCGACGGACGCCGGCCATCTCTGAGGGGAGGTCTACCCCGACGCCCGGCCGCCGCTCACCGTCGCCGACCCGCCGGGCCGCCGGGCCGCAGTCGGCCGGCGGCCCGGCTTGCCGGTAGGGCGCGTCAGTGGTCGACGATCCGACCGTCCAGCGGGCCCGGCGCGGGACCGGAGATCTCGTCGAGGCGGGCGACATGCTGCGCGGGCAGGGTGATCTCGAACCCGGCGAGACTCTGTTCATACTGGTCGAAGGTGCGCGGTCCGATGATGACCGACGTGACGCCGGGACGGGCGGCGGCCCAGGCGAGCGCCACCGCCGCGGACGTCGTGTCCAGCTCGGCGGCGACCCCGGCCACCGCCTCGGCGATGTCCAGCCCGCGGTCGGTGACGATCCCGTCGGCGAAGCGCCGGGCGGCCGGGGCGCCCCACGCGCGCAGGCGGGCGACGCGGGTGTCGGCGTCCGGGTCTCCGTCGCGGCGGTAGCGCCCGGCGAGGATCCCGCCGGCCAGGGGACTGTAGATCAGGGTCCCCATGCCGTGGCGGGCGCACACCGGCAGCACCTCGGCCTCGATGCCGCGCGCGACGAGGGAGTACTGCGGCTGCAGGCTCACGAACGGCGTGCCGTGGATGCGCTCGGCCGCCCACTGCGCCTCGACGATCCGGCTGGCGTTGTAGTTCGAGCAGCCGAGGTAGCGCACCTTGCCGGCGCGGACGAATCCNTCCAGGGTCGCCATCGTCTCCTCGATGGGCGTCTCGTCGTCCGGCTGGTGCACCTGGTAGAGATCGACGTAGTCGGTGCCGAGCCGGCTCAGGCTCGCGTCCAGGGCGCGGGTCAGATGCACCCGGGACGAGCCGCGGCCGTTCGGGCCGGGGCCGGCGGGCATGTGCCCCTTGGTGGCGAGGACGACCTCGTCACGGCGGGCGGAGATGGCACGCCCGACGATCTGCTCCGACTGCCCACCGCTGTAGATGTCGGCGGTGTCGATGACGTTGTGCCCGGCATCCAGAAAGGCGTTGATGATCCGGGTGGCCTCGGTCTCGTCGCAGGACGCGAGGCCGACCGAGCCGAAGTTCATCGCGCCGAGGCACGCCTGGGAGACCTTGAGGCCGGAACGGCCCATCGTCCGGTAGTCCACGTTGACTCCTGCCTTCAGTCGTCGCCCGTCGGCGAGGTCCTGCGTCTGCCGGGGTCGATCATTTTCGCAGGGAGGTGTTGGTTGGTGGTGCCCGCAGCCTCCGCACCGGACGTCTCCCGGGGCACAGCCTCGTGCAGGGAGGGTCGGTGGGCGTCGTCGGTCTCGGTCGGGTAGGCGGGGAGGCCGCCGGGGTCGTGGCCACCGGCGATCCGCGCCCCGGGCGTGGCCGGCGCCGCGCGCAGGCCGGTCAGGGCGAATGCGACCAGACAGAGGGTCCCGGCCGCGGCGAGCGCGAACCACGGCGGCCAGCCGCCCGGGGGGTTCCACTGCGACCGGCCGAGGAACCAGACGGGGCCGCCCGTGCCGACCGCGTAGCGGCGGGCGTTCGCCCACAGCCCGACGAGGTGGACCGCGGCGACCGCCAGCGGCACCGCGACCTGGATCGGCCGGCGGACCGCCCCCGGCAGGCGGGCTGCCTGCCGGGTGATGATCTCCCCGGCGGCGAGCGGCAGCAGCACCGCGAGGGGCAGCAGGTAGCGCCCGTACACCGGGAAACGGGTCTGGCGCAGCACCACGACGTCAAGGCCGACGGCCACCACCGCGGCGCCGACGAGCACGGCCACGAACCCCAGCCGGGCCCGCCACGGGCCGGCGGCGAGCGCCACCAGGGCGAGGGCGACGACGGCGACCCACCAGATCCGGTACGCGTACGTGGGCATCGGCAGGCTCGCCCAGCCGAACACGCCGACCCACTGCCGCACCCAGGCGTCGGCGTCGTGGGGCAGGCGATGCAGCCCCTCGACGACCAGCGCCCGGCGGATCCCCGGATGCGGCTGCACGGCCCGTTCCCACAGCGTCGTCGCCACGACGCCGCCGGCGGCCAGCCCCAGCCAGGGCACCGGCCACGCCCGCCGCCACCGGTCCGCGCCCCGGCACCGGCCCGCACCCCGCCGCTCGGCGAGCACCAGGCCGACGAGGGGGGCGAGCAGCACCCAGGCGGGTCCGGTGGGCCGCGACAGCGCCAGCAGCGCGCCGACGACGCCCACCGCCGGCCAGGCCCACCGGGGCGGACCCGTCGCGCGGCCCATCCGCAGCACCAGCGCGAACAGCGCGGTGGCGGCCGCGATCTCGATGCCGTTGGTGCCGAGCACGGAGCCCATGAACAGCACCATGGGCGACGCGGCCAGCAGCACCCCGGCGACCGAGAGCGGGCCGGCCGGGCCGCTCCACGCCGCGGCGACCGCGACGGCGAGCAGCCCGGCGACGAGGGCGGCGGTCACCGCCCGCCCGGTGTAGAGCGCGCCGAGCGCCGTGTCGGTGCGCGCCATCGCCGCGCCCGGGACGGCGTAGACGTACGGCTCGTAGGTCCCGACATAGCTCAGCGCCCGCGTCGCCGGCGGGCGGGAGTGCGGCCGGTCCAGGCAGCTCACCGACAGCCAGTTGCGGAACAGGTTGCAGGGGAAGCCGGCCCGACCCGGGTCGAGCCCGGCCGGCAGCCGGAAGACCCGGCTGTTGCGGTTGATCCAGTCGATGCGTTCCGGAGCCCCGGGCTGCGCGCCGAACGCCGGATGCGCGAGCCGCCCCGGCGTGCCCGACCACTGGCCGGTGCCGGCGCCGACCTCCTTGACGAAGTTCGCCGGCTCGTCCGGCCCGAAGCCCGGCGCGTTGCTGCCGACCCACGCCGCGAGCAACAGGCCGAACCCCGCCACGAGCAGGAGCCGGGCCAGCCTGCCACGACGATGCATGCGCGACGTCCCCCGCCCGCGCCCCGGCGGGCGCGCAGACTGCCGTCCGGGGCGGCTTTCTCACCCCATGTCACGCCAAGTATGGGCGACGGCGACGGATCGGTCGTCGGGTGGCGTCCGCACCCGCCCATTACGGGCATCGCAAACCCGCGACGGATGGCGACTTCTATAGCCTTTCGTCCTATATGTCTCCTGCATGGGTCCTCGCGAGATATGTACCTGATGTCCTGCTTCGGCGGTCCGCCCGATCCCTGGGACACCGACGGACGTTGCTGTCCAATGGTTACGCGCGACTGGGTGGACCATCACAGAAAGAAACTCGTCAGCGGTCCGGATNGTTGGGTTCAGTGCAATCCCCGTCACCATGCGCGGTAGCCCAGGTGGGCGTCGTGTGCCGCCGACTGCTGGTAGTGACCATGTCGAGAACCATCGTCTACGACGCCGCCCTCGGGCCGCCCGTCCGGGTGACCCCCAGCCATCGCGCCGATTCTCGAGGAGTTGGACATGACCCCACCGGTCACCCCACCGTCGCCGTCGCGGCACAGCCACTCGCCGCCCGTCGCGGCGAGCCCGACCAGCCGGCCGCGCGGCTCGCGCCGGTCACGGCGGGC
>NZ_LJFZ01000037.1:0-73424 GCF_001420875.1 Frankia sp. AvcI1 | reverse complement strand
GATCGGGGAGCAGACGGGTTATCCGGTGGAGATGTTGGAGCCGGATCTGGATCTTGAGGCTGATCTGTCGATCGACTCGATCAAGCGGACGGAGATCCTGGGGGAGTTGGCGCAGNGGTTGGGGCTGGTGGAGGCGGGCTCGGGGGAGTTGGACGAGGAGGTCGTCGAGGAGCTGGCGGCGATCAAGACCGTCCGCGGCATCGTCGACTGGATCGTCGGTTCGACCACCGGCGGGACCGAGCCCGGCGCCTCCACCACCGACGAGTCCGTCGGATCTCCCGAGTCCGTCGGATCTCCCGAGTCCGTCGGGTCTTCTGCGTCCGAGGGATCTCGCGTGTCCGCCGGGAGATCCCCGGGCGCCGGGTCCGACGGGGTCGGCGACCCGCTCGGGGCGATGGCGCTGCGGCGCTTCGTCGTCGAGCCGGAGATCCTGCCCGCGCCGGCCGGCACGGCGCCGGCCGACCTCGCCGGCTCCCGCTTCCTCCTGGTGGAGGGTGGTCTCGGGGTCGGCCTGGCGCTCGCCACCCGGTTGGAGCAGGCAGGCGCCGAGGCACGGATTCTCGCCGCCGCCGACGCCGGCCTCGTCGACCAGATCCGGGCCGGTGCCGGCGCCGACGGTCTCGTCTGGATCGCGTCGGCCGACCCTGGCGCGGACGAGCACGCGATCCTGCCCGGCGCGTTCCCCGCCCTACGGGCCGCGGCCCTGGGCGGCAGCCGGCGGGTGCTCGTCGTCACCGGCAACGGCGGCCGGTTCGGCCGGTCCCGCGCCGCCGCCCCCGGCGCGACGGCCAACCCGAGCGCGGTCGACGCCCTGGAGTTCGCCCGTCGGGCCGACGCCGGGGAGTTCGTCGTCCGTCCGACGCCGGGTGCGGGGCTCGCCGGCCTCGTCCGCACGATCGCCCGGGAGGTCCCCGGCCTGGCGCTGCGTCTGGTCGACGTCGAGCCGAAGGACGAGCCCCGCCGGATCGCGGACAGCCTGCTCGTCGAGCTGCTCACCCCGGGCGGGCCGCTGGTCGTGGGTTACCGGGACGGGGCGCGCGCCACCCTGCGGGTGCGGCCCGCGCCTGCCGATGGGGCCGGCGAGCTGCCCGTCGGGCTGGGCCCGTCCTCCGTCGTGCTGCTCACCGGCGGCGCCCGGGGCATCACCGCGGCGGTCGCCGTCGAGCTCGCCCGGCGCAGCGGGTGCGCCGTCGAGCTGGTCGGGCGCACCGCGGCGCCCACGGGGCCGGAGGACCCCGCCACCGCGGGCGCGGCCGACGCCCCGGCGCTGCGCCGCGCGCTGATCGAGACCGGCGTGCGCCGCCCGGCCGAGATCGAGGCCCGGGTCTCCCGGCTGCTCGCCGAGCGGGAGGTGCGGGCGACGTTGGCGACCCTGCAAAGCCTCGCGTCCTCGGTGCGTTACCACGCGGTGGACGTGCGAGACGGTGCGGCCGTCGCCGCCGTGGTGGCCGACGTCTACGCCCGCCACGGTCGCCTCGACGGGCTGGTGCACGGCGCGGGCGTCCTCGCCGACCGGCTGTTGCGCGACAAGACGCCCGAGTCGTTCGACCGGGTCTACCGGACGAAGGTCGACGGCGCCCGGGCCCTGCTCGCCGCGGTGCGCGACGACGTCGGCTTCGTCGCCCTGTTCGGCAGCGTGGCGGGCGTGTTCGGCAACCGCGGCCAGGCCGACTACGCCGCCGCGAACGACGCCCTCGACACGCTCGCGGGGGCGGCGGCCGGCCGCTTCGCCGGCCGGGTCGTCAGCGTCGACTGGGGCCCCTGGGCGTCGCCGGCCACCGCCGCGGGTGGCGGGATGGTCTCCGCGGAGCTCGCCCGCGAGTACGCCCGCCGCGGCATCGGCCTGATCGACCCGGCCGACGGCGTCGCCGCGCTGCTGCGCGAGCTGGCCGGCACGCCCGACGGACCGGCGCAGGTCGTCTACATGTGCGCCGAGGCGGAGGCGTTCGATGCGTGACCCCGGGGGCGGGTCCGGGGCACCGCCGATCGCCGTGGTGGGGATGTCCGCGCTGTTCCCGGGCGCCGGCGATCTCGACACGTTCTGGCGCAACATCGTCGGCGGGGTCGACGCGATCCAGGCGCTCCCGCCGGATCGCTTCGACGTCGACGACTACTTCCCGCCCGAGCGGCCGCCCGCCGCGCCGGGCACCCGGCGGGACGCGGGCACGGAGGCGGGCCCGGGACCGATCGGTGCCGCGGACGGCTTCTACTGCCGGCGCGGCGGCTTCGTCGACGAGTTCGCGACGTTCGACCCGACGGCGTTCGGCATCGTGCCCAACGCCGTCGACTGGGCCGAGCCGGACCAGCTGCTGGCGCTGCGCCTCGCCGCCGAGGCGATCACGGACGCCGGTGGGCCCGACGGGCTCGGCGACGCCGAGCGGGTGGGCGTGGTGCTGGGTCGCGGGGGCTACGTGGGATCCGGGGTGGCCCGGCTCGAACAGCGGGTGCGCACCTCCCGCCAGCTCGTCACCACCCTGCGTGAGGTCCTGCCGGACCTGCCCGCCGATGCGGTCGAACGCGTCCGCGAGGCGTTCGTCGCCCAGCTCGGCCCGGCCCGGCCCGAGGCGTCGA
Organism: Frankia sp. AvcI1; assembly: GCF_001420875.1. Taxonomy (NCBI): domain Bacteria; kingdom Bacillati; phylum Actinomycetota; class Actinomycetes; order Frankiales; family Frankiaceae; genus Frankia; species Frankia sp. AvcI1. Next base: position 70,853 of record NZ_LJFZ01000037.1, on the reverse strand, counting down.
TCGGCCTGGTGCCCAACCTCGCCGCGTCCCGCATCGCCAACCGGCTCGACCTGCGCGGCCCCGCCTACACCGTGGACGCGGCCTGCGCGTCGTCGCTCATCGCCGTCGAGATGGCGATGCGTGATCTCGGCTCCGGCCGCACCGACACGATGATCGTCGGCGGCGCCCACCTCGTCCACGAACCGTCGTTCTGGAGCGTGTTCTCCCTGCTGCGGGCGCTGTCGCCGAGCGAGGCGATCCGCCCGTTCGACCGTCGGGCGGACGGCATCCTCATCGGCGAGGGCGTCGGCATGCTCGTGCTGCGCCGGCTGGCCGACGCCCGCCGCGACGGCGACCGCATCTACGCGGTGCTGCGCGGGGCCGGCACGTCGAGCGACGGCCGCTCCGCCTCCCTGATGGCCCCCGCCGCCGACGGGCAGACCCTCGCCGTGCGGCGCGCCTGGGCGGACGCCGGGCTCGACCCGACGGCACCCGGCGCGATCGGCCTGGTCGAAGCGCACGGCACGGCCACCCCGACCGGCGACGCGGTGGAGCTCGCCACCCTGGGCCGGATCTTCGGCACGGCGGCCAACGCCGGCACGGGCGGCGCGGGGCNGGCGGACATCGGCATCGGCTCGGTCAAGTCCATGATCGGCCATGCGATGCCGGCGGCGGGCGCGGCCGGCCTGATCAAGACGGCACTCGCCCTGCACCACCGGGTGCTGCCGCCGACCCTGCACTGCGACGAGCCGCACGCCGCCTTCGCCGGCAGCCGGTTCGCGCCGGTGCGGGCGGCGACCGACTGGGACACCCCGGCGGGCGGCGGTCCCCGTCGCGCCGGCGTGAACGCCTTCGGCTTCGGCGGCATCAACGCCCATCTCGTCGTCGAGGAGGCGCCGCCGACCGCCCCGGCGACCCCGGCCCGCACCTTCCCCGCTGCCACCCCGGCTGCCACTCCCGCCGTCACCTCTGTCGCCGCCCCGGCGGGTTCGCCAGACGCGACCGCGCCGGTGGCGACTGCCGCGCCGGTGGCGACTGCCGCGTCGGTGGCGACTGCCGCGTCGGTGGCGACTGCCGCGTCGGTGGCGGCGGCGCGGGTGGTCGATCCGGACGCGGAGGCGGTCCTGTTGCTCGCCGGGAGCAGCCCGGCGCAGCTGCTCGCCCAGCTCGACGTCGACGACGCGCAGCTGCTCGACCGGGACGACGCGGCGAACCCGCCCGCCGGCGGCCCCTGGCGGCTCGCCCTGGTGGCGCCGAACCCGCGCCGGCTCGCCCTGGCCCGCACGGTCGTGGGGCGGGGCAACCCGTGGCGAGGGCGCAACGACCTGTGGTTCACCCCGGCCGGCCTGCTCGACCCCGCCCGGGCCGACGGGACGCCCGTCGGGCGCACGGCGTTCCTGTTCTGCGGCCTGGAGGACAAGTTCTCCCCGCGCATCGACGACGTCTGCGCGCACTTCGGGCTGGCCCGCCCGGCCCTCGACGACACCGGGATGCTCGGCCGGCACGGCGTCGCGAGCGTCGAGGTGGGGCGGATCCTCGACGAGGCGCTGCGGCGCCTCGGGATCGTCCCGGACCTCGTCGGCGGGCACAGCATCGGCGAGTGGAACGCGATGATCAGCGGGGGGCTCATCACCGGCGAGTCCACCGACGCGTTCATCGCCGGCTTCGACCCGGCCGTGCTGGAGGTGCCCGGGGTCGTCTTCGGGGCGCTGGGCTGCGGCGCCGCGCGTGCCGCGGAGGTCATCGCCGACCTCGGTGAGGTCGTCGTCTCCCACGACAACTGCCCGCACCAGTCGATCATCTGCGGACGTGAGGCGAGCGTGCGCACGGCCCTGGAGCGGCTGCGCCGCGACGGCGTGCTCGGGCAGGTCCTGCCGTTCCGCNCCGGCTTCCACTCCCCGTTCCTGGAGCCCTACCTGGACCGGCTGCGGACCAACCTCGCCGGCGTCACCCTCGTCGAGGCGACGGTCCCGATCTGGTCGGCGACGACGGTCGCGCCCTACCCGCGCGACCACGACGCCGTCCGGGCGCTCGCGCTGCGCCACCTCGTCGAGCCCGTACGGTTCCGGGAACTCGTCCGCCGGCTGCACGACACCGGCGTGCGCGCCTTCGTCCAGGTCGGCGTGGGCAGCGTCGCCGGGTTCGTCGACAACACGCTGCCCGGACACGACCACATCGCGCTGGTCACGAACTCCCCGAAACGGTCCGGTCTGGACCAGTTGCGCCGGGTGGCCGCCGCGCTGTGGGTGGAGGGCGCGGCCCCGCGGCTCGACCTGCTGCCCTGCCGCACCCGCCCGGAGCCACCCGCCACCCCGGCGACGGCGCCGGCCGGCGAGCCGACCCTGGGCCCGGTTCAGGCCCCCGTTCTGGTTCCGACTCCGGCCGCGGCCTCGCAAGCGGCCCCGACGCCCGCCGCCGGGAGGCCCATCGAGCTGCCGCGGCGCCGGGGCACCCCCGTGCGGCTCACCCTCGGCACGCCGTTGGTGCGTCTTGGACCCGCGGCCGCGGACCTCCTCGCACCGGATCTCCATGCCCGGGATCTCCATGCCCGGGATCTCCTCGTCCCGGATCTCCCTGCCCCGGATCTCCCTGGATCCGCGGGCCCGGCCCTCCGCGGACCGGTGGGCGCCGATCTCCCCGGCCCGGACCTTCCGAGTCCGGACCACGCGGATCCGGCTCTGCCTGTTCTGCGCGCCGCCGGTAGCCATCCGGTTCTCGACGAGCTGCGGGCGGCGCTTGCCGACGCCGGTGCGGTGATGTCCGCGGTCGTCGACCGGTGGGCGCTCGGCCCCACCGCCCCGCCGGGCTCGCCGCCACGACGCCGTGGTGGGCCCGCGGCCGGCGCAGTGGGCACCGTGCCCGCAGCCGGTGGGTCCGGCGGCGTGCCGGCGCCCCGGGGAGCCGGCACAACCGCCTCCCGGGGACCCGGCGCGGCCGCACCCGCCCGTCGTGCCGAGCCCGCCGGCCGTGCCGAGCCCGCCGGCCGTGCCGAGCTCGCCGGCCGCGCCGCGGCCGGAGCCGGCGCGGCTGCCGCGGTCGAGTCCGGTGGTGGTTCGGCACCCGGGCCGCGGACGGTCCGTCGCCGGTTGTCGCTGGCATCGATGCCGCACATCATCGACCACTGCTTCTACCGGCAGCCGCCGGGTTGGCGCGACCTGTCCGACCTGTTCCCGGTCGTGCCGATGACCGAGGTACTCGAACTCATGATCGCGCACGCCGCGGCGCTGATGCCGGGCCGGGTGCCGATCGGCATGCGGGACGTCCGGGCGCTGCGTTGGCTCGCGATCGAGCCCGCCGTGGAGGTGGCGGTCACCCTCACCCCGGCGGGGGCGGACGCGGTCCGGGTGACCATCGAGGGGTACGCCCGTGGGACGGTCGTGTTCGCCGACGGCTATCCGCCGTCCCCGCGGACGACCGCGGCCACCGCGGACCTGCCGGTGGGCCCGACCNGGCCGATCCTCCCCGGCGAGNAGCCCTCCCGCCACCAGGGCAGCGACCTCTACGGCGGTCACTTCCTCTTCCACGGCCCCGGATACCAGGGCATCCACCGCATCGAGGGGATCGGCGCGACCGGGATCCGCGGACGGCTGCGGGTGCCGGCCGCCTCCGGTGCGCTGCTGGACAACGCCGGGCAGCTCTTCGGCTACTGGGCGATGGAGAACCTGCCCGAGGATTNGCTGCTGCTCCCGCAGTCGGTGTCCGACCTGCGCTTCTACGGCCCGGCGCCGGTGGCGGGCGACCTGGTCGACTGCGTCGTGCGGATCCGGCANGTCGCCGACCGCACGGTGACCGCCGACCTCGAACTGCGTCGCCTGGACGGGTCGCTGTGGGCGGTGGTGTCGGCCTGGACCGATCGGCGGTTCGCCAACGACGACGTGCTCTGGGCGATGGTCCGCGCCCCGGAGCTGCACACCGTGGCCCAGCCCTCGGGCGAGGGCTGGGTGGTCGCGCTCGACCGCTGGTCCGATTCGGCCTCACGCGAGCTGATCGTGCGTCACTATGCCGACTCCGCCGACCGGGCCCGGCTCGCGGGACTCAACCCGCGGGCGGCGCGCGGCTGGCTGCTGGGGCGCATCGCCGTCCAGGACGCCGTGCGGCGCTGGCTGTGGGCGCGCGGCGCGGGGCCCGTCTGGGGGATCGAGGTCCGGATCGAGCACGACGAGCTGGGCGCCCCCCTGGTCGGCGCCCTGCCGGCGCGGCCGGGCATCCCGGCCGGCGACCCCCCGCGGGTGTCGCTGGCCCACAAACCGGAACTGGCGGTGGCGCTGGTGTCCGCGGACGGGCCGGTCGGCATCGACATCGAGCAGATCGTCGCCCGGGCGCCCGGCGTCGAGCTGGCGGCCCTCGCCCCCGTCGAACGCGACCTGCTCGACCGGGTCGCCGGCGACGATCCGGGACGCCGGGCGCTGTGGTTCACCCGGCTGTGGGCGGCGAAGGAGGCGGCGGCGAAGGCCGAGGGCACCGGGCTCGCGGGCCGGCCGCGCCAGTTCGTCGTCGACGGTCCGCACCGGCCCGGACGGGCCTGGGCGGCGACCGACTGGGCCGGGCAGGCTCCGCCCGAACTGGTCCGGGTCACCGTCTACGGGGAGGGTCCCGACGGGCCGCTCCCGCGGGGCTCCCGGTGGGTGGCATTGCGTACGGTGGACGCCTCCGGCCGGATCCGGCCGGACGGCGGCGAACCCGGGGCCCCCGATCCGGACCCGGGCGGCGTCGGCGGCCGGNCCGTGGCGAGGGACGTGCGTTCCGCCACCGTCATCGGTCAGGATGCTGCGCGTGACGGCGCCCCCGCCCGGCGGGCCGGTGCCGCGACCTATGTCGTCGCCTGGACCTCACCCGAGGTCGAGGCGAACGGCCTTCCCAGCGAGAAGGAGTAGCGATCATGTCTGTTCAGGGGACGGCGGGACCGGTCGGCGCGGGCCGGGCGCAGACCGAGACGCGGGTGCTCGGCGAGGTCACCGAGGACCTGCGCGAGGTCATCGGCGAGGAGTACGTGATCGACATGGACATCACCATGGAGACCACGTTCAGCCAGGACCTGGAGCTGGAGAGCATCGAGTTCGTGGCGCTCGCCGACCGGCTGCGGGAGNGCTACGGCGAGGCCGTCGACTTCGTCGGCTTCCTCGCCAGGATGGACGTCGACCAGGTGATCAACATGCGGGTCGGTGAGGTCGTCCGGTTCATCGTCGACAGCCTGCCGGCGCCCGCGACCGCCGGATCCGCCTGACGGCCGCTCGGCGCATCCGGTCCCGACCGACCGGCATCCCGCATACGACTGGCATCCCGCATACGACTGGCATCCCACATCGACAAGGAGGCAAGGACCGTGGCTGAGGTCATCGCGAACGGCGTCCGCCTGCACGTGCAGCGGCTCGAACCCCGCGGGGGCGCGTCCGCGGACTCGCCGATCGTCGTCATGGTGCACGGCATGGTGATGGACAACATCTCCAGCTTCTACTTCTCGCTGGGCACCTGCCTGGCCGACGCCGGCTGCGACGTCATCTGCTACGACCTGCGCGGTCACGNCCGCAGCGAGCGCACCCCCGGCGGCTACCGCCTCGCCGACTCGATGGCCGACCTTGCCGGGCTGCTCGACGTCCTCGGGGTGGACCGCCCGGTGCACGTCGTCGGCAACAGCTACGGCGCGACGCTGGCCCTGGCGTTCGGGTTGGAGTTCACCGCCCGCGTCGCGAGCCTGACGCTCATCGAGCCGCCGTTCCTCATCGAGGGCCTGGGCGAGGAGATGGCCCGGTCGCTGAGCCAGATCCTCGTCGCGATGACCGACGACGAGGTCGAGGAGTGGCTCGACAACGGCGCCGGCCGGGCGATCACCAAGGCCACCCGGGCCGCCCAGCGGCTGCTGTCCGACACGACGATCGCCACCGACATGCTGGCGACGCCGGCGTTCTCCGCCGAGGCGCTCGCCGCGCTGCCGATTCCGGTGCTCGCCGTCTACGGGGAGAACTCCGACATCATCGGGCAGGCCGCCGGGCTCGCCGCCCTCGTCCCCGAGTGCACCCTGATCGTGCTGGAGCACCACACCCACATGGTGCTGCGCGAGGCCACCGGCTACCTGCGCAGCCTGCTGGCCTGGTGGCTGTTCGACCGGCGCACGCCCCCGCCGCCCTACGTCCGTGACACCGAACGGCGCTTCGCCACGCCCGAGTGGGTGACACAGATGGTGCCGCCGCCCGACCTGAACGCCGGGCGCCGCCCGGCGGTGGGCTGAGGAGCCGGCCGTGAGCCGCGTCCTGTTCGTCGTGCCGCCGCTGACCGGGCACGTGAACCCGGCCGTGGGGATCGCCGGAGAGCTCGCCGACCGCGGTCACGCCGTCGCCGTCGCCGGTCACGCGGGCGTGATCGGCGGGCTGGTCCCGCCGGGGCTGCCGCTGCTGGCGCTGCCGGAGACGCTCAGCGAGGCCGACCGCGCCGACATCGTCACCCGCTCCCGGGCGCTGCGCGGCCCGGCGTCGCTGAAGTTCCTGTGGGAGGACTTCCTGCTGCCGCTGGCCGCGGCGATGGAGCCGGCCGTGGACGCGGCCATCGACGCGTTCCGCCCGGATGTGCTGGTCATCGACCAGCAGGCGGTCGGCGCGGCGCTGGTCGCCCGCCGTCGGCGGCTGCACTGGGCCACCCTCGCCACGACGTCCGCCGAGTTCGACGACCCGTACGGGGTGCTGGCCGGGCTCGGCCAGTGGGTCGCCGACCTGCTGCAGGAGTTTCAGCTCGCCCACGGCGTGCCCGTCGGCGAGGCCTCCGCCGTCGACCTGCGGTTCTCCGACGAGCTCACCCTCGTCGCGTCCGTGCGGGAGCTGCTGCGTACCCCCGAGATGCCCCGCCACGTCGCCTTCGTCGGCAGCCTGGTCGGCCGGCGGGCGCAGACCTCCTCCTTCCCCTGGGAGTGGCTCGACCCGGACCGTGACGCGGTGCTCGTCTCCCTCGGCACGGTGACCCGGGAAGCCGGCGGGCGGTTCCTGCGGGCCGCCGCGGAGGGCCTGCTGGGCCTGGCGGGACGGGCACAGGCCGTCATCGTCGCCCCGCCCGGCCTCGTCGACGACCTGGCCGCCGCCGCCCCCGACGACCTGCTCGTCGCCCCGTTCGTGCCGCAGGTCGAGCTGATGCCGAAGCTGGCCGCGGTGGTCTGCCACGCCGGCAACAACACGGTCTGCGAGGCGCTGTCCCGCGGAGTTCCGCTGGTCGTCGCCCCGGTCCGCGACGACCAACCGATCATCGGCGAGCAGGTCGTGCGCAGCGGCGCGGGCTTACGGATCAAGTTCGGCCGGGCCGGACCGGCGGCCGTGCGCGGCGCGGTGACGTCTCTGCTCGACGAGCCCGGCCACCGTCAGGCCGCCGGGCGGCTGCGCGACGCCTTCGCCGCGGCGGGAGGGGTTGCGGCCGCCGCCGACCGGCTTGAGAAACTCGCCGCATGACGTTTCGCCGGCGTGGTGGCGCCGCGGTCGGGCCGGTACGGGGCTGACCGCCGTGCTCGACTGGCTGCCGGTCCTGGTCTGCGTCGGCCTGCTCATCAACGGGGTGCGGCTGCGTGGCCGGCTGCGCCGCCTGGAGACCGTGCCCGCCTCCGGCCGGCCGGTGGACCCGTCGCACGAGTTCCTCGTCGCCGACGGGGTGCAGCTGACCGACAGCGGGCGGCGCGCGGCCAGCTACCACGCCAGCCGGGACAAACTCGACGTCCTCGATCTCGTGCCCGCGGACCTCACCGTCGAACGTGCCCTCGACCTGGCCCGCATGGTCGACACCCGCACCTACCGCACCGACCGGTGCGTGCCCGGCCGCGGCGCCTTCCAGGCGCTGCTGGTCCGCTCGGAGATCCTCGACCGGGCCGGCATCACCCGCCGCGACGGCTTCGACCCGGTGGAACTCGTCGACATCACCGAACGNCTGAAGACCTTCGCGTCCGGGTCGACCGACCTCGCCGTCCTCCCGGGGCTGCGCGCGGCCCGGGAGGACGCCGCGATGCGCGTGCGGGTCCAGCAGCGGGCCTATCGGTTCACCCGGCGCAACCAGCTCTTCCCGTTCGTGCCGCAGCTTGCCACCGCCATCGGCGTGCACGTCAACCGGCCGTGGGGACTCGCGGCCACGGCGCTGTTCTGGTTCCAGCCGTTCTTCGTCTGCGCCGGCCGGGTGCCGCTGTCCCCCCGCGACCTGATCCGCTCCCCGATCGTGCGCATCCTCAGCGGGCTGCTGTTCGTCATCGACTCGGTGCGCGCCGGTCGCGCGCAGGCCGCGCGGGCCGCCGAGGCCAAGGCCGCCGGGCTGCCCGCCGATCCGGTCAAGCACGCGGCGAAGCAGCGTACGGCGGCCAGCCGGGCCTCCTACGGCCGCGACGTCCGCGCCGGCCTGGCCCGGTTCCTGCGCCGCGCCCGGGCGGACTGCCCGTGGTGCGGTTCGGTGGAGCTGGCCACCCGGCTCGACTCGCCCGACATGTTCCTGCGCAAACCCGGCCGGTTCCGCCTCGACGGCTGCCGGCGCTGCGGGCACGTGTTCCTCAACCCGGGGCTGAGTCCCGCCGGCCGCGAGTTCTACGACCGGGACCGGTACGACGGCCTGCGCACCGGCATCGCCGAGCAGGCCCTGGCGGTGATCGCCCGCGACCGCCGCGGGCAGGCCGCCGCCGTGCGCCCGTTCACCGTCCCGCGCACCTGGCTGGACGTCGGCTCCCGCTACGGCCACTTCCCCAACGCGGCCCGCGAGGTGTGGCCGGCGACGGTGTTCGACGGGGTCGACACGTTCGCCGGGTTGGACGAGGGCCTGCGGCGCGGCTGGCTCGACCATGCCCACCACGGCCGGCTGCCCGACGTCGTCGAGGCGGTCGCCGGCCGCTACGACGTCATCAGCATGTTCGGCTACCTGGAACGCGCCGACGACCCGTCCGCGGAGCTCGACGCCGTCGCCAAGGCGTTACCGCCCGGCGGCCACATGCTGTGCGAGCTGGCGAACCCCGAGTGCCACCAGGCCCGCTGGCTCGGCCGGTTCTGGGCCGGCTGGGCGGTGCCGGAGCGGGCGCATCTCATCCCCGTCGACAACCTGCTCGCGGCGCTGGAGGACCGGGGGCTGCGGCCCGTGCTGGTGCGGTTCGCCGCCAGCCGTGGCCTCGGCGACCTCTCCGCCGCCCTGCTGCTCGTCGTCGCCGCCATCGCGCCGCGTCCCATGCCCTGGCTGCGCCAGGCCGCCGGGCCCGCCCACCTGGTGGCCTGGGGCGCCATGATGGCGGTGGTCAGCCCCCTGCTGATCACCGCCCGGCTCCTCGACCGGCTCGCCCGCCGTTACGTCCACGGCGCCGGCTTCGCGGGCACCTACCTGGTGATCGCCCGCAAGGAGGTCTGAACCTCCGCTGGCCGACCCGTCGCGGCCGACGGCATCAGCGTGACAACCACACGACCGCGTGCCGAGCCCGGGCCGGGGCCGATTGCGGTGCGTTGTGCACGGTCGGAGCCCGCGAATCGTGCACATCGCACCGCAATGCTGCCCGCGCACCGCAATGCTGCCCGCGCACCGCATGCGGCCGCCGAGGGAAGGCGGCAGGGCGGCACCCGCGCTGCTCGCCGCCGGAGCCGGGCTTCCGCCGCGCGGCCGGGGCCGGTCAGATCGGCCAGGTCTCGCGGCGCCAGGCGGCGTCCCAGAACATCCACTCGTAGCGTGCCGTCACCGCGAAGTGGTCCGCGGCCCGCACCAGTTCCGGCTCCGACGCGAATGCGCCGACCCGGTCGGTGAGGGCGACGACCCGGTCCGCCACCGCCTGGAACGCCGGATCACCGTAGGCGGCGATCCACCGCGCGTACACCGGGTCGGGGGAGGAGTCGGCGAGCAGCCGCGCGCCGACCCGGGCGTAGATCCAGTAACACGGCAGCACCGCGGCGAGCCCCTCCAGGAACGAGCCGCCGTAGACGGTCGCGAGCAGGTAGCTGGTGTACGCGCGGGTCGTCGGCGCCACCGTCGCCACGCCGCCCGGCGGGGTGCCACCCGGCGCGGGGTCACCGGGCGCGGGGCCGCCGAGCGCGTCGAGGAGGTCGACGTGCATGGCCTGCTCGGCGGCGACCGCCTCGGCGGCGTCGTTCGCGAGTGCCCGCACGTCGTCCTCGGTGGGCGCCTTGGCCGCGCAGACGGCCAGGGCCCGGGCGTAGTCCCGCAGGTAGTGCGCGTCCTGGATGACGAAGTGCGCGAACGCGGCCCGCGGCAGGGTGCCGTCCGTGAGGCCGGTGAGGAACGGATGGCGCAGGATCGCCTCGTAGACGGGCTCGGTGGACGCCCACAGTCGCGCGCTGAACAGCGGCGAGGGCGTGCCCTGCGCCGCGGTCACGGCTTGGGCAGGTAGTCGTTGGTGACGACGTCCGCCGTCGGGACCGTGGCCTTGATCAGTCCCTCGGAGTGCATCCAGCGGATGAACGACGTCCAGGCGCCCGTGTCCATCCGGCCGAAGCCGGCCGGGTTGCGCAGCAGCGGGGCCGTCGCCTGGACCATCTTCGGCAGCAGCTTGGGGTCGTACCCGTCGGCGACGCCCGACAACGTCTTCTCCGCCTTCGCCGGGTCGTCGAGGGCTCGCGCGTTGCCCGCCGCGGTCGCGCGCAGGAAGTCGCGGACGAGGGTCGCGTACGCCGGGTCGCTGGCGAGCCGGCTGCGCCGGGCGACGACGACCAGCTCGTCGTACTGCGGCACCCCGGCCTCGGTCACCGGGATGATCTTCGGGGCCAGGCCGCGGTCGGCGAGGGTGACGCCCTCGACGTTGCGGTAGGCACCGAGGGTGGCCTGCACCTTTTTGGAGATCATGGCGGGCAGCAGGTCGGCGCCGACGTCGACGCGGTGGATCGCAGCGGGGTCGAAGTGGTTGGCCTTCGCGATCGCGTCGAGAAAGGCCTCGTCGGTGCGCAGCCCCGAGGTGCCGACCGTGGCCCCGGCCAGGTCGGCCGGCTTCGTGATGCCGGCCGAACCCACGGCCATGATTGAGTTCAGGGCGGTGGGGATGAGGGCGCCGACGGCGACGACGTCGAGCTTCTCGACCCCGGCGATGACCACTTCGGGTTCGTAGGAGATGCCCAGGTCGACGGTGCCGGTGCTGACGAGCTTGAGCGGGTCGGACGGATCCGACGGCGAACGCAGGGTGACGTTCAGCCCGGCGTCGGTGTAGTCGCCGGCGTCCTGCGCCGAGTACAGCGCGAGGTGGTCCGGGTTGGGCTCCCAGTCGAGCAGCACCGTGGTGGCCCGGCGCTGGGCGCCGGACGAGCCGTCGGAGCCGCAGGCCGTGACGGCCGCGAGCGTGACGGCGGCGAGTGCGGCNGCCATCATGGTCAGCCGGCGGGAGCTCGNCGAGATCATCGGTGGTTCCCTTCTCGGGTGGGACTGCGGTGCCAGGGGACGAGCAGCCGTTCGGCGCCGTTCACGATCGCGAACAGGGCCACGGACATCGCGGTGAGCAGCACGATCGCGGCGAACACCAGCGCGGACTGGAGCTGGGGGACACCCTGGCGCATCACGTGGCCCAGCCCGTCGGAGGCGCCCGAGTACTCGCCGAACACCGCGCCGGTCGCCGCGTAGGCGGCGGCGAGGCGCAGGCCGGTGAACACCGAGGGCAGCGCCGCCGGGAACTCCNCCCGGGTGAAGATGGCGACCCGTCGACCGTGCAGCGTCCGCATCATCCGGACGAGCTCCGGATCCACCGAGGCGAGGCCGTCGAGGGTGCCGACCACCACCGGGAAGAAGCAGATGAGCGCCACCAGGATGAGCTTCGGGGTGATGCTGTAGCCGAAGATGATCGCCAGGATNGGGGCGAGGACGACGACGGGGACCGTCTGGGAGCCGATGAGCAACGGGTACAGCGCTCGGCGGGCCGCGGCGGAGAAGTGCAGCGCGCAGCCGAGCGCGAGCCCGCCGGCGACCGAGAGGGCGAAGCCGAGGACGATCTCCGTCCCGGTGACCCAGGTGGCGCTGCGCAGGGTGCTGTCCCACCGGTCGGCCAGCGTCGTCGCCACCTGGTCCGGCGCCGGCAGGATGTACTCCTCGACGTGCAGCACCCGGGTGACGAACTCCCAGGCGCCGAGCAGCACGATGCCGACGAGGACGCTCGGCCACAACCGCATCGCGGTCAACGGGCGCTCTCCAGGTGGGCGAGGACGCTGTCGCGCAACGCGATGAATGCGGGGTCCGCGAGCCGGGCCCGCCGCGCCGCGGCGCCGGTGCCGGCGTAGGGCGGCACGTCGACGGAGGCGACGATCCGGCCGGGGCGGGCCGACATCACCACCACCCGGTCGCACAGCAGCAGCGCCTCCTCGACGTCGTGGGTGACGAGCACGACGGTGCGGGGCTCGTCGGCGAGCATCGCGCGCAGCCAGTCCTGCAGGTCCGCCCGGGTGATCGAGTCGAGGGCGCCGAACGGCTCGTCGAGCAGCAGCACCGGCTTGTCCGCGGCCACCGTGCGCAGGAACGAGACCCGCTGGCGCATCCCGCCGGAGAGCTGCGCCGGCCGGTGGTCGGCGAACTCGGCGAGGCCGAACCGGTCGAGCAGCGGCCTGACCCGTTGCGACGCCTCCCGGCGGGTCAGGCCCTGGTTCTCCAGCGGGATGCGCGCGTTGGCGAGCACCCCGCGCCAGGGCAGCAACAGGTCGCGCTGGGGCATCCAGGCGCAGCGGGCCAGCCGCCCCGGCGCGTCCNCGGCGCCGAGCACGTCGATGGTNCCGGCATCCGGGCCGGTCAGCCCACAGATCATCGACAGCAGCGTCGACTTGCCGCACCCGCTCGGGCCGACGACGCCCAGGCGGCCGTTGGGGGGAACGGACAGGTCCGCGCCGGCCACCGCGGTGATGTCGCCGAATCGCTTGGCGACCCCACGCAGCTCCACACCCGGCCCCGCCGGCCGGCGGGGATCGCCCGGCGCCGGCTCCGGCGCCGGGGCCGTCGGCGGGACCGATCGGCGTGCGAACACGACATCTCCTCTCTGCTGCGGTGCTGCTGTCCTACGGCGGCTGCCAGCAGGTGCGTGTCGGTGCACTCGGGGCCACTCGTGGACCGGCCCCGAGTGTCGGGCGGCGGGCGCCTGGACGAGCGCCGCGGCGAACCGTCCGCGCGGCAACCGGTCCGACGCGGCCGGCCCGGAGGCAACCGGTCCGCGGCGATCGGTGGATTGCGGACCGGCCGGGCGGCGACCAACCGGTGAGGCGGGCCTGTCCTGCACGGAGCCGGTGACCGCCGACGGCCCCGGCTGCCTGCACCCGGCCGGGCGCTGCCACGCCGGCGCGGGCCGCCGCTGCGCGCCGCCCGGTGGCGGGAAGGGGACGGGGTGCCCCCGGCGCCCGGTCGGACCGCGAGAGCGCCCCCGCCGGCGGAGCGGGACCCTAGCGCGCCGTCGGGCCGCCCGGGTCGATGGCGCCGGGGGGCGGTGCCGGGGGACGGTGCGGCGGCGCGGGGCGGGTGAACATGGGCGGGCACGGCAGCGGCCGCCCGCGACGGATGGAGACGATCCGAGCCCGACGCGCCACGGCCATCACTCCCTACGCCGGAATTACCCGGACAGGTTCAGGCGGTCGGCGGCGCCGGGCTTCTGCCCAGCCGCCCTCTCAGCCTCCTCGGGTGGAAGCTCCCGCAACGTTCGCTCAAAGTTACGGCAAGATCAGGCCGCCGCCAACCCCTCCGCCTGCGGGCGGTGGCCGCCTCGTCAGGAGGCCAGGGCCCGCTGGGGGCGATCCGTCGGCGGCACCCAGCCCCGCTCGCGCAGGGCCCCGGCGACGATCTCGGCCGCGTCGTCCGGTGCGGTCCGCAGCAGGTGCGCCGGCAGCCGGATCAGGGTGTCCTGACCGGAACCACACTGGGTGACCGGCTGCTTCGCGGTCGGTTCGACCGCGACCTCGACGCGCACCCGCCACGGCTCATAACGCACGGTGAGCCGTGAGGTCGGCTCGTCCGCCGGACCCTCGACCCGGTAGCCCGCGGGGGGCAGCTCGCGCCGCCGCTCGATCCGGCGGAACATGATCTCGGTGAGGTGCGGCGCGTCCGCGCCGAGTCGATCCAGCGTCTCGGCGATCAGCGTGCGGCGGCTGATCGGGCCGCGCCGCGACAACGCCTCGCGCAGGCCGCGGACGGTGACGATCTGCTGGTGCACGGCGTCGGCGAGGACATCCTGCGCCAGGCTCCGGGACGCGGCCCACTCCGCCATGTCGATCAGGGAGCGGGCCGGGGTGGTCCGCGGGGGCAGTCGGAGCGGGTCGATCTCGCTGGATCTCAGGCGCGCGCTGTGCCGCAGCAGCACCCCCGGCGGAGCGCTGACGCGGCGGTCGGTCGGGACGAGCACGGTCACCGGCTGGGGGTCATGGCCGACCAGCCCGGCGAGCGCCGCCGCGCATCCGCCCGCCAGCACCGCCTCCGGCCCGATGGCCTGCACCGCGGCCCACAGGTGCTGCGGGCCGGCGGTGGGGGTGACGTCGGTGATCAGGACGCCGCGGAAGGGCTGCCGCCAGCGGCCGTCGTCGAGGCGCCGGCGGATCTCGGTGCGGGGGAGGCCGGCGGCGACCGCGTCGCGGATCGTGATCACGCCGGCCTGCGGTGTGGCGATCTCCTGCCAGGAGAGTCGGCCAGGGTTATGGGCCATGAGAAGACGATGACGGTTGTTCTTCTGTTGGGCCAGCGTCTTTTTACAATTGTGGATAACTACTTGAAGCACCTAGCTGTTCACGGAATGTCGACTATTCACGCAGGGTTCGGCGGCTGCTCGCCGAGGCGCCGCCGGCCCCTGCGCGGCGGCCGCCCGTCGTCGCGCGGCCGCCCGTCGGCCGGTGGGTCCGCCACGGGCCGCCCGTACCCGCCAGCCGGCGGGTACGGGCCTGGCGCCGGCTGCTCGCCGATCGGCACCCAGCCGCCGGTCATCCTCCCGGGGCCGGGGCCGGCGGGTGCGGGGCCGGTGGGGGGGCCGGGCCGCGGGGACGGTGGGGCCAGCCGGTAGGCCGACTCCTGCGCGGCCGCAGCGAGGTCCGGGTAGGTCCCGGACGTCGCGGTGGCGATTGGACGCGGCCGGGCCCCGTCCGTCCGGCCCGCCCACCCCCCGACCGGAAGCTGCGCCGACGGGGCGGCGGGCACGGCGAGGCGAACCGCACCCGGCGCCCGGCCGGCCGGCTGCGCCCCCGCGGCCCCGGCCGCACCCCGGGCCGACCAGCGGTCCACCGGTGAGACCCGGGGCAGCAGCACCGTGCCGGGATTGCAGTCGCCCGGAGTCACCCGGCCCGGCCCGTCGACCGGGCTGATGAGCAGGAAGGCGGTGGTCGGCAGGGTCTGCACGGTGGTGGGCTCGATGAGGAACTCGTACACCCGCTGGGTGGTGCTGCCGTCGTTCGTCGAGTCGCTGACCGACGTGTTCGTCGTGCGCTGCCAGGTCTGCGAGCGTGACGTCGTCACGGACTCCTGCCAGCCGGTGTTCGTCGAGGTGTTCTGCAGCCAGGGCAGCAGGCGGGTGCGGTCGTAGGTCCGGCTCGACCCGCCGCTGGTGCCGGTGGTGTCCGAGGTGCCGTCGGAGTAGCCGACGCTGTCGCTGTCGCCGGTGGTGAAGCTCCGCCCGACCTGCGTGGTCACCTGGGACATGACGAACCTGTGACCGCGGNCGATGAACTCCGCCGCGGTCGTCGCGTCCTTGCCGTTGCCGAGCCGCATGATGATCGTTGACCCGCCCTGGCTGCCCAGGACCCGTTCGGCGTCGTCGGCGAGGCGCTCGAAGAGGAGCACGAGGCGCACCCCGGCGATCTCGGCGTGCCGGGCGAGGCCGCCCAGCACCGGTCGACCGAGATGGTCCGCGCCGGCGACGACGAGCATGTCCCGCCCGGCGGCGGGGGCGAGCTCGCGGCGGCGGAGCTGGTGGAGCACCGCCTGGATGACCAGCCGGTCGGCGAGCTCCTTGTGGTGCGTCGACGACGTGCGGCTGGAGGTCGCCAGCACCCGCAGCCCCTGGACCGGCCACCAGGTGGCCAGCCGGCGCAGACCCCCGGCACCCCGGCCGCCGCCCACAGCCGCCCGCGCGGCGGCCGCGGCCGAGGCGTCCGGCGGGCAGAGTGCCTCCAGCGAGGAACGCAGGTACCGCAGCTCGTCGGGGATCCGTTCGCCGCGGCCGAAGGCGTTCATCCGGCCGACGAGCGCGCCGGCCTCGGCCGTCGACAACGCCGCGGCCGCCGTGCCGTCGTCGAGACCCTCCAGCACGCGCAGGCCCTCGGCCAGCCGGCGGAAGGTCAGCCGCTCGCCGAGGACCTGACCCACCGTGGTCACCAGGTCGGCGTGCAGCGCCCGCCGGTGATGGTCCTGATCGCCCTCGCGGGTCGGGCCGAATGCGTCCGCGACGAGCTCACCGGCCTCCCGCGGGCCGAGCCCGTCGAGCAGCGCGACCTCGTCGAGCTGGCCGGGCAGGTCCCAGGACTCGACCGGCCAGCGGGCCTGCCCGGCCAGCCGCGCCAACCCGCCGCCGACCGTCCGCTCGCTCAGGTCCACCAGCAGGATGCCGGTGCCGCCGGTGAGCACCGAGCAGCCGGCGGTGGCCAACAGACTGGCCCAGCCGTTGCCGTCACCGCCGAAGACGTCGACCCGCGGGGTCGCGGCCGGCGTCACGATGGGGAAGAAGGCGCTGGCGGCCTCCCGGCGCCGCTCGTCGGCCCGGATGTGTGCGTCGATCTCGGCCTGCCAGGAGACCACCGCCTGCTCGTGGGCGGCGCGAGCGCTCGCCGTCGCCGTCACCGTCCGCCGGCGGGCGCGCACCAGCTGGCGATGGCGCACCAGTGGAGCCAGGCCGGCGAGCAGCGCGAGGGCGAACCCGGNCGGCACGAAGAACAGCCCGCCCTCGGACGCCAGCAGAAGCCCAAGGACGACGAAGGCCCCGGGCACCGGCAGCCGCTTCCACAGCGCCCGGATCGACCGGCTCCGCCGGGCGGCCAGCTCGGCCAGGTCGGGCAGCGCCGGTGGCGTCCAGACGGGGCGATCGTCGGCGAGCGGGCTCGGCGTCGCCGGGCCGCCGTCGACGAACTCCCACCCCCAGCGTTCCCGCGGGACGAACAGCCCCTGGATGAGCTGGGCCTCCGCCGCCGTCAGGGCTGCGCCCCCCATCGTGACCCCCGCCAGTCGCGTCATCGTCGGACCTGGCCCGCCAGCCCGACGCCGCCCGGCCTGCGGCGGCGCCGTCGACGGCGAGCACAGCGCGTGGCGAACCTCGGTCCCTCCGTCTCCAGTATGGCGCCTGGTGTCCACTCTGTCGCGTTCTGCGCCGGCTCTCGCCGGAGGGCCGGTCGGTCGCCCGCGTGCCTAGACCGGCTGGTTCGTACGCCCCAGAGAACGGCCGGCGCGAAGCGGCCCGCGGCCCGCGGGCTGTCGGCTTCCCGACAGCCCGTCGCCGGCTCGGAGCCGTTGCCGCAGGCCACCTGGTGCCAGCCCGGTCGGGCCCGGCGTGGGGCGTCGGTGAGATCCGCCGATGCGGCCAGCCACGAGCGCGAACCTTTCTAGGCTCGCCTCGACATCGAACGGGGGATGGCTGATGGTGCGGGACGGCCGGCGGGTTGTCGGGATCGGTGTCGTCGTGGTGGCGCTGCTGGGGACGGCAGCCGCCTGCGGAGGGGGCGACGGGGCCACGGGCGTACCGACCGCCTCCGCCGGCACGATCGCGCCCGCGCCGCTACCGCGCCCCGCGCCCACGCCGACCGGCGTCGCCCCCGAGGCCTACCAGCAGGTGCTGACGGGCGTGGACGCCGCGCTCACCCCGGATCTCGCCGCGGTGTCGGGCGCCCAGACGCCGACCGATCTGGCCGGGGCGCTGCGCACGGCCGAGACGGACCTGACGACCCAGCGCACGACCCTGGCCGGCACCGACCCGCCGGTGCCGGCGCGCGCCGCGCACGGGCAGCTCGTCGCCGCACTGGTCGCGCTCGGCGCCGACCTGGACAGCCTGCGCGCCGACGCCGACCGGCAGGTGGTGTGCACCGGTAGCTCGGGCGGGCGGCGAGCGTCGGCCGGCAACGGCGCGCACCTGACCCGGCTGGCCGTCGCGGCGCTCGCGGCGGCGGACCCGGCCCACCCGTACCGGGTCGGCGCGTTCCTGCCGACCGGCGAGCCGGACCAGACCCGGCGGCCGGACAACGGCAGCGTCGGCCCCGGCCGGCGCGGCGGCTACGGCAAGGTCACCGTCGAGGCGCCGCCGTCCCAGGACGCCGTGGTCAAGCTGACCGAGGGCGGCGCGAGGGTGCGCAACATCTTCGTACGGGCCGGCAGCAGCACGACCGTCGACGGGCTGCCCGACGGTCACTTCGACGTCTTCTACACCCTCGGCGAGGACTGGGACACCGACGCCGCCCGGTTCACCCGCAGGTGCTCGTTCAACAAGTTCGACAGCGGCNTGGACTTCTCGACCCGGCACCTGTCGACGTCGATCGAGTACACGACGTACCAGCTCACCCTGTTCGACGTGGCCGGAGGCAACGCCACGAGCGTGCCGGTCCCGGTGGCGGACTTCCCCGGCTCCTGATGACCCGGCCACGCGCTCACCGGCCGGCCGCGGCTGATTCCGGCGCCTCGGGCCCGGCCAGCGGCCCGCCGGGGCCCGTCTCGACGAGGTTGGCGATCTGGTCGACCAGGTCCGTCAGGCCGGGCCCGGCGCAGGCGTGCTCCAGCGCGATCGCGACGGCCCCGGCGTCCGTCCCGCCGGCGAGTTCGCGCACCGCGTCGACCAGCCCGCTCGCCGTCACGTCGCCGACGCTGACCTGGTCCTCGCCGCCCGCGTACACCGGGCTGGCGCGCAGCCAGGCGAGCTGCTCGCCGATCGTGGCGCCGGCGACGGCCAGGCCGCGGTCCTGCCAGGACGCGGTCAGCGGATGCGGGCCCGCGTCCGGACCCTGCCGGCGCACGGCCTCGCCGAGCGCCAGCCGGACGTCCTGCCAGCGGTAGACGCCCGCGGTGAACCGCCGGGAGTCCACCGGTGCGTCGGCGGACGCGGACGGCCCGACCAGCAGTCGGCGCAGCGTGGCGCGCAGCGCGGCGGCGAAGTCGTCCGCGTCGACGGACGGGCGCAACAGCCGGGCGCGGGCGTCGGTGGCCCGGTCGGTGGCGTGCGCGAGCAGGCAGTCGAGCCGCCGCGGCGGCTGCGCGGCCAGCATCGCGCGCAGCGCCGGCGAGGGGGCGAACGGCGCGAGTCCCAGCACGTGCGCGAAGCCCATCACCTGGTGGGCCGCGACCGCCTCGACCCAGAGCACCAGCCGGGCGTCGTGGGCGGCCAGGGCCGCGGTCTCGGTCTCCTCCAGGGTGCACGCCCGCCCGACGGCGCACGCCGCGCCGCAGTGCAGGCTGCGCCGGCCGGCCAGCGGGACCCGGTCGTACCGGGCGAGGTGCGGCGACTCCCGGGCGTCGCCGGCGACCATCCGGGCCAGCACCGGGCGGTCCATGCCGTCCACGCTGACGGCGGCCACCCCGGCCGGCAGCGCCACGACGGCCTCGGACTGCTCCGGGCGCAGGTTCATCGTGGCACCGACGGCCTCTCGGTCGTCGGCGGCGGGCAGCCGGTGCATCACCTTCAGCGCGGTGTTCTTGATGACGTCGGGCAGGATCTTCGCCGGGATCTGCTCCACGACGACGAGGCCCTCGCCGTAGGCGCGGATCTCGGCGAGCAGGGAGGCGAACAGCTCCACCGCGGCCGCGGCCGGCCCGTCGGTGACGTTCTTGAGCAGCCGGTGCGCCTCCTCGACGACGAGGACGTGGNGCAGCCCGCCGGCGCCGGCCGCCCCGAACCGCACCCGCAGGTGCTCGACGATGCGGATGAGCACCGCCCCGAGCAGGAACGCCTTGTCCTGGTCGCTGGTGATGTCCTCAAGCTCGATGACGACGTTGCGGGTCAGCAGGGCGCCGATGTCGATGGGATGGCCGCCCTCGAAGAACCGCCCCGGGCTGCCCTCCCGCAGGCTGCCGATGCGGACGTCGACGAACCCGCGGACGTCGGCGGTGACCTCCGCCCCGTAGCCGATGTTCTCGACCACCCTGGCGGCGGTTCGCTGCAGGTCGCCGAGGGTCGGGTAGCGCCGCCNCACCTCGACGGGGTCGTCCGCGTCCGGCCCGTAGACGCGAAACCGCGGCCGGTACGGCGGCTCGGGCCGGTCGAGTACCAGGTTCCACCCCAGGTCCCGGTAGCAGACGGTGAGCGCCCGGGCCAGGACCTGGGGGAACGGCTCGTGCGCCTCGAACGCGGCGAGGAACAGCGCGCGGACCAGGTCGAGGTGGCTCTGCAGGGGGAAGCCGGCCTCCGGCTCCAACGGGTTCAGCGACGCCGGCGCCGCGTCCAGCCGGCCCGGCCGGATGACGAGCACCTCACCCGGCCGCGCGGCATCCCCGACGTCCGGCGGTCCGGCCAGGTCGGCCAGCCGGCCCGCCATCCGCGCGTACTCCGCCTTCGCCGGCTCCAGCACCAGCCACGGCACCGGCGCCGGGGCGCGGGCCAACGACTCCAACAGCGACCGGACGGTCTGCGACTTGCCGGAGCCGGTGGCTCCGCAGACGAACGCGTGCCGGTTGAGCGTGGACCGGGGGACGGCGAGCGTGCCGGCCGGCGACCAGCCGGCGTCGAGGACGTCACCGAGCCGCACCGCCCCGGGGGCGCCGCGGGGATCCGCGGGCCCGCTGCCGTCCGGGCCCTCCGGCGTCACGTCGAACGTGTGCGGGGTGATGAGCGTGATGCCCGGAAGTTCCCGGCCGGGCGGTCGGGCCAGCGCCGCGAGCAGCTCGGCGCCGGCCCGGAACGGGCTGCGCTCCGCCCCGTCCGCGGGATCCGCCGGCCGCGGCGCCCGGGCGCCGGCGAACGACGTCGCGGGGCCCAGCGGGCGCAGCGTGTAGGGCAGCTCGTCGAGATCGCTGGAGCTGCACAGCAACGCCGCCAGGGAGAACGCGCCGGCCCTGCTGGCCCCGCCGACGAGGATCTCGACGTCCCACATCCCGCTGGCCGCGGCGCGGCCGAGTTCCCGGTGCCGGCGCTCGGCCCGTTCCAGGTCGAGCCGGGCGTCCTGGTCGTGCTCGCGCAGGCGCAGCGCGGGGATGCTCCGGGCGAGGGCGTCGCGTTCCTCGGCGAGGCGGTGCGGTGTGACCGGCCAGGCGAGCACCAGCCAGGCGAACGGGCCGACGAGATGGGCGGCGTAGTCGTCGAACGAGCCGCGCCGCGCGCCGGGCGGAGGCTGGCTGCCGCCCTCCCCGCCCGGTCCGGGCGCCCACAACGCGTCCGGGCTGCCGCCGCAGCGCAGCCAATACGGGAAACGGGCGAGGTCGTCGAGGACGGCACCGGGCGCCAGCGCGACGGCCGTCGACCCGGGTGGATACAACAGCGGGGCCGGTCCGGCCGCCCGCGGCGCCGACGCGGGCCGGGGGCGGGCGGACCGAGGCGGCCGGGGAAGCGGCGGGAGTGGCGGCAGCCCGCCGTCCTGCGAGCCCGGCCATGCGTCGCCCGGCGGCAGGCCGCCGCCCTCGGGCCATCCGTCGGGGCCGTCGAGGGGCGG
Organism: Frankia sp. AvcI1; assembly: GCF_001420875.1. Lineage (NCBI taxonomy): Bacteria > Bacillati > Actinomycetota > Actinomycetes > Frankiales > Frankiaceae > Frankia > Frankia sp. AvcI1. The sequence goes on along the minus strand of NZ_LJFZ01000037.1, from coordinate 49,386 downwards.
CGGGCCGATCGGGGATGACGGGCCGATCGGGGATGGCGGGGCCGCCGGGATGGTGCCCGGGGGAAAGTAGGGCCGGCCGCCGGCGAGGAAGCGGATGTGGGCCTCGCCCGGCCCGCGCAGCCAGGCGACGGCGACGCCCGGCGCGGCCGGGCCGGGGCCGAGCGAGGTCAGCTCGGCGTGCGCGCCCACGAGCGCGGCGAACAGCGCGGGCGGGACGGGATCGGGACGGTCGGTCCCCTCCGGGCGCCGCGGAGTGGCCAGGATGCGGTGGAACTGGAAGCCGTCGAGCACGATCGTCGGGCCTGATTCGGTGGGGGCCCGAGCGATGGCGGGCCGGGTCGGTGGCTGCCGAGGGCGGTGCGGCGAGCTGATGCGCGCACTGCGATGCACTGCGGTGCGGTGCGGTGCGCACGCTTTGTCGCGGTGGAATGACCAGAACGTACCGCAATCGACTCTGCGCATCTCGGAGCCGCGTCTATCGGCGACGGGCGTAACCCGGTCGGGCGTGATCCAACGCTCGTCGTGGCCGTGGGGGGCGCGTGGATCGGCGGGTCCGTCCGGTGCTCTGCCTGCGTTCCGGGTGGGTTCGGGACCGCCCCGTGGGGGCGGCGTGGAGCAGTGCGTCGCGGATACGGACGATCCGTCCGGGGTGCATTCCCGATGTCACCCAGCGTTCGGGTGTTGTGGCTGGATGACGGGGGCAGTCCACCGGGGTACCCCACCGAAGCGCGGGAGGCGATCCGTATCGTCGTGACCGGTGCGCCCTGGTCGCACCCCGGTGGCGCGGGCGCGGTCGCCGCCGGGAGCGTCGGCTCTCGACAGCGCGACGCCGTCCCGCCCGCGGCGTCGTTCCGGAGGCCGCAGACATGGCCGATCACCGCAGCAGGCCTCACCGAATCCGGCCGCGCGCGGGCTCCGTGCGCGGCCGGTCGGTCGCCGTCGGCGTCGCGGCTGCCGGCGTGACTCTGGTCGTGGGCGCCGCGGGCGCCGTCCACTTCGGCGGTCCCGGCTCGGAGCGGGACGCGGGGTCGTCGGCGTCGGCCACCGCCTCGGCCGGGTCGACGCCCCTGGCGGCGGGCGCGCAGCCGGTGCGGCCGAGCCGGGTCGAGGGCGCGAACGGCGCGGCGGGGGCCCCGGGCGCCGTCCCCGGTATCGGGGCGGTGATGTCGGCGAAGATTCCCCGGGACGCCCTTCAGGTGATCGTCGCCAGCGGTGCCGACCGGGACGCGAACACCAACAACGTGACGCTGTGGCAGCGTGCGGACCCGGATGCCCCCTGGGAGCCGTTCGGTGCCCCGCTGACCGGGCGTAACGGCGCCAACGGGTGGACCTTCACCCACCGTGAGGGCGACCTGCGCAGCCCCATCGGGGTGTTCAGCCTGACGGCGGCCGGCGGCCGGTTGCCCGATCCGGGCACCGGCATGCCCTACGAGTACCGGCCCGCGTTCTACCGGACGGCGGCGCCGCAGGGGCAGCCGATGGCCGACGCTTTCAACTACGTCGTCGCCATCGACTACAACCGGCTGCCCGGGCTGCCCCCGTCGGACCCGACCCGGCCGCTGGGCGACCAGGTCGGCGGCGACATCTGGCTGCACGTCGACCATCGGTCGCCGACCCGGGGCTGCGTCGCCGTCGAGCAGGACGCGCTGACGTCGATCCTGCGCTGGCTGAAGCCCACCGCCCACCCCATGATCGTCATGGGTGACGTGGGTGATCTCGCCGCCGACACCACCTGATCCGACCGGCCGGCCTCAGCCGGCCTTCGGAGCGTGCTGCTCCGCGTGGCCGCCGAACTGCTTGCGCATCGCGGAGAGCAGCTTGTCCGCGAACAGGCCCTCGCCGCGGGAGCTGAACCGCTCGTACAGGGAGGCGGTCAGCACGTGCGCGGGCACGCCCTCCTCCACCGCGGCGAGCACCGTCCAGCGGCCCTCGCCCGAGTCGGAGACCCGGCCGCTGAACTCGGCGAGTTCGGGATCCTCCTGCAGGGCGGTGGCGGTGAGGTCGAGCAGCCAGGAGCTGACGACGCTGCCGCGGCGCCAGACCTCCGCGATCGCGGCGGTGTCGAAGTCGTACTGGTAGTACTGCGGGTCACCCAGNGGGGCCGTCTCGGCGTTGTGCTCCAGGGCNTCCCGGCCNATGTTCGCCTTGTCGAGGATGGCGAGTCCCTCGGCGAACGCGGCCATCATGCCGTACTCGATGCCGTTGTGGACCATCTTGACGAAGTGCCCGGCGCCGTTCGGCCCGCAGTACAGGTAGCCCTTCTCGGCCTGCACCGGCTCGCCGGCGCGGCCGGGGGNGCGGGGGACGGCGCCGACGCCGGGGGCGATCGTCTCGAACAGCGGCTCCAGCCGGGCCACGACCGCCGGCTCGCCGCCGATCATCAGGCAGTAGCCGCGCTCCAGGCCGAACACGCCACCGGAGGTGCCGACGTCGACGTAGTGGATGCCCTTGGTGGCGAGTTCGGCCGCCTTGTGGATGTCGTCGCGGTAGTACGAGTTGCCGCCGTCGATGATGACGTCGTCCGGCGCGAAGTGCTCGGCGACGGCGTCGACGGTCTGCCCGGTCAACCCGGCCGGCACCATGATCCAGGCGGTGCGCGGGGGACGCAGCGCCGCGGCGAACTCGGCGAGCGTCCCCGCTCCCGTGGCGCCCTCGGCCTCCAGGGCCTTGATGGCCTCGGCGTTCACGTCGTAGACCANGCACTCGTGGCCGTCGCGGATCAGCCGGCGAACCAGGTTGGCGCCCATCCGGCCGAGGCCGACCATCCCGAGCTGCATCTTGTCTCCCCGCTCGTTTCGTCACGGCGGCCCGGTGCGGGCGGCTTTGCGCGCACCGGGCCCTGCTTCACGCTCCGACGCCATTGTTCCCTTGACACCCCGCGCCTCCCGGTCACGGGCGGCGCGCCGTCCGTTCGGGCCGGGTGCTTCTCGTCACCGTCGGCGCGCGTACGGTACGACCGGGCCGTCCCCCGCCATGCTGCCGGCGGCAGATGACGGTTCGGGGTCGAGGGAATAGCGGGCCCCTTACCACCGCCCGGCCAGCCCCCCCGGCTGCGGTGATCCTGGCTGCGACGGTGGGAGGCACGGACATGGATCCGGACACGCAGGCGGGGGGCACACAGGCGGGGGACACACGGGCGCGGGACGCCCAGGCGCTGGCTGTGCACGCGCTGGAGGCGCGGGTGGATGTGATCGTGATCGGCGCGGGTCCCGCCGGGGAGAACGTCGCCGGCCGGTGCGCCGACGCGGGGCTCGCCGTGACGATCGTCGAACGGGAGCTCGTCGGCGGTGAGTGCAGCTACTGGGGCTGCATCCCGAGCAAGACCCTCATCCGGCCGGGGGAGGTGCTGGCCGCGGCGCGGCGGGTGCCCGGCGCCGCTGCGGCCGTCACCGGCGCGCTGGACCCCGCGGCGGTGTTCGCGCGGCGTGACCGGCTGGTCGGTGGCTTCTCGGACGACTCCCAGGTGCCGTGGCTGACCGACAAGGGCGTGACGCTCGTGCGCGGAACCGGCCGGCTGACCGGCCGGCCGCGTCAGGTCGAGGTCACCGGCGCCGACGGTGATCGTCGGGTGCTGACCGCCTCGCGGGCGGTGGTCGTGGCCACCGGCAGCCGGGCGACGGTCCCGCCGATCCCGGGTCTCGCCGACGCCGAACCCTGGGACAACCGCTCGGCGACCGCCGCCACCGCGGTGCCGCGCCGCCTGGTGGTGCTCGGCGGCGGGGCGGTCGGCGCGGAGCTCGCCCAGGCGTTCCGCCGGCTCGGCAGCGCGGAGGTCACCGTCGTCGAGGGTTCGCCGCGACTGCTCGCCCGGGAGGAGGAGTTCGCCGGGGAGCAGGTACGCGCGGCCTTCGAGGCGGACGGCATCACGGTGCGCCTCGGCACCCNGGCCGTCGACGTACGACGCGGCCGCCCCGACTCCGCGACGTCGCGCGGCCCCGTGACCGTCACCCTCGCCGCCGGGGCGGGGCCGCACTCCGCGGACGATCACGCCGGCAGCGATCGCAGCGGGAGGAGTCACGCTGAGGGCGATCACGCTGAGGGCGATGACTCCGTACGTGATGACTCCATGGGCGATGACTCCGTGGGCGACACCGTCGTGGCGGACGAGATCCTGGTGGCGGTCGGGCGCACCCCGGCGACCGGGGACCTGGGCCTGGCCGCCGTCGGCCTGCAACCCGGCACGTTCATCGAGGTCGACGACCGTCTCCTGGCGGTCGGGGTGGACGGCGGCTGGCTGTACGCGGTCGGCGACGTCTGCGGCCGGGCCCTGCTCACCCACATGGCCAAGTACCAGGCGCGGATCGTCGCCGACGTCATCACCGGCCGCCGGGACGCCGCGGGTGAGCCCGCCCGGGACGTGGCCGACGGCCTCGCCATCCCGCGGGTGACCTTNACCGATCCCCAGGTCAGTGCGGTCGGGCTGACCGAGCGGGCCGCGCGGGAGGCGGGCCTGACGGTTCGGGCGGTCAGCGTCGCGACCGGTGGGGTGGCCGGCGCGTCGGTGCGCGGCGAAGGGATCATCGGTACTTCGAAGATCGTCGTCGACGAGTCCCGGCGGGTCCTCGTGGGCGCGACGTTCACCGGCCCGGATACCCAGGAGATGGTGCACGCGGCGACGATCGCGATCGTCGCCGCGGTGCCGGTCGAGCGGCTGTGGCACGCGGTGCCCTCGTTTCCGACGGTGTGCGAGGTGTGGCTACGCCTGCTGGAGGAATACGGCCTCTGATCCCGCCTTTCGGGCCGCAGACATTCGCCCCGAAGGGCGTAACCACCGGCCTCAACTGAACACCGAAACACCACCCGGGCCGATGAGCAGGCCGACGACGATGAGCACAATGNCNTAGATGAGACCCCCGCGCACGATTGTGACGACCCCCGCGATGACGAAGATCGCCGCGATGATCCAAAGAATGGTGTCCATGCAGGCGTCGTTCCTCGCGTCGGCCCAGTAAAACCCGCTCAGCCGGCTGCCGGTGCGGGGGTGCGGCGTTCGGCCCGGCCCAGGCGCACGTCGGGCGCGCCGAGCCGGGCCGCGTCCGCGGTGGCGTCGTCGGCCTGCCGCTGCGAGGCTCGTTCGGCCTGCACCCGGGCCAGGTAGTGCTCGACCTCGCGGTCGCGGGCGGTGACGTCCCAGCCGAGCGTGGGGGCGATGAGCTCGGCGACGTGGCGGGCCGCCTCCACCCCGCGGTCGGGGGTCTCGATCGAGATGCGGGTCCGCCGGGTCAGCACGTCCTCCAGGTGCAGCGCCCCCTCGTGGGTGACCNCGTACACCGCCTCGGCGGCCAGGTACGTCGATGCCCCGGTCAACGGCCGGGCGAGCTCCGCGCGGGACCCGGCGAGCTCCAGCACCTCCTCCGCGAGGGTGCCGTAGCGGTGCAGCAGGTGTTCGATCCACCCGACGTGCAGCCCGGCGCGCCGGGCGAGGCTCTCCCGGGCGTTCCACAGGGCGGGGAAGCCGTCGGCCCCGAGCAGTGGGATCTTCTCGGTGCACGACGCCGGCACCGCCCGGTTCATCCCGCCCACCGCCGCGTCGACGGCGTCGGCGGCCATCACCCGGTAGGTCGTGTACTTGCCGCCGGCGACCATCGTCAGGCCGGGCACGGGGGTGACGACGGCGTGCTCGCGGGACAGCTGCGAGGTGTCCTCGGACTCGCCGGCCAGCAGCGGCCGCAGGCCTGCGTACACGCCGGTGATGTCGTCCGCGGTCAGCGGGGTGCGCAGCACCCGGTTGACGGTGGTGAGCAGGTAGTCGATGTCAGCGCTGCTCGCCGCCGGGTGGGCGAGGTCGAGGTTCCAGTCCGTGTCGGTGGTGCCGATGATCCAGTGGCTGCCCCAGGGGATGACGAACAGCACGCTCTTCTCGGTGCGCAGGATCAGCCCCGTCTCGCCGTGGATGCGGTCGCGGGGGACGACGATGTGCACCCCCTTCGACGCCCGGACCGACAGCCGCCCCCGGCCNCCCACCATCGACTGGATCTCGTCGGTCCACACCCCGGCGGCGTTGATGGTCTGCCGGGCACGCAGCGCGATCTCGTCGCCGGACTCCAGGTCGCTCACGGTGACGCCGGCGNCCCGGTCGCCCTCCCGGAGCAGGCCGGTGACCCGCGCGCTGGTCGCGAGCAGCGCCCCGTAGCGGACCGCGGTCCGCGCCACGAACAGGGTGTGCCGGGCGTCGTCGACCTGGCCGTCCCAGTACTGGATGGCGCCGACGAGGGCGTCGGAGCGCAGGGACGGGAAGACCCNCAGCGCCGCCTTGCGGCTCAGGTGNCGGTGGTGGGGCATGGTCCCGTCGCTGCCCGGCGCGATGCGGGCCAGGCCCTGACCGAGGGTGTCGTAGAGCAGCACGCCGCTGCCGATGTAGGCGCGTTCCCAGCCGTGGTGGGTCAGCGGCAGCAGGAACGGGACGCTGTGGACGAGGTGCGGGGCGAGAGTGTCCAGCATGAGGGATCGTTCCCGCAGGGCCTCACGGACCAGCGGGGCGTTGAGCTGTTCGAGGTAACGAAGCCCCCCGTGGATCAGCTTGCTGGAGCGGCTGGAGGTGCCGGCGGCGAGGTCGCGGGCCTCGACGAGGGCCACCGACAGGCCGCGGGTGGCGGCGTCCAGCGCGACTCCCGCGCCGGTCACCCCGCCGCCGATCACGGCGACGTCCATCATCTCGGTGCGCATCCGGCGCAGCGCCTCGGCCCGGCGGGCGGGATCGAGGCCCGCGGTCGGCGCTGCGAGCCTGGTCGGCGTCATGCGGGTGTCCTCCTTCGGGCGGATCGGGCGGGTCGAGCGGGTCGGGCGGGTCGGGCGGGTCGAGCGGGCCGGGCGGGTTCGGGCCGGGTGGGCGGGTCCCGGCTTCGTACGGGCGGGTCGGGGCGGTACCGCGGCGACCGCATCCCCATGGTGCCGGCTGGCGGTGACCGGCGCCTGTGCGCGGGTGAACGGCGGGCGTCCGGCGGGGGACGCCGAGGCGTCGCCGGGTTCGGCCGGATCGGCGACCGGCACACCACGCGGTTATCGAGTACTACGGTCTGGACTGAGCCCGGCTCCCGTGGCGGGCACACGCCGACGAGATGGACTGGACCACGTGGATCTGAGCTATCCCCCGGAGGCGGAGAAGTTCCGCGTCGAGCTGCGCGCCTGGCTGACCGCGAACATCCCCGCCGCCTGGACCGCACCCGGCTTCTGGGCCACCCTCGGCGAGGACGAGGCGTTCGACCTGCGCCGGGACTGGGAGCGGCGCAAGGCGCTGGCCGGGTTCGCCGGGATCGACTGGCCGCTCGAGTACGGCGGGCGCGGCGGCACCCCGGCGATGCGGGCGATCCACGACGCGGAGCTGGTGCGTGCCCGCGCCCCCCGCTCGGTGAACAGCCTCGGCCTGGTCTTCCTCGCGCCGACCGTCATGGCGGTGGGCACCCCGGAGCAGCGGGCCGACATCATCGGGCCGATGCTGCGCAACGAGGTCATCTGGTGCCAGGGCTTTTCGGAGCCGGGCGCCGGGTCCGACCTCGCCGCCCTGCGCACCCACGGGGTGNTCGACGGCGACGAGTTCGTCGTCAACGGCCAGAAGGTGTGGACGACGTTCGCCAGCCGCGGCGACCGGATGTTCACGATGGTCCGCACGGAGCCCGGCAGCAGCCGTCACCGCGGCCTGTCGCTGCTGCTCATCGACATGCACGCCCCCGGGGTCGAGGTGCGTCCGATCCGTCAGATGAGCGGGGTCAGCGAGTTCGGCGAGGTCTTCCTCACCGACGTGCGGGTGCNGGCGTCGCAGTGCCTGGGCGGGGTCGGCAATGGCTGGGCGACGGCGATGCTGCTGCTGTCGTTCGAGCGCGGCGCGGCCGGGATCAGCCAGTACACCGCTTACCAGCAGGCCTACGACGAGATCGTGNGGGTGGCGCGGGCGCTGGGCCGGGCCGGTGACCCGGTGCTGCGTCAGGAGCTCGCCCGCCGCCGGGTCGAGCTGGAATGCCTGCGCTATCAGGCCATGCACGTGCTCACCGAGGTCGAGCGGGGCCGCGACCTGGGGGCGTCGTCGTCGGTGACGAAGCTGCAGTGGTCGCAGGCCTACCAGGGACTGTTCGAGACGTTCGATGAGCTGCTCGGCGCCGACGTCGCCCTGCTGCGGCCGACCGCGGACCTCGACCTGACCGCGCTGCGCCAGGAGAGCTTCTGGACCCGCTCGGTCACGATCTGGGGTGGCTCGTCGCAGGTGCAGCGCACGATCGTCGCCGAACGCGTGCTGGGCCTGCCCCGCGGGTCATAGGCTGCCCGCCCCGCCCCGTCCTGCCCGCCCCGTCCTGCCCTCACCTTGCCCTGCTCGTCCCGTCCCGTCCCGTCCTGCCCTCGTCCTCGTCCGTCCCGCCCGGCCCTCGCCCGCCTCGCCCGGCCGTCAGGAGAACCGCGCCCGTGTACTTCGCCCTCACCGACGAGCAGCGTGCCCTCGCCGAGACCGTCCGCGCCTTCCTGGCCGACCGCTTCGATCTTCGGGCGGTGCGGGCGGTCGTCGACGACGAGCAGGGCGACGGCCATCCCGCCGACCTGTGGCGCGCGATCGGGGAGCAGGGCTGGCTGTCGGTGTGCGTGCCGGCGGCGCACGGCGGCCTCGACCTCGGCCTGCTCGACGCCCAGGTGATCGCGCGGGAGTTCGGCGCCGGGGTGGTCCCCGGGCCGTGGGCGGCGACCGTGCTCGCCGGGGCGGCCATCCGGCGGGACGGCTCGCCGGAGCAGGCCGCGGCCGTGCTCGGGCCGCTCGGCGCGGGCGAACTCGTCGCCACCGTGGCGCTGCGTGGCCCGGGCGGGCACCTCGGTCGCGGCGGGATCGCCGTGCGCGCCGACGCTGCGGGCCGCCTCGACGGTGCCGCCTCCGGTGTCGAGTACGCCCACGTCGCCGACGTCATCGTGGTCGCGGCCATCGAGCCGGGTGTGTCCGCCGAGCTGGGTGTGTCCGCCGAGCCGGAGGGGCCGACGGGTGCCGGTCATGGCGACGGAGGCGTGGGTCTGTACCTGCTGGAGCGGGGGGCCGCCGGTGTGCGGGTCGACCGGCAGGCGAGCATCGACGCCACCACCCGGCTCGCCGCGGTGACGTTGACCGGGGCGCCGGCCGCCCGCCTGCCGGGCTCGGACGCGGCGGGGCTGGCGGACCTGCTGCGCCGCGGCGCGGTGCTGGCCGCCGCGGACCTCGCCGGCGTCGCCCGGGCGGCGTTGACCCGCACCGTCGCCTACGACACCGCGCGGGTCCAGTTCGGCCGGCCGGTCGGATCGTTCCAGGCGCTGGCCCACCATCTCGCCGACCTGCACGTCGCCGTGACCATGGCGGAGCATGCCGTGCTGTACGCGGCGCACGCCCTCGACGAGGGTGCCCCGGACGCCGACCTCGCCGTCGCCGTGGCCAAGAGCAAGGCGAACCAGGCCGCCGTCGACGCCACTGCCGCGATGGTCCAGTACCACGGCGGGATCGGCTACACCTGGGAGCACGACACCCATTTCTTCTACAAACGCGCGAAACGTCTCGCCGCCGCTTTCGGTGACAGCCGCCAACATCTGGAACACCTCGCCCGGCTCACCGTCGACACCGTGGAGTGAACGGTGCCTCTCGTGTCGAGTGCTCCGGGAAGGCCGGCATCCGCGAAAGGCGGGGCCGGGATGGCCCGGGCCGNTGAAGCCGGTTCGGCCAAAGCCGGTTCGGCCGAAGCCGGTTCGGCGGAAGCCGGGAATGGTGGGATTCCGATTGCGGGCCGACCCGCGGCCCCCGGCGCCACACGGGGGATACCTGCCCCTTGGGCCGGGGGCGATGGCCTTGTCGTCCACACTTGTGCGACATGAACGGACGCTCGGTGCAGGCGCTGTCCACGGTGATGATCCGCTGCACCGCTCGGCTGCGGCTCGCCCAGCTGGGCTACCTGCTGGTCTTCGTCGCCGCCTGGGCCGACTGGTACCGCGCGCACCCGGCGGCGCTGGCCGGCCCGGTGGTCGTGCTGGCGTGGGGCGTGCTGTTCGTCGTGCACCTGCGCCGCCGGCCGTGCCGGGCCATGGCGGTCGCCGACGTGGCCGTGGCGGCCCTCGTCGCGCTGGCCACGGACTGGCTGACGCCTGACCCGTCGCGGGGCGACCCCGCCTCCTTCGCCTTCGTCGGCCTGCTCACCGCCGTGGTGGTGGCGGCGTTCGCCCTGCCGGCGCGGGGGTTCGCCGTGGCCACGGCGGTGCTGGCGGGCGGGCAGCTCGCCGGCGCCACCGACCACCGACCCCAGGTGTTCGCCGCGACGGCGATCCTTCTCGTCGTCGGCGCCCTGCTGCATCACGCCGCCGGGCGGCTGCGCCGGGTCGCGGTGGACGCGGACCTCCAACACCGCGACGTGACCGTCCGGCGGCGCCGGCAGCTCGTCGCCGAGGGACGCGAGCAGGACTCCCGCGAGCAGGAGCGGCTCCTGCACGACACGATCCTCAACACGCTCACCGGCCTGGGCATGAGCGAGGACCAGCCGGCCGGCGACCTGCGCCGCCAGTGCGCGGACAGCGTGCGCGCCGTCGAGGAGCACCTGGCCAGCCGGTCGGGCGTGGGTCCGACCCTCGCGGACCGCATCGACCAGGCCGTCGGCAGCGCGCGCCGCGCCGGCCTGCGGGTCGTGCTGGATGCGGACGCGCCGCAGGACGGGCCGGAGCCGACGGACGAGTGGGTGCCCGACGAGGTCGGTGCCGCCGTGGCCGCCGCGATGGGCGAGGCGCTGCGCAACGTCCGGGCTCATGCCGGCACCGACGACGCCCGGGTGCTCGCCCAGGTCGGCCCCGGCCGGCTGGAGGTGTCCATCGTCGACCGGGGACGCGGGTTCCGGCTGGCGGAGCTGGCCGCGGACAGCCGCCGCCTCGGGTTGCGGCACTCGGTCTTCGCCCGGATGGCGGCCGTGGGCGGCTCCGCCGACCTCTGGTCCGATCCCGGGCAGGGGACGCGGATCACGCTGCGGTGGGAGCTGCCGCAGCCGGTCGCCGCCGANACGACGTGCGCCGACCGGCTGGAGGAGCAGTTCGCGGCGGCGGCGCGGCGGGCGTTCGCCCTCGCGGTGGTCGTGGGCTGGCTCGCCGCGCTCATCCCGGTGGTCGTGCACCGCGACGAGACCCGGTCGATGCCGGCCGGCGTGGCGATCTGGCTCGCGACGGCCGTGGTCATCGGACTGACCGCCCGGATCGTCGCCCGCCGGCCGCTGGGCCGCCGCGAGTCGGCCGCCGTGCTGCTGACGGCCGTGGCCTCGGCGGTCGCCGGCGCGGTCAACACGGCGGAACCTCCCGGCGAACTGGTCGTGAGCTGGTGCACCACCATGATCAACCCGCTGCTCGTGGCGCTGGCGGTGCTGTCCCGGCCCCAGCGGGAGCGCTACGCCGCCGCCGGGTTCGCGACGGTGGCCATGGTCGGGATCGTCGTCGGCCTCGGCTGTCGGGATGACCCGCTCGTGCTCGCCAGGCTGGCCGCCGCGGTGTACGCGCAGTGGATTATNCAGGTGTTGGTCACGATGTTCGGGCCGGTCCTGCGGGCCAGCGCGCAGGAGCGGGCGCGGGCCGACGACCTGGAGGCCGATCTGACCAGCCGGCGAGTGCTGGACCGCACCGTCCGCCGGGACCGGCGCCGGCGGCTCGACGAGCTGGACGCGCGATTCCTGCCGCTGTTACGCGACATCGCCGCCGGGCGGAGCGATCCAGGCCGGCCGGAGGTGCGTGCCCTGTGCACGGCACGCGCCCGGGCGCTGCGCCGAGATCTCGTCGGCGCCGGCCTCGCCGCGCTGCGCGACCTGGCCGGTCCGATCGAGCAGGCCGAGGCTCGGGGCATCGCCGTCACCGTCCAGATGGACGGCGACCTGTCCGGCCTGCCCGAGNCGGTGCAGCGGGAGTTCTTCGCCCGGATCTCGGCGGTGCTGGCGGCCGTCCGGCAGGGTCCCGTGGTGCTCACCGGCTACCTCGGTGCCGCACAGGCGAGCCTCTACCTGACGTACCCGGCTCGCCGCACCCCGTCCTCGACCGTCCCACCGGCCCCGGCCCCGGCCCCGGCCGCGGCCGCCCGGACAGTTCCGGATGTCCGGCCAGCTCCGGGGGCGGCGGAGCAGGCGACGGTCGACGTTCGGGTGGTCGGGCGGTTCGAGGGGCGGCGGGCCGGGGTGCCGGCGGCGCCGGGCCGTCCCGTTCTCGCCGGGCCGACCCTGGCCGAGTTCGGCCGGGCGGGCGAGTTCGGACCCGGCGGCTCGGGGCTGGTTCGCGCCGGCGGGACGATCGGCGAGGGCGTCGCCTGCATCGAGGTGCACTGGTCCGCGCCCGCCGCGGCCGGCCCCGCCGCCAGTCCGGCCGGGCCCTCGCCCGCCGGCCCGGACGACCAGGCGACGGCGGTCTGCGAGCAACCCGGGTCTTCCGGCGGGTCCGGGCCGGGGGAGGGGCTCGACGGGTACGGCGGTGCCGGCGGATCCGGGGGATCCGGGGGGCTCGGTGGATCCGGTGAGGAGACGGTCAGCGCGCCGTCGCGTGGTCGAACAGCCGGGTGGCGGCGGCGAGCGCCGCGCGGCGCTCGGCGGGAACGAGGCCGATCCGCGAACGGCGGTCCAGCAGGTCCGCCGGATCGAGCGCTCCCTCATGGCGTACCGCGAACACCAGCTCCGCCCCCGTGACCGGCACCCCGTCGACGATCGGCGCGAGCAGCCCGGGGTCGTCGTCGGCGACCGCGAGCACGCGCGGCGCCTCCGTGCCGTACCGCTCCACCAGCCGGCGCGGTGCCGCCACCGCGGCGAGCACCGATCGGGGCGCGGCGCCGACGAGCCCGAGCCGACGGGTCCGGCAGGGACCGGCGGCCAGCTCGCCGGCCGCGATCGCCGCGTCCACGGCGTCGGCGGCCATCCGCCGGTAGGTCGTGAGCTTCCCGCCGACGACGGTGACCAGGCCGCCCGGATCGGTGCGGACGAGATGGCGCCGGGACAGGTCCGCGGTGCGCCCCCGGAAGGCGCCGTCGGGCTGGTGGCGGTCGTCGGGCCGGGGGCGGTCGTCGAGAAGTGGGCGCAGCCCGGCGAACGCGCCGAGCAGGTCGGCGCGGTCCAGGGGTGCGGCGAGCACGCTCGACACGACGTCGACGAGCTCGGTGATCTCGCTGTCGTCGGGCTCGGGGACGTCGGTGATCCGATCGACCGGGACGTCGGTCAGCCCGACGTAGACCCGGCCGTCACCCTGCGGGAGTACCAGCGCGAACCGGTTGCGCTCACCCGGCATCGGCACGGACAGCGCCCCGCGGGCGCCGGCCAGGGCGTCCGAGCGCAGGACCAGATGGGTGCCGCGGCTCGGCCGCAGCGCGATGCCGGGCGTCAGGGCCGGGGCCCAGACGCCGGTGGCGTTGACGACGGTCCGGGCCCGCAGCCGGATCTCGTCTCCGGTGCGCTGGTCCCGGGCCGTCACCTCGAAGCCGCGGTGCCGGGCGGCCGCCGGGGCGCCGCCGCCCGTCGCGGCGGGTCCGTCGATGTGCTCGACCCGAAGGCGGGTGAGGATGCGGGCGCCGTGGCCGGCGGCGGTGCGGGCCAGGGCGACGACCAGCCGCGCGTCGTCGACGAGCTGGCCGTCCCAGTACACCAGGCCGCCGCGCAGCCCGGTCTCCCGCAGGGCGGGGGCGAGGCCGAGGGTCTCCACCGCCGTCAGCCGACGCGGCCCCGGCAGCACGGTGTGCGGGGTGCCGGCGGCGCGGCGCAGCACGTCGCCGATCCGCAGCCCGGTGTGCACCAGCGCGGCCCCCGAGCGGGACACCTGGGGCGTCAGCGGGGTCACGATCGGTAGCGCGCGGACGAGGTGGGGCGCGGTGTGCCGCATCAGGATGTCGCGCTCCACCGCGCTCTCCCACGCCACCGCGACGTCGCCGCCGGCGAGGTAACGCAGCCCGCCGTGGACGAGCTTGGAGCTCCACCGGCTGGTGCCGAAGGCAAGGTCGTGCGCCTCGGCGAGGGCGACCGACAGGCCGCGCGACGCGGCGTCCAGGGCGACCCCCGTGCCGGTGACGCCGCCGCCGACCACCAGCACGTCGACCGGATCACCCTCGACGGTGGCGGCCAGCTCCCGGTCGCGCCGCCGCGCGTCCAGGGAGGTGTTGCCCGGCGGGGCCGGCCAGCCGGCGGCCGTCACGGCGTCCCCTCCCGGCCCGGCCCGGCGGCGCCTTCGGCGCTCGCGGGTGGCGCGTGCGTGGCGTCGGGAGCGAGGTAGCCGCGCAGCAGGCGCCGCAGCTCGGCCGCCAGCGTCGCGGCCGGCACCGGCCCGGCGAGGGCGTCGGCCGACAGCACGAACGACTGCACGACGAGCAGCACCATGACCGCCAGCGCCGCCGGCTCCACCGGGCGCACCGTCCCGCTGCGCGCGGCGGCGTCGAGCTGCCCGGCCAGCAGATCGATGATCATCTGCTGGGTGGCGCCGCGCCGCTCGGTCAGGTAGGGCAGCAGCAACTCCGGGTCGGTCTCGATGATCCGTAGGTAGACCGGGTTCGTCCGGAACGCCTCCACGGTCGCGATGATGTGGTCGACGAGGTCGTCCAGGTCGCCACCGGACCGATCGGGGGCGGTCGGGCGCGCTGCCGCCGCGGTGACCACGCGGGTCCACTCCCGGGTCATCACGTCGCCGACCAGCGAGCGCAGGTCCGGCCAGCGCCGGTAGAGGGTCATCCGGCTCACCCCGGCGCGGCGGGCGACCTCGGTCAGCGTCGTGCGGCGAACCCCGACCGCCAGCAGCGACGCCTTCGCCGCGTCGAGGACGGCGTCCTCGCCCGACCAGCGCACGGGACGCCCCGGGGCCGCGGCGGCGTCGAGCCGCCGGTCGGTGTCGAGCATCGTGCGGCCACCCTCCTGGGTCGACTGGCCCCTCGGGCCGACTGCCACTCCTGGGTCGGCTGCCCCTCCTGGGTCGACGCCCTTGCTGGGCCACTGCCGCACCCAGGTCGACGCCGCGATCGTGCACCGGGCGCCGCGCAGAGCGCACCCGCCGCGAGCGTGCCATCGTGGAGGCGAGGCCTTGTGACAATGTTACTTCGACTGTCACACTGTCTCGTGCCGAAGTCCAGCGAGCCGGATCGAGCGGGCGAACCGAGGTGGGCGATGACGANCACCGGCCAGGCGCGCAGGACCGGCTCGACCGAACCCGTCTGGTGGGGCTGGGGGCCCGCGTCCGCGCACGAGCCACTGCCCGACGAGGTTCGCGGGCTGCTGGCCCGGCTGGGCATCCCCGCGCGGCCCACCGCGCCGGTCCCGCTCGACCAGGTGCGCCTGCCGCCGGCCCGGCTGCCCGTGGCGGCCCGCGAGGCGCTGGCGACGATCGTCGGCTCGGGCCACGTCCACACGCACGACGAGGCGCGCATCCGGCACTGCCGCGGGCGGTCCACGACCGATCTGCTGCGCCTGCGTGCCGGCGACGCCGGGGCCGCGCCTGACGCGGTCGTGCTGCCCGCGGACCACGACGAGGTGCTCGCGGTGCTGCGCCTGGCCAGCCGGGAGCGCATCGTCGTCGTGCCCTTCGGCGGGGGCACCTCCGTCGTCGGCGGCCTCGAACCCGCAAGGCCCGCCGAACGGCCCGTGGTCGCCCTCGACCTGGCCAGGCTGGACGCGTTGGGCCGGGTGGACCGGGAGTCCGGCACCGCCGAGCTCGGCGCCGGGCTGCGCGGCCCGCGGGCCGAGGCGCTGCTCGCCGAGCACGGGCTGAGCCTCGGGCACGTCCCGCAGTCCTGGGAGTACGCCACCATCGGCGGGTTCGCCGCCACGCGGTCCAGCGGCCAGGCGTCGGCGGGCTACGGCCGCTTCGACGAGTTGGTCGTCGGGCTGCGGGTGGCGACCCCGGTCGGCTCCTGGGAGCTCGGCCGGGCGCCGGCCTCGGCGGCCGGGCCGGACCTGCGCGAGCTGCTGCTCGGCTCCGAGGGCGCCTTCGGCGTCATCACCCAGGTGGTGGCGCGGGTCCGGCCGTTGCCGGCGCGGCGGATCTTCGAGGGCTGGTCGGTGCCGGACTTCGCGACCGGGACGCGGCTGCTGCGCACCCTCGCGGCGGGTGACCTGCGGCCCACCGTATGCCGCCTGTCCGACGAGACCGAGACGGTGGGCGGCCTCGCCCGTCCGCCGCGCCCGGGTGGCCCGGCGGCAGCGACCGGGTCCGGGTCCGGGACCGATCTGGCGGATGGTCTGACGGGCGGCTGCCACCTCGTCACCGGGTACGAGGGGGCCGCCCCGGCGGTCGAGCGGCGCGCCGCCGAGGTCGCGGGGGTGCTGCTGGCCGGCGGCGCGCGGCGGCTGGACGCCGCGGCCGGTCCCGACTGGGAACGGGGCCGGTTTCGGGCGCCCTACCTGCGCGACGCCCTGCTCGACCAGGGGATCTTCGCCGAGACGCTGGAAACCGCGGGGTTCTGGGCCACCCTGCCGGCGCTCTACGCGGGTGTGCGGGCGGCGCTGATCGGCTCGCTCGGCGCGGCGCAGCTGTCGCCGGTGGTGATGTGCCATATCTCCCACCTGTATGCGACGGGAGCCTCGCTCTACTTCACCGTGGTGTGCGCGCAGGGCGTGGACCCGATCGGGAGCTGGCGGGCGGCGAAGACGGCGGCCGGCGATGCGATCGTCGCCGCGGGTNGCACGATCACCCATCACCACGCCGTCGGCACCGAACACCGCCCCTGGCTCGATGCCGAGATCGGCGGCCTCGGCGTCGACGTGCTGCGCGCGGTGAAGCGCACCCTCGACCCCGCCGGCATTCTCAACCCGGGGATCCTCGTCGCCTGACCCACAGCCACGCGGCCGCGCCGCCCGCCGGCTCGACCCCCGCCGGCTCGACTCGTGCGTCACACCCGGCTGGGCTACCCCCGATGGTGGGTAGGCAGAGGGCATGGAGACCTTCGGCGCGGTCGTCATCGCTCTGCTGCTCCTGCTGATCCCGGTGATCATCGTCAGTGCCGCCCTCGGGTGGGCCTACGTGCGCTGCGCTCCCCTGCGGGCGGCCAACGCGGTGCAGGCCGCCCGGGACGAGCGCGCGCGAACCTGACCGTCCCGCCGCGGCCGATCTGGCCATCCCCGACGTCTCCTGCCGTCGCCTCGGCCAGGATGTGGGCATGAGCTGCACGGCGCCGCGCGAGNCGGACGCGTCCGAGCCGCCGACGCGTGGCCTCGTCGTGATCGGGCCGGGCACGAGTTTCGGCGTCGAGCTGGTGCGCCGGTACGGGCGGGAGGGCTTCGCGCTCGGAGTCGTCTCCCGCTCCGCCGACACCCTCACCCGGGTGCGCGACGCGCTGGCGGCGGAGGGGCTGACGGTGGCCGGCGCGGTCGCGGACGTCACCGACTCCGCGGCGCTCGCCGGCGCGGTCGAGCGGGTGTCCGCCGAGATCGGCGGGCTCACCGTGCTCGTCTACAACGCCAAGCTCAGCATCCGCGGGGCCGCGCTCACGGTGGCGGCCGAGACGATGAACCAGACCCTCGCGGTGAACGTCACCGGGGCGCTGGCCGCCGTGCAGGTGGCCGCCGGGCTGCTCGACGACCGGGCGGNCGCGACGATCCTGCTCACCACGGCGGGCCCGCGTACCGAACCGGTGGCCGGCCGTTTCGCCCTGGCCGTCGGCAAGGCGGGGCTGGCCGCGCTCGCCGAGGCGCTGCGCCCGACGCTGGCCGCCCGCGGGATCCGGCTGCGCACGGTCGTCCTCGACGGACGGGTGGGCCCGGCGGGCCCGCTTCGTCCCGCGCAGGTCGCGGACCACTTCTGGCAGGCGTTCGCGGCGCCGCGCGGCGACGTGTTCCGGCTGGCACCGGTCAGACGGGACACCGCGGTGGCNCAGCTTCCGCTGGAGGTGTGAGCTGTGCGTGCCGGACCGTGCCGGACCAGCACCGAAGGTGCCTGTTCCGGCTCGATTCGGGTGAGGGTCGGTAATCCGACAAGCCTGATCCGGGATGATCGGACCCGTGGGCCTGCCAGACGCACGTAACGTGCGACGATCCGGCAGAACCTGGTGCATGACAGCCACCAGGCGCAAGACCACACAGCGACGGCGNGCTCCGGCGCGGTACTGGCAGGAGATGGTCCGGTGAACGACGGACGCGACGGTGACGGGCAGGCGGCGGACAGCACGCGCGTGGTGCCCTCCGACGGTGAGGGGACGCGGTCGGCGGGCGCGGCGCCGGCGGCGGGGCAGCGCGCTGTCCGACCGGGGGCGCCGTCCGGGCCGCCCCCGCCCGCCGAGTCGTTCCGTCCGTCGGGCCCGCCCCCGCCGGCCGAGTCGTTCCGGCCGGTGCGCCCGATGGACGCCGCCGGCTCCGGACCCCACGACCGGCCCGTCGCACCGACGACGAGCACGGCGGCCGTGCGCCGTCGAGGCGAGGCCGCGCCCGGCTGGGCCGATCCCGAGGACGGCACCGACGGCACCGACGGCACCATGATCATTGATCGTGGCGGTGTCGCGGCCGCCGGCCAGCCCTGGCCGGGTTCGACCCGACCCGAGGATCCGCAGCCCGGCTACCCGCAGCCCGGCTACCCGCAGCCCGGGAGTCCGCAGCCCGGGAGTCCGCAGCCCGGCTACCCGCGGTCCGAGCACCAGCAGTCCGGGTACGCGCAGCCTGGCCCTGCTCCGACTGCCTACGACCAGTCCGGCTACGGGCAGCAGCCTGCCCGTGACCCGGGATTCGGGGCGGCGATCGGCCAGGACGGCCCCGCCGGCGCTGGCTTGGACGGGTACGGCGCCGGCGGGGCCGGCCGGGAGGGGTACGGCCCCGGCGGGCCGCCGGCCGGTGCCGCTGCCGCCGCGAAGCCGCCACGGCGGCGCCGGCGCGGCCGCCTGCTGGCGATCGTGCTGGTCGTGCTGGTCGTGTTGTTCGTCGTGGGCGACCGGGTCGGCGTGGTGATCGCCAAGGGGCAGATGCGCAAGCAGGTCGAGGCGTCCGTCGCCGAGAACCTCAAGCCCGGCGACCCGGTGCCGAAGGTGACCAGCGTGAGCATCGGCGGGTTCCCCTTCATCACGCAGGTGCTGTTCGGCAAGTTCGACGACATCGGCGTCGGCATCGACGGCATCCCCACTCCCGGGCCGAAGATCTCCTCGGTGAAGGCGCACCTCAAGGGCGTGCACGTCCCCCTCGGGGACGCGCTCACCGACAACGTGGGGCAGGTCCCCGTCGACGACGTGCGGGCCACCGTCGGCATCACCTATGCCGACCTGAACGCNTTCCTCGCGAAGCAGGCGGTCAAGTTCCAGGTCAAGCCGGTGGACGGCGGGAAGAAGGTCGAGCTGAGCGGCACCACCGACGCCCTGTTCGGGCTGGGCAGCACGCAGATCGCCGGTATCACCACGTTCGAGGTCAACGACAACCAGCTCACCCTGGTCCCGTCCGGGCTGTCGATCGCGGGCGGTCTGAACTTCAGCATCCCCTTCCAGTTCAAGGTCCCGATCCCGATCCCGGTGTCCGGGCTGCCATTCCACCTGCAGATAGTCAAGGCGTCGACGAACGCCACCGGGCTGTCGCTCACCGCGACGGCCAAGGACGTCGTTCTCCCGGCATCCTGACCCGCCTGCCGATGACCATGCCCGCCCGCGACCCGATCTTCCCCGGGCGGGCATGATTCCGGTCACATTCTCGGGGTGTCCCGGGGGGCGTCACCTGCCCGAGCGTTCGGGCGCCTCCCGCCTCGACGCCGCCGCGGGCGTCGGCCCGGACCGTCCGCGGTCGTTCGGCCGCCCGTCGCAGCCGGCTGGGCGCAGNCCGGCCTTGCGCCGGTGCAGGGCGCGCACCCAGGCATTTCCTGGACGCGAAGCGAGCGGCCGCGGTCCTGGTGGGCTCGCCATGTNCATCGGTTGGGTACGGACGGTCAGGCGCCCGAATCCGTCCGGCGNCCCCCTCGGTCGGATCTGCGACAGATGCCACTGTCGAGGCTCATCGACCGGCATTCTCATAGGGTGCCGCACGGGAGTCGCGCGTCGTCACCCTCGTCCCCGTGGCACGGCCGCCGCGGTGGCGGCCCGACCTGGGCCGACAGCGGAGAAGGTCCGTGCAGGCAGCCGGCATATCGAAGGATCAAGAGGCGGCAGGAAACCGAGACATGTCCAGAGGTCGAATGCGACGGCGGGAACGCCGTACGGCTGGCCGGTCAACCGTCACCCGGGGTGGATCAAGGTCATCCCACGACGCTACGATCGGACATCCGGCATGATCGGTCAACCCGCGTGACCGCTCGGCGTGGCGTCATCGGTCACCCCGGTGGCGCCNCTCGAAACGTTGACATCGCTCGGCTTGGTGACACGACCTGGCGTAGTTACAAGGTGGAGTTCGGCGGGACAACCCGGCCAGCGTCCCGTCGCGAAGGGGGAAACACGTGCAGACGACCTTCCTGAGAGTCGTCACCGAGGCCGGTGCGGCCACCGTGCCCGCCGAGGCCCAGTTCATCATCGGCCGTGCCCGGACCGCCGACTACGTCATCGCCGACAGCCGGGTCTCTCGCCGTCACCTCCTCCTCGAACAGGCCGGCAGCGGCTGGGTCGTCCGGGACATCAGCTCCAACGGCACCTGGATCGACGGGCAGCGGATGCCCGAGTCGGTGCCGGTGCACGACGAGGTGCGGCTGCGGCTGGGGACCCCCACGGGGCCCGAGGTCGTCGTCCACCCCGAGTTCCCGCAGGGGCGCGGCCCGATCGACGAGCCGGCCTACGACCCCGGCTACGACATGCAGACGATGCTGCCCAACGCCGCCGGCTACAGCCCGCCGCGGCCCACCTCGGGGCGGGGCAGCCGCGGCCACCAGGGGCCGACGAGCCCGGCGCAGCGCGGGCGCGACTACGACGACTACGACGACCGCCGCCGCGGTGAGCGTTCCAGCGGCTCGACCAGCCTCGAGCAGGAGCACGAGCGGCGCACCACCTACCGCCTGCGCCAGGGCACGATGTCGATCGGCCGCGCCCGGGACAACGACATCGTCATCACCGACCTGCTCGCCTCCCGCCGGCACGCCGAGCTCTACATCGGCCGGTCGGGCCTGCAGATCGCCGACCTCGACTCGGCCAACGGCGTGTTCGTCAACGGCCGCCGGATCAACCGGACGGAGGTCGGCCAGGGCGACGTCATCGNCGTCGGTCACCACGTCTTCCAGCTCGAGGGCGACCAGCTCGTCGAGTACATCGACTCCGGCGACGTCAGCTTCGAGGCCGACNCCCTGAACGTCTGGGCCGGCCAGAAGCAGCTCATGCACGACATGACGTTCAAGCTNCCCGGCCGGGCGCTGCTCGGCGTCGTCGGGCCCTCGGGCGCCGGCAAGTCGACCCTGCTCAACGCCCTGACCGGGTTCCGGCCCGCGGACAAGGGGACCGTCCGCTACGCCGGCCGTGATCTGTACTCCGAGTACGACGAACTGCGGCGCCGCATCGGCTACGTTCCGCAGGAGGACCTGCTGCACACCTCGCTCACCGTGCGCAAGGCCCTGGAGTACGGCGCCGAGCTGCGCTTCCCACCGGACGTCACGAAGGCGGAGCGGCNCACCCGCGTCGACGAGGTCCTGGCCGAGCTCGGCCTCACCCAGCACGCGAACACCCAGGTGTCGCGGCTGTCCGGTGGCCAGCGCAAGCGGACCTCGGTGGCGCTGGAGCTGCTGACCCGCCCGACCCTGCTCTACTTGGACGAGCCGACCTCCGGGCTCGACCCGGGCATGGACAAGAACGTCATGGAGTCGCTGCGCAAGCTGGCGGACGACGGCCGGACGGTCATCGTGGTCACCCACAGCGTCGCCCAGCTCGACCTGTGCGACTACATCCTGGTCCTGGCTCCTGGCGGGTACGTCGCCTACTTCGGACCGCCCCAGGACGCGCTGACCTTCTTCGGCAAGCGGGATTACCCGGACGTCTTCCTCAACCTGGAGGCGACGCCGGGCGCCGAGTCGGCGGCCCGCTTCCGCAACTCGCGGTACTACGTGCCGGCATCGATCACCGCGCCGTCGGCGCGGCCGGCGCCGGAGGAACTGCCCTCGCTGCGCCAGCAGTCGGTGGCCTCCCAGCTGGTCACGCTGAGTCGCCGAACCATGGCCGTCGTGGCGTCGGACAAGTCCTACCTGCGGCTGATCATCGCGTTCCCGTTCCTGTTGGGGCTGATACCCAGAGCCATCGGCGGGAACTTCGACCTGACGGCCGAGCAGGCCAAACAGTTCTCGCCGAACTCCGACGGCCCGACGATCCTGCTGATCATGGTGCTCTGTGCCTGTTTCATGGGCATGGCGAACTCGGTCCGCGAGATCGTCAAGGAAAGGGCGATCTATCGCCGGGAGAGAGCCATCGGCCTGTCCCGCACGGCGTACATCGGGTCGAAGGTCCTCGTCCTGATCGTGATCACGGTGNCGCAGTCGATCCCGTTCACGTTGATCGGACTGGCCGGGCGAACGCCCAAGGCCGGGCTCATCCTCGGCAACTCGCTGCTGGAGATGCTGATCGCGGTGATCGTGGTGTCGCTGGCCTCGGNGATGCTCGGCCTGGTGATCTCGGCGCTGGTCGACAACGCCGACAAGACGATGCCCCTGCTCGTCCTGATCACGATGGCCCAGCTGATCTTCAGCGGTGGCATCGTGCCGGTCAAGGGCACCGCGGGCCTGGAGCAGGTCAGCTACATCGCGCCGGCCCGCTGGGGGTTCGCGTCGATGTCGTCGATCGCGGACATGAACCGCATCACCCTCGCCGGCGTGNTGCGCCCCGACAACCACAAGCCGATCAACCCGAAGGTCGTCGTCGACCCCTTCTACAACCACACGGCGTCGGCCTACCTCACCGACATCGTCGCGGGCGCCGTGATCGGCATCCTGTTCATCATCTTCACCTCCCTGCTGATCCGCCGCATGGACCCCAAGACCGTCAAGCGCGCCCCCGCCGCCCCCGTCAGCGGCCCCCCGCGCTAGCCACGGCCCCTTCTCCTGCTTGTCCGGAGGGATAATTCGGACGCCGATGCCCTCCGGACAAGCAGGAAGGTCCACCGGCGGCTGGCTCACCTCAGGCGTAGCCGCCGCCCGCCGCCGGGAGACGCGTCGACGCAGCCCGACGGAGGGCGGCGCGTACGGTCTCCCGGAGCCCCCGCGCCTCATAGATCGCATCCCGCCAGGTGAAGCGCAGAACGTTCCAGCCGAGGCGAACCAACGCGTTCTGCCGGGTCCGGTCCCGGTACAGCGCCGTGGGCTCACCGTGCGGTCCGGCGCCGTCCGTCTCGATCGCCACGCGCAGCGACGGCCAGGCGAAGTCGAGCCTGGCCAGCGGCAGCCCCGACGAGGGATCGCGGACCAGCCACTGAAGCTCGTCGGGTAGCAGGCCAGCATCATCGAGCAACAGCCGGACTCGCGTTTCCAGCGGAGACTCTGCTCGCCCGTCGATCTGCGACCACCAGCGTTCCGCCCGGTCGCCATGGCGACGTGCTGTCACCCGCACGCGCAGGTCGAGGATCTCGTCGCGGGTCAGGTGCTCCTNCTGGAGCATGGCGTCGAGGACGCTGACGAACACGTCGCGATCGCACAGCAACGCCAGATCCTCAAGAGTGCGCCGGATCGTGCTCGTTCGGATGCCGGCGAGATCGACGGTCTCCGCGTCGGGCGTCGTCATCCAGTGCCGGAGGTAGCCGCGCCGCTGCCGATTGTCTCCCTCTCCGGGCAGTGCGATGTCGACCGGCTCGTGGGGCCGTCGCAGCAGGAGCCCGGGCAGCCCGTGCAGCCGGGCGGCGGTGCGCCCGCAAATCGTGCCACCGGCGATGGCGAGGGCCGCCCGAGCATGGGCTCGCAGCTCGTCGCGAACGGGCGGCACGAACAGCGTGCCGCGGATGGGCGACGTCCAGCCGTGCCGCCGTCGCCGCAGCTTGATCGCCTCGTCGGACATGCCGAGCCGGCGAGCATCTCGGCGCAGGACCATGTCGTCCTGCCGGCGGGCCAGCGCGATGACCTTCTCGTAGGACTGGGCCACGTCCCGAGTGTGGGCTCGGACGCGCCCCCGCGGAACCCACCTGTACGCCATCTGTGGACAACTCGCCGGCCTGTGGACAGGCTCTACCGCTTATCCAGAGGCTTAGGTGTCCGAAAAATCCCTCTGGATAAGCAGGACGGGCCGGCCGGCGGTGGGCGCGGGCTGGGTCAGCCGGCGTTCCAGNGGGCGTGGCCGTTGAAGCCGCCGAGGGTGGTGAGCTGGCGGTCGCCGGCGGCGGGGTCGTTCGGGTTGAGGACGAACAGCTGGCGGGCGTTGGGGTTGGCGGGGTCGCGCTGGCCGGAGAAGACGATGCGGCCGTCGGGGCCGAAGGCGGGGTCCTGGTCGTCGCCGCGCGCGTGGGTGAGCTGGCGGACGTCGGAGCCGTCCGAGCCCATCTCGAAGATCTCCAGGTCGCCGTTCTGCTCTCGAGTGAAAGCGATCTTGTCGCCGTTCGGTGACCAGACCGGGTCGGAGTCGGTGGTCAGCTTGTCATTGATCACCGGCTGTGCGACGGCGTCGGGTTCGACGGAGATGACCACGACGAAGCCCCGATCGCCGCCGGCGTTGTTGGACCAGTAGGCGATGCGCTCGCCGTCCGGCGACCAGGCCGGATCGGTCGCCTGCGGCTTCGTCTTGAGTCTGCGCACGCTCGACCCGTCGAGCCGGACGATGTAGAGGCCTGGATTCTGGTCGCGCTTCTCGTCGGTACTTGACCGGACGACGAGGAACTCACCGTCGGGGGAGAGGGACGGCCGGGCATCGTTGGCGATCGTCAGGTTGGCCGCCGGGCCGGAGGTGAACAGTTGCACGGGCTTGCCGGTGCCGTCGGCGGCGATCGCCTGCAGCGTGTTCGGGCTGCCCTTCTTGAAGAAGACGACCGTCTTCCGGTCACCGGAGATCGCC
Source organism: Frankia sp. AvcI1 (assembly GCF_001420875.1). Taxonomy (NCBI): domain Bacteria; kingdom Bacillati; phylum Actinomycetota; class Actinomycetes; order Frankiales; family Frankiaceae; genus Frankia; species Frankia sp. AvcI1. The sequence continues at coordinate 24,578 of NZ_LJFZ01000037.1, read as the reverse complement.
GGCAGCATGTCGTTGTCCGGGCCGGTGAGCAGCGGCTTGTCGTTCTGGAGGCCGCCGTCGCCGGTGACGTCGCCGCGGAACAGGTCGTAGTTGCCGTTGCGGTTGGAGGCGTAGACGACGGTGTCGCGGCCCAGCGGCTCGGGCGAGCGGGGCAGCGTGAACGCGCCGGGCTGCGCGGACGGGGCCCCGGTGGACGCGGCCCCTGCGGAGGCGGCGGGCCTGGGACTGCTGCCCGTTGCGGCGGAGTTGCCGCCGTCGCTGCCGCCGGAGGTCAGGGCGAGGATGCCGGCGAGGATCGCGCCGACCACGACGACGCCGCCGCCGACGAGCAGCGGCACGCGGTTTCTGTGGCCGCGTGCACCCGCGCCGCCGGGCGGCGACGCCGCACCGCCGCTTCCTCCGGGCCCGCCTGGCCAGGACGGCCCGCCGGCCTCGGCGCCGACCCGGGTGGGGGACTGGCCGGCGACGGTCCCGTCGCCCGCCGTCCGCGGCGGCACCGGCGCGCCGAGGCCGGTCGGCAGCCTGGTCGGGGCGTCGGGGTCGGCGGTGTACCCGGCGGCGGCGCCCGTCCCGGCACCCGCCGCCGCGGCGGCCACCCCGCGCCCGCCGACGTCCGCCGCCGGTCCGGTGCCCACGGCGCCCGCGGTCGGGCCGCTGGTGCCAGGGCCGGCCGGGGATGGGGCGGGCAGGTTCCAGCCCTGCAGGACGTTGGTGACGTCCTGCGGGTCGACGGCGGCGGNGGCGTCCGGGCCGGTGCCAGACGGGTCGCCGAGCAGGCGCAGCATGAGCTGCTGCGCGGTGGGCCGGGTGGCCGGGTCCTTGCGCATCGCGAGCCAGACGATCGGGCGCAGGGCCGGGTCCACGTCGTCGAGGCGCGGTTCCTCGTGCAGTGCCCGGTAGAGCAGCACCTGGGCGGAGGCGTCGCCGAACGGGTAGTGGCCGGTGGCCGCGAAGGCGACCAGCCCGCCCCACGCCCAGATGTCCACCGCGGAGGAGATCGGCTGGCTCTCGATCTGCTCGGGGGACATGAACGCGGGCGTGCCGAGCTGCTGCAGGTCGCCGGTCAGGCCGCTGCCGGCGTCGACGGCCCGGGNGATCCCGAAGTCGATCACCCTGGGGCCGAAGGGGGAGAGGATGACGTTGGCCGGCTTGAGGTCGCGGTGCACGATTCCGGCGCTGTGGATGGCGGTGAGGGCCGCGGCGACGCCGACCGCGAGCTGTTCCAGGTTGGCGTCGGCGAGCGGGCCGTTGCGCTGGACGTAGCGCGCCAGCGTCTCGCCCTCGATGAACTCGGTGACGAGGTAGGGCCATTCGGCGTCGGGGTCGGCGTCGAGGACCTCGGCGGTGCACACCCGGGCGACGCGCCGGGCCGTCTCCGCCTCCAGCCGGAACCGGGCCCGGAACTCGGGGTTGCCGACCGCCTCCGTCCGGATCACCTTGATCGCGACGAGCCGGCCCTTCTCCGAGCGTCCCAGGTAGACCATGCCCATGCCGCCCTGGCCGAGCTTGCCCAGCAGCGTGTACGAGCCGAGCTCGCGGGGGTCGTCCGGGCCGAGAGGAACGGCGCGCGCCGCCACACCAGCATCCGATGACGCCATCGACCTGTACCCCTGCCTGCCGCGTGCCGACCGCGGTCCGGGCGGGGCGCCGCGCCGGGCGCGGACCCGCCGGTGTCGCGCACCGACCCTTGATCGATCATGGTGTCCCGACCCGCCGACGCGGCGGATCACATGGGAAAAGCTTAGGGGAGTGTCCCCTGTTGCAGGACTGTCGGGGCTCCGACTGCCCTTCCGACCTGGTTGTCAGCGGATTGACAGGGTTCGGGCCGGTCTCGGGCGGCTCCCTACGCCCGGGATGTGCCATTGTCGTGGCAACGAGATCTGGACGCGAGAGCGAGATCTGGACGCGAGGAAAGGCACCGCATGGCGAGGATGGCCGCCCAGTCCGCCCAGTCCGGCCAGTCCACCCGGGTCGGCCAGACCGTCTTGGTCGCGCGGGCAGCCCGGGCAGCCGTGGCTCAGGCAGCTCAGGCAGCTCAGGCAGCTCGGGTGACCAGGGCGGCGCGGGTGACGCGGGTCGCCGGCGCACTGGGCTGCGCGGCGGCGCTGTTCGCCCTGGCCGCCTGCTCGGACGATGGCCACCGCGGCGACGGCCGGTCCCGGGATGCGGCCCGTACGGCGAAGTCCGACTCGGAGCGCCTCCGCGGCGCCGCGCAGTCCCCTTCGACCACGCCGACCGGCAGCGCCGGGGCGGCCTCGGCGCCGGTCTGGGGCTTCGCCAGCGTCACACCCGCCGGCGCCCCGGGGACCGCGCCGACCGCGGCCGGGCCGGCGGGGACCGCGCCCACGGCGGTCCCGCCGGCGCGGAGCGCCGGGAGTTGGCGCACCGCCGGGGGGTCGGGCGCCGCCGCGCAGGTCACGGTCGCGCGGCGGCAGACCGGCGGCTACCGGGTCACCTTTCCCGGTATCGCCGTGGCCGCCGGGCGCGGCGCGGCGATCGTGACCGCGCTGGACCCGGCCGGGGCCGCCGCGACGACCACCACGCCGGTCGTCTCCTGCCACGTCGTGCGCTGGGGCGCCGCCGGCCGGGACGAGCAGGTCGACCTGACCTGCCGCGACGCCGCCGGGGCGCCGGCCGACTCCGCCTTCACCGCGCTGTTCACCCACGTGCCGGACACCGCATCGGTGACCCCGATCCCGACCCGGCCCGCGTCCCCGGTCAGCCCGGCGCCCCTGGCCAGCGCGGCAACCCCGGTCACCGCGTCGTCCTCCGACACCGCGTCGTCCTCCGACACCGCGTCGTCCTCCGACACCGCGTCGTCCTCCGACACCGCGTCCCCGCAGCCGTCGTCGGTCGGGGCGTACGCCTATCTCCGGTCCGACTCCGCGTCGGCCGCCACCTCCCGCCCGACGAACGCCTACAGCGTCAGCGGGCCGGGCACGATCGAGGTCCACCGGGTCGACGCCGGGCACTACACGGTCGACCTGACCGGGCCGGCGTTCGCGAAAAACGGCAACAACCTGCAGGTCAACGCGCTCGGTGACGGTCCTGTCGGGTGCAACGCCCTCGGTCGGGTGGTGAAGACGGACCGCCAGTCGGTGTTCGTCGGCTGCGCGCACGGGTCGGTCTGGACGGACAGCCCGTTCGTGCTGCTCTACACCAGCGGCCACGCGCTCATTCCGACCGGTGCGGCCAGCTTCGGCCACGCGTTCACGGGCATCACCCGTCCCGGCGGGCCGATCCAGCAGGTCCCGCCGGGCCCGCCGGTGAACGCCTGGGCCTGGTACTCGGCGAACAGCACCGGCGCCACGAACCAGATCAGCCGGCTCGGGGTCGGCCGCTACCAGGTGACCTTCCCCGGGATCTCGCGGACCCCGAGCTCGCTCCAGGTGACCCCGTACGGCGAGCCCACCGCCCGCTGCGCCGCGGCCGAACTCCCGGCCGCCGCGGCCGCCGGCGGCGCGCCCACGCCCGTCACGGTGGCCGTGCGCTGCGTCGACGCCGCCGGGCGCCCCGCCGACAGCTACGCCAGCGTCGCCTACGTCAGCGCCCCCGGCCCCGCGACCCCCTGACGGACCCGCCCCGCCCGAACCGCTGCGCCCAGCCCGAAGCCGCCGTCGCTGTCGCCGTCCTCCCGCCTATCCAGAGGGATAAACCGGACACGAAAGCCTCCGGACAAGCAGAGGCCGCGGACGATCTCGGCGGGGGGCCGGAGTCCCCGGCGTCTTCGGAGTCCCCGGGGACCCCGTGGTGGTCGGCGCCCCCGGGACCCCCCGGGTTGGGACCGGGCCGCCGCCGGCGGGCCAGCGACGCCCCCGAACGTCGGGCGCCGCCGTGAGCGACCCGGTCTGGTGCGATCAAACCGCCACGTGACCGTGCAGACCCCGTATCTCGGCGGCTTTCGGAGAAATACCCCGGTGCGACGTCAGGCGATGTGCAGGCCGGAGATCGCCCGGGCGATGACGAGCCGCTGGATCTCGGACGTGCCCTCGAAGATTGTGTAGATCTTGGAGTCGCGGAACATCCGCTCGACGGGATGGTCACGGCTGTAGCCGGCTCCGCCCAGGATCTGCACCGCCTTCTCCGTCGCCCACACCGCGACCTCGCTGGCCTTGAGCTTGCTCATCGATCCCTCGCCGGCCTCGAACGGCCGGCCGCTGTGACCCATCCAGGCGGCCCGCCAGATGAGCAGCCGGGCCGCGTCGATCTCCATCCGCATGTCGGCGAGCGCGAAGGCGATCGCCTGGTTGGTGATGATCGGCCGGCCGAACTGCTCGCGCCCGCGGGCGTAGTCCAGGGCGTACTCGTACGCGGCGCGCGCGATGCCGATGGCCTGGGCGCCGACGATCGGCCGGGTGACCTCGAAGGTCGCCAGCGCCGCCTGGCCGGAGGCGCGCCGGCCGGCGCGGGCGGCGGCGAGGCGCTCGTCGAGCCGCTCCCGGCCACCGAGCAGGCAGCGGCCCGGGACGCGGACGTCGTCGAGGAAGACGTCCGCGGTGTGCGAAGCCCGAAGACCCAGCTTGCGGATCTTGCGGGACGCGGTGAGCCCGGGGGTGCCCGGCGGGACGACGAATGCCGCCTGCCCGCGCGAGCCCAACTCCGGGTCCACGGACGCGACGACGACGTGGACGGCGGCGATGCCGCCGTTGGTGATCCAGGCCTTCTGGCCGCTGAGGATCCATTCGTCGGTGGCGGGGTCGTGGCGGGCCCGGACCCGCAGGGCCGACACGTCCGAGCCGGCGCCCGGCTCCGAGACGCAGAACGCCGCCACCTTCGGGTCACTCGCGTCGCCGAAGCACTGCGGCGCCCACTCGCCGATCTGTTCCGGGGTGCCGGCGGAGACGATGCCGGCGACACCGAGCGTCGTGCCCATGATCGACATACCGATCCCGGCGTCGCCCCAGAACAGCTCCTCGGACACCAGGGGCAGCGACAGCCCGGTGGGATCCGCCCACAGCGTGGCCAGTGCGTCGAAGTCGTACAGACCGATCTTGGCCGCCTCCTGGATGATCGGCCAGGGCGTCTGCTCGCGTTCGTCCCAGTCCGGCGCCGCGGGGCGGACCACGTCGGCGGCGAAGCCGTGCACCCAGGAACGCAGCTGGCGCTGCTCGTCGCTCAGATCGAGCCCGAACCCCCCACTCATCGGCGCCGCGTCAGGCGCGCTCGTCGGAGCCGGCGACGTCGAGGACGTCGTCGACCCGCCGCCGCGGGGTCGGGCCGAGCGGCTCGGTATCCGAGGGCAGGTAGCCGGCTCGCAGGATCATCTGGACGTGCCCCAGCCCGCCGGTGGCCGCGCGGAACTGCTCGCGCATGCCCTCGACGTCGATCGCCTGCGACATGGGCGACGTCGCGAGGCCGAGCGCCGTGGCGGTGAGCAGCACCCGCTGCATCGCCTCGCCGGCCCGCAGCCGGTCGGCGGTGGTGTCCGCCTCGGTTCCGATCAGCAGGATGCCGGGACGCTCGACGTCGGGATCCCGCAGCAGTGTGCCGGCCTCGCCGACGACGTCGAGGTCACGCATCGGGAACTCGGACTGGCGAGGCGCGTCGGAGTGGACCACCGCGCTGCGCGGGATGCCGTCGGCGGCCGGCGCCGTCCGGCTCCACGACGCCAGCTCCTTGCGGTAGTCGTCGTTGTGCTCCTCGATCCAGTCGGCCCGCGAGAGCAGGACGCTGACCTGCACCCGCAGGTCCGGATCGGTCGGCGCGGTGAGCCAGGCGCCGTGCGCCTCGGCGGCCTCGCGCAGCCGGGCGACGGCCTCGTCGGGCAACGGGCGCTCGGCGAAGGGACGGCGGTCGGTGTACCGGCGGGGGATGGCCTCGACGAGGGCCCGCTCGGTGTCGGTCGCCGGCCGCTGGCCGACGACCGTGACCGTGGCCAGGCGGCTCGACCGGAAGTCGTCGCCGTCCGGCAGGAGCTCGACGGCCGGTTCCAGGCCGCGGACCCGCAGCGCCAGCTGGGCGTTGCACAGCGCCGCGCCGCAGCTCAGCAGGAGCTGACGCCCCTCGGGGTCGGCGATGTCGAGCTGACGGGAGCTGTCGGCGATGAGGGTGAGCCCGTCCCCCTCGAGCCGCCACAGCCAGGGCTGGGTGTTGTGGATCGAGGGCGCCGCGGCGGCCGCCGCGACCACCTCTCGGGCCAGGCCGGGCGACAACGGCAGCGATGCGGACCGCTCTGCATCGGTGGGCATGTCAGCCTCCCTTCTCCTCAAGTATCTACCCCCAGCCTGCGGGACGATCGCGTTCGGGGCATGCGCCGACCGGAACCCACAGGTCGGGACCGACGGCCGGGCCGCGGGAGCCGAGTGGCACGTGTGCGGGGCCTGCCTCGCCTGCTGGTACCGACGAAAGGAGACGAAAGGTTCTCCCAGGTGGCAGCGGGTGGCCGCCGGCCGGCGGCGGCGGAGTGGGCGCGGGTAGCGCGGGTAGTCCCTCTGCATGGTTGCAACTGACCCCGAGGCGGTGGTCGCCGAGCTGCTCACCCGCCACGGGCGGACGTACGCCGACGAGATCGGTGCCGACGTGCCGGCCGACACCGCCGAGGCGATGTTCCGGCTGACCGTCTTCGCCCTGCTCGCCAGCGCCCGCATCCGGACCGCGGNGGCGGTCCAGGCCACCTGCGCGCTCATGGACGCAGGCTGGACCGACGCCGCGTCGATGGCCGAGGCGACCTGGGAGGAACGCACGGGCGTCCTGCACCGCAACGGCTACGCCCGCTACGACGAGAGCGCCTCTCGCCAGCTCGCGGACGCCAGCCGCTATCTGTCAGACACCTATGACGGCGACATCCGGCACCTGCGTGAGGCCGCGGACCACTTCCCGGACCGCGAGCGCGCGATGCTCCAGAAGATCAAGGGCATCGGCCCGGTGGGGGCCGACATCTTCCTGCGCGAGGCCCAGGCCGGCTGGGACGAGCTCGTCCCCTACCTCGACGAACGGGTGCGCCGCACCGCCGGCGAGCTCGGGCTGCCGACCAGCCCGCAACGGTTCCTGGAGCTGGTCGACCGCGGCGATCTGCCCCGGCTGGTCGCGGCGCTGGTCCGGGTGCGGCAGGAGCGCGACGTCGGCGACCTGCGCGAGTCGGCCACCGACCNCTCCTAGCTGNCCGGATGCGTGTCCCAGCCGGATGCGTGTCCCAGCCGGGTGCGTGCGCGTGTCTGCGGTAGCCCGGACGGATGGGTGCCCGGACGTTCGGGCCTGACGTCCGGGCCTGACGTCCGTAATCTGTAACACGCGTTGGTGCGGCGTTGCGGCCACCGTGCCCCGGGTACGGTTCGGGACGTCGTCGCCGACGTGGTCGTCTGCCCATCCGATCCACGCCGATCCACCCGATCCGCCGTCCGACCGGCAGGACACAGGTCTGCGCGGCGGGCCGGGAAGGTTCGCGGCGAAGGTGCTGTTACCTTCCTGGCTCACCGGTCCGCGCCTGGCCGGTAGGTGCGGGCCGTGGTCGGCGGCCGGTGATCGCGGCGGCCTGGCCGGCCCGGCTGTCGTGCCGGCTGCGCACCGGGGCGCGGCGGGCTACGCCGGGGCGCCATGGGCGTCTCGGCGCAGCGGCATGCGCCTTCGCGGGCCGACCACCGGCGTAGCCGGCCCGCGCCGATCAGCCATCGAACCCGATCCGACCCGGGAGGAGCGCCGGTGCCGACCATGCAGGATGTCGAGCGCGCCCGCGAGCAGGCGTACCTGGACACGCTGTACACCCGCCTGGACGAGGTCCGGGAGATCACCCGGGAGCAGCTGCGCGGGGTGCTGCTCAACGTCGGCACCGGCACCCCGCAGTCGATCGTCGAGCGGGACGTGTTCGCGGCGGCGCACGCCGACCGGCTCGCCCGCCTCGACGCCGCCGAGGGCCGGCTCTGCTTCGGCGCGATGGACCACGACGACGGCCGGCGCACCTACATCGGGCGCATCGGCCTGTCCGACAGCGAGCAGGAGCCCATCCTCGTCGACTGGCGCGCCCCCGTCGCCACGGCCTTCTACCGGGCGACCCTCGCCGACCCGCAGGGCCTCGTCCGCCNCCGGCACCTGCGCACCCGGGGGCGGGAGGTCACCGGGATCGCGGACGACCCGCTGGGGCCGCTCGGGTCGGCGCCGGACGGCGCGGTGGCGCAGTCCGGCGACTCGATGCTGCTGGAGACCCTCGCGGCGCCGCGCACCGGTCGCATGCACGACATCATCGCCACCCTGCAGGCCGAGCAGGACCGCATCATCCGGGCCCGGGCGAACGGCATCCTCGTCGTCGACGGTGGCCCCGGGACCGGCAAGACGGCGGTGGCGCTGCACCGCGCGGCCTACCTGCTCTACAACGACCGGGCCCGGCTCGACCAGTCCGGCGTGCTGATCGTGGGGCCGAGCCCGGTGTTCCTGCGGTACATCGACCAGGTGCTGCCGTCCCTCGGCGAGACCGGCGTGGTCTTCGCGACCCCCGGGCGGCTGTTTCCCGGGGTGGACGCCACCGCCGACGAACCGGTCGAGGTCGCCACCCTCAAGGGCGACCCGCGGATGGCCGAGGTCGTCGCCGGGGCGGTGCGGGACCGCCAGCGCCTGCCCCGGCAGGAGCTGGTGATCAACTATGACGACCATGTGCTGCGGCTCGGTCAGGAGACCGTCGCCCGGGCCCGCACCCGGGCCCGCCGCAGCCGCCGCCCGCACAACTCGGCCCGGCGGGTCTTCCTGCGCGAGCTGCTGGCCGAGCTCACCACCCAGGTGGTCCGGCAGATCCGTGGCGGCCTGCTCGACGCCGACGAGCGTGGGNAGATCACCCGCGACCTGTGGGCGGAGGAGGAGATCCGGGCGGTCCTCGACGGGCTGTGGCCGCTGCTGACGCCGCAGCAGCTCATCGGCGACCTGTTCAGCGACTCGGCCGCGCTGGCCCGGGCGGCGGGCAACCGGCTGACACCGGGCGAACGCGCCCTGCTGCAGGATCTGCCCCCGGCCGCCGCCCCGGCCCGCCCCGGCCGGGCGGCGCCCGGTGCCGACGCGCCGCGGCCGTTGCGGTCCGGCGGCGCCGCCGGCTCGCGGACGGCGGGCGAGGACGATGCCGACGACCTGTTCGCCGCGGCCAACCTGCTCCCGACCGCCGCCGGCGCCGCCCCGACCGCCGCCCAGCCGGATGATCGGGTGGGTGGGGGCTCCGGCGGCGGTTCCGCGGGCGCGGCCCGCATTCCGGTTCCGCGGACCGGCGGCCCGGCTGGCGGCGCTGACCCGGCTGGCGGCGCTGACCCGGCGGGCGGCGCTGATCCGGCCGCCGCTGGGTGGGCCTCTGGCGGTCGGGGCGCCGGCGGTCGGGGCGCCGGCGGGGGGCGCCGCTGGACGCCGGCGGACGTGCCGCTGCTCGACGAGGCGGCCGAACTGCTCGGCGACCCCGAGGAGGAGGCGGGCCTCGAGGCCGCCCGGCGCGCCGAGCGGGAACGGGCGGAGGAACGTGAGTACGCCCGCGGCGTGGTCGACATGCTGGGCCTGGACGGGCAGGTCGACGCGGCCGCGCTCGCCGACCGGTGGTCCGGTCCGCGGGTGCGGCGCAGCGCCGCCGAGCATGCCCGGGAGGACCGTGGCTGGGCGTTCGGCCATCTGATCGTCGACGAGGCGCAGGAGGTCTCGCCGATGCTGTGGCGGCTGCTGTGGCGTCGCTGCCCCGGACGGACGGCCACCCTCGTCGGCGATCTCGCCCAGACCGCCCGACCGGGCGCGCCGACGAGCTGGGCGCAACTGCTGGCGCCGGTCGTCGACGAACGGTTCACGGTGGAACGGCTCAGCGTCAACTACCGCACCCCGCAGGAGATCATGGACGTGGCCGCGGAGGTTCTGCGCGCGCAGAACCCGAGCCTGACCGCGCCGGTGTCCGTCCGCGCGGTGGGCCACCGCCCCACGGCGGTGCGGGTCGGCGAGGTCGCCGTCGAGGACGTCCCCGGACTCGCCCGGCTGCTGGGGGACGCGCCGTCTCCCGCGAACGAGCCGTCCGCGCCGTTGCTGGCCGCCGTCGCGCATGCCGCCAGACGGGAGGCGGCGGCCGGTTCCGGCCGGGTGGCCGTGATCGCCCGGCCTCGCGACGTGCTGGCGCTGCGGGCGGCGCTGATGGCCCTGCTGCCCGACCTGGCCGTCGTCCCGGACTCGGTCGATCCGGCGAGCGCGGCCGGCAACGCGTTGGACGCGCCGGTCGCGGTGCTCAGCGTGGCGGAGACCAAGGGCCTGGAGTTCGACGCGGTGGTACTCGTCGAACCGGCCGCGCTGCTCACCGAGCCGACCCGTGGCCTCGCCGACCTGTACGTCGCGTTGACGCGGGCCACCCGCTCGCTCAGCGTCGTCTACTCCGGCGAGCTCCCGCCGGTGCTGGGCGCTCTCGACCAGGAATGACCGTGCCGAGGGCGCCGGGGCGGCGACCGCCGGGTCGGGAACCCGGGCCCGGGGCGGTCAGTCGCCGCCCATCGCCGACATCCGGGCCGCCATCTCCTGCGGGGGCACCTGCTCGACCCGGGAGGCGATGCTCCAGCGATGCCCGAACGGGTCGGTGAACTGGCCGGACCGGTCGCCGTAGAACTGGTCTGCCACCGGCCGCACCGCGGTGGCGCCGGCGGCGAGGGCGCGGTCGTAGGTGGCGTCGACGTCCTCGACGTACAGCGAGATCGTCACCGGGGACCCGCCGACCGAGGCGGGGCTCACGGCACCCATCTCGGGAAACTCGTCGGAGAGCATGAGCACCGAGTCGCCGAGGGCGAGCTCGGCGTGGGCCACCGTGCCGCCGGGGCCCGCCAGGCGCATCCGCTCGGTGGCACCGAGCACGGACGCGTAGAACTCGATCGCGGCGGCCGCGCCGTCGACGCACAGGTAGGGACAGAGCCGGGGGTAGTCGTCGGGGATGGGGGAGATGTCGCTCATCGTGACCTCCTGGGGTCGGACTGGCTTGAACGGACTGGGCTGATCCCGGCGAACGGGCCGATCCCGTGCGGGAGGCGCCGTCCGGCAGCAAGGATGGTGGGGTGACGCGGGACGGGGACAGGTCGCGGGGCCGGGCGCTGACGGGGGCAGGACGGGACCATCGTCCCGCCCGGGTCCGACAGTTTCCGGCCGCCGGCCGGGCGGACACCATCGACCCCGACCCCGACCCCGACCCCGACCCAGGCGCCGCGGACCGGGCGGATCTGGTCGCCCGGCTGCGGGCGGCGCTGGGCGAGCGGCCGGGCGCCGCCTTCGCCGTCGGGATGTCCGCCGTCGGGATGTCCGCCGTCGGGGTGTCCGCCGTCGGGGTGTCCGCCGTCGACGCGTCCGCGCGGCGTCGGGCGGAGTACTCCTCGGACGCGTCGAACTACCGGGTGCCGCCCGCGGTGGTGGTGTTCCCGCGGGAGGTCGACGACATCGCGGCGGTCGTCGAGGTCTGCCGGGCCAGTGGCACCCCGCTGACGACCCGCGGCGCCGGCACCTCGATCGCCGGCAACGCGGTCGGCCCGGGCGTCGTGATGGACGTCAGCCGGCACCTCGACCGCATCGTCGCACTGGACCCCGTCGCACGCACCGCCACCGTGCAACCCGGGGTCGTCCTCGACCGGCTGCAGGCCGCCGCCGGCCGCCACGGCCTGCGCTTCGGCCCGGACCCGTCCACCCACGCCCGCTGCACCGTCGGCGGGATGATCGGCAACAACGCCTGCGGCTCGCGCGCGATCGCCTACGGCCGCACCGCCGACAACGTGCTGTCCCTCGACGTGCTCGACGGCACCGGTCGCCGGCTGCGCGTCGGCGCCGGGGAACGCACCGACGTCCCCGGGCTCGACGCGTTCGTGCGGGCCAACCTGGCGACCCTGCGCACGGAGCTCGGCCGGTTCGGCCGCCAGGTGTCCGGCTACTCCCTGGAGCACCTGCTCCCAGAGCGGGGTGCGGACCTGGCCAGGGCGCTGGTGGGCACCGAGGGGACCTGCGTGGTCGTGCTCGGCGCAACGGTGCGGCTGGTGGCACCGCCGCTCGCGACCGCCATGGTCGTGCTCGGCTACCCGGACATGCCGGCCGCCGCGGACGCGGTGCCGCCCCTGCGCGCCCACGCGCCCCTGGCGATGGAGGGGATGGACGCCCGGCTGGTCGACATCGTCCGCCGCCACCGCGGGGCGGGCGCGGTGCCGGCGTTGCCGGCGGGCACCGGCTGGCTGTTCGTCGAGGTCGGTGGGGACACGCCGCAGCAGGCCCTGGCGGCCGGCCGGGCGCTGGCGGCCGACGCGGGGACGGCGGCGGTGCGCGTGCTGGCAACCGGGCCCGAGAGCCGTGCGCTGTGGCGGATCAGGGAGGACGGCGCGGGCCTGGCCGGGCGCACCGCCGACGGCGAGCCGGCCTGGCCCGGCTGGGAGGACGCGGCCGTGCCGCCCGAGCGGCTCGGCGCCTACCTGCGCGACTTCGAGGAGCTGCTGCGCGCCCACCGGCTGGCGGGGGTGCCCTACGGCCACTTCGGCGACGGCTGTGTCCACGTCCGGCTCGATCTGCCGCTCGGGGTCGCGACCGGCCGGCTGCGGACCTTCCTCGGCGAGGCCGCCGATCTGGTCGCCGCGCACGGTGGGTCGCTGTCGGGCGAGCACGGCGACGGCCGCGCCCGCAGCGAGCTGCTGCCCCGGATGTACTCGCCGGCCGCGATCACCGCCTTCGCCGGGTTCAAGCACCTGTTCGACCCCGCGGACCTGCTCAATCCGGGGGTGCTCGTCCGGCCCCGGCCCATCGACGCCGACCTGCGCCTGCCCGCCGCCCGCCCGTTGCCCCGCGTCGCCGGCGGCTTCGCCTTCGGCACCGACGCCGGGGACTTCGGGCGGGCCGTGCACCGCTGCGTCGGGCTCGGCACCTGCCGGGCCGACTCGTCGGCGGCAGGCGGGTTCATGTGCCCGTCGTTCCTGGCCACCCGGGACGAGAAGGACTCCACCCGCGGGCGGGCCCGAGTGCTGCAGGAGATGGCGAACGGGACGCTGGTTCGCGGTGGACCCGCGTCCAGGGAGGTCGCCGAGGCGCTGGACCTGTGCCTGTCCTGCAAGGCCTGCGCCCACGACTGCGCGGCCGGGGTGGACATGGCGACCTACAAGGCCGAGGTGTTGCACCGGGCGTACCGTCGCCGGCTCCGGCCGGTCGGCCACTACGTCCTCGGCTGGCTGCCGCGCTGGGCCCGCCTCGCCGGCCGGGCGCCGGCGCTGGTCAACGCGGTGCTGTCCCGGCCCGCGGCGCGGCGTGCCCTGCTGCGTCTGGGTGGCATGGATCCCCGCCGCGACGTTCCCGCGTTCGCGGACGAGCCGTTCAGCCGCTGGTGGCAGGCGCGGGTCCGGCGAGACGCCGGGCCGGGCGGTGACGGTGCTCCGGCCGCGGCGGGCGGCCAGGCGGCGGACGGCGCCCGGGTCGGAGGCGACGGCTACGGCGGAGGCGGAGGTTACGGCGGGGGCGGGGGCGGGGACGGGGCCGGGGGTCGGGATGTGGTGCTCTGGATCGACTCGTTCACCGAGTCGTTCTCGCCCGAGGTCGGCCGGGCGGCGGTGGAGGTGCTGACCGCGGCCGGCTACCGGGTGGTCGTGCCGCCCGGCCCGGTGTGCTGCGGGCTGACCTGGATCACCACCGGCCAGCTCGACGGGGCACGCCGGCGGCTGCGGGCTACCGTGGCCAGCCTGGCGCCGTACGCCCGCGCGGGCACGCCCATCGTCGGCCTGGAACCGTCCTGCACCGCGGTGCTGCGCGGCGACCTGACCGAGCTGCTTGCCGACGACCCGGCCGCGGCCCTGGTGGCGGGCGGGGTCCGCACGCTCGCCGAGCTGCTGACGGCCACTCCCGGCTGGGTGCCCCCCCGCCTCGACGGGGTGCGGGTGCTCGCCCAACCGCACTGCCACCAGCACGCGGTCATGGGTTTCACGGCCGATCGTGACCTGCTCTCGACGGCCGGCGCCCGGTTGGAGGTGCTGGCCGGCTGCTGCGGCCTCGCCGGCAACTTCGGGATGGAGGCCGGGCACTACGACGTCTCCATCGCGATCGCGCAGCGTGGCATCGGCCGGGCGGCCGCGACGGCGCCCGCGGACGCGGTGCTGCTCGCCGACGGGTTCTCCTGCCGCACCCAGGCCGCGCACGTCACGACCCGGCACGGCCGCCACCTTGCCGAGCTGCTCGCCGCGCCCCCGGCCGCCGCGCCCCCGGCCGTCACCTGACCTGACCGGCGGTCCGGACTCACTCCATCCCGGCATAGACGTTCTTGTCCGGCATCAGACGTATGCGATGAACCGCATTGTCCGGCGGCGTCGTGGCCGTGGGAGTAGGCGGTCGTCGACTCCGCCAAAGATGCGCAGGATTACCGCGGAGAATGTCACGGATTTCCAGNCTGGTTGGGCATGCCGACGGGTCGTGTAGCGACTTCGGTTGTGTCTCGGAGTGTGCCAGGTGGGCAATTGTGCCCACCTGTCGCGGCCGTACGGTAATTTTTCGCTCGGCCTCGGGACCTGTCAGGCCAAGATTCGGGCCGGGGGTGTCACGAAATTGGCCCGAACCGCTGTTTCTTTTCCGGCTCCAGCTGGGGGGAATTCGTCATGCTCCTTGCCACAACCATGCCCGACAGACGCCGTGTCGTATTGCCGGCGGCGGCGCCCGGGAACGGGAACCATCCGGCGTCGGTTCGCCTCCTGTGGGTCCGCCGACTGATGGCGCGCGGACCGGGCGGAGGCCAGCCGCGATGACGCCGACGAGTACAGGTGATCTTCCCGACGACCGCACCGGTCTCCTGCGCCGGCCGACCCTGCCACAACCCCGCACCCCCCTGGACAGCCGGTCCGCCGAGGCAGATCGCGCCGCCGACGCCGATCGCGCCGCCGACGCTGGCCGCGTCCCCGACGCCGGCCGCGCCCTCGACCGCGACCTCGACCTCGACCCGCCGACGACCGCCCATCGCCTCGCGCCGGTGGCGCCGCAGCTGTCGGTCGTGGTGCCGACCCGCAACGAGGCGCACAACATCGAGCCCCTGCTGCGCCGGCTCGACGACGCGTTGCGGGGCCTGGCCGGCGAGGTCATCTTCGTCGACGACTCCGACGACGGGACACCCGAGGCGATCGCCCGGGTCCGGCCGACGGTGAGCCTGCCGGTGCGGGTGCACCACCGTGCGCCGCGGGCCCGGGTGGGCGGTCTCGGCGGTGCGGTCAGCGAGGGATTCGCCCTGTGCGCCGCGCCCTACGCCGTGATCATCGACGGTGACCTGCAGCATCCGCCGGAGACGATTCCCGCCCTGCTCGCCGCGGCTCTGCACGAGGCCGCCGACGTGGTCATCGGCAGCAGGTACGTGTCCGGCGGCAGCGCCTCCGGTCTCGCCGGCACCACCCGTCACCTCGTCTCCACCGGCTCGAACCTGCTCTGCCGGCTGGCGTTCCCGCGCCGGCTGCGCGGGGTGTCCGACGTGATGAGCGGCTTCTTCCTCGTCCGGGTGGCCGCGGTCGACCGGGCGGGGCTGCGGCCCGACGGCTACAAGATCCTGCTGGAGCTGCTGGCCACCGCCGGTCCGCTGCGCATCCGGGAGGTCGGGTACGCGTTCGCCGAGCGGCATGCCGGCGCCTCGAACGCCTCGATGTCCGAGGGGGGACGGTTCGTCCGGCGGCTGTTCTCGCTGCGNGTGCCCCGACCGGCCCGGTTCGCCCTGGTCGGGGCATCCGGCACCGTCCCGAACCTGGTCGGTACCGCCGCCCTGCACCACCTTGGCCTGCACTACCTGGCCGCGGCGATCCTCGCCACGCAGGTCGCGATCGCCTGGAACTTCGTCGGCTGCGAGCTGCTGGTCTGGGACCGCCAGGCCGGTTCCCGGCTCCGCCGCTACCCGGCGTTCGCGATCATCAACAACCTCGACCTGGTCGTCCGGCTGCCACTGCTCGCGCTGCTCGTCGGCCGGTGGGGGTTCGGCGTCGGCACGGCGACGCTGCTGTCGCTGGCCGCCGCGGTGATCATCCGCTACCTGGTGGTGGAGCGGCTGGTCTACCGCCGCCGGCCGGCGCCCGCACCCGCGCCGACCCCGGCGAACGGGCCAGCGGGACCGTCACGATCACTCGGGCGCGGCCGGGCCCGGGGCGCGGGTCGACCGGCTGGCCTGTCCTGGCCGGCGGGCGCGCCGGGGGAGGAGGCCACCGATGCGGCCACGTGAGCTGCGGTCGCGCCATCTTGCCCACCCGATCCGTCTTGCCCACCCGATCCGTCTTGCCCACCCGATCCGGCGCGCCCGTCCGGTCCGGCTCGCCCGCCCCGTCCGGCCCGGTCGGGCACTGGTCGCCGTGGTGCTGGCCTCGGCGGTCGGGCAGCTGGTCCTGGTGGTCGCGGGTTCGCCGGCGGCCTCGGCGCAGGCCTGTACGGCCGACCAGTGGAACGCCGAGTTCCACGCCGGGACCGATCTGGGCGGTGACCCGGTCGGGCAGCGCTGCGACGCCGCCATCGACTTCGACTGGTCGGCGAACGGCCCCGGCGTCACCGGCATCGGCACCACCGGCTACTCGGTGCGCTGGACCCGCCGGCTCACCCTCGCCGCCGGCGCCTACACGGCGAGCGTGACCGGCGACGACGGCGTCCGGGTGCTCATCGACGGGCAGTCCGTCGCCGACGGCTGGGGCGACCACGGCCCGCAGACGTTCACCGGCACCCGCACCCTGGCCGCGGGTGCCCACACGATCGTCGTCGAGTACTACCAGAGCGCCGGCGGCGCCATGGTCGAGTTCGACCTCGGCGGCGGGCCGGCGGACCAGGGCGGCGCCGGGCCCGACTGNGCGGCGGACGAGTGGGCGGGCACCTACTTCCCGAACCGGACGCTGAGCGGCACCGGGGTGCCCCGCTGCTCGGCGGGCCTCGACTACGCCTGGGGCGACGACGGTCCCGGCCTGGCCGGCATCGGCGCCGACAACTTCTCCGCCCGCTGGACGCGGACGGCGACCGTCGCCGCCGGCAGCCTGGCGTTCACCGTCACGGCCGACGACGGGATCCGGGTCTACCTCGACGACCAGCCGATCATCGACCGGTGGCGCGACNAGGGCCCCACCACCTACACGGCGAGCACGGAGGTCACCGCCGGCAGCCATGCCATCCGGGTGGAGTACTACGAGCACGCCGGGGGCGCGACCGCGCGGGTCGGCTACACCCTCACGCCCGCGGCCGCGTGCAACGGCCTGCAGTGGTCGGCCCAGTACTTCGCCAACGTCACGCTCGCCGGCACGCCGACGCCGGCGCGCTGCGAGACCGGCCTGCACCACGACTACGGCGACGGCAGCCCGGGTGTGGCCGGCATCGGCGCGGACGCCTTTTCCGCCCGCTGGACCCGGGTCGACCGCTTCGCCGCCGGTCCGACCACGATCACCGCGACCGCCGACGACGGGGTGCGCGTCTTCGTCGACGGCACCCGGGTGATCGACGGCTGGAACGACCAGGGCCCGACCACCTTCACCGCCACCCCGACGGTGACCGCGGGCACCCACACGATCATCACCGAGTACTACGACCGGGCCGGCGGGGCGCAGATCCGCGTCGACTACACCGGCGGCGGCGACCCCGGCCCCGTCCCGCCCCCGCCGCCGGGCGGGTGCGCGTCCGACTGCGGNGGATCCTGGCAGACGCTCAGCTATCCGAGTTCCGTGCGGTCCGTGCACGCCNGCGTCCTGCACACCGGGAACGTGCTGCTCGTCGCCGGCTCCGGAAACGACCTGGCCGCCTTCGACGCGCACACCTTCAAGTCGACCGTGTGGAATCCGAATACGGGTCGGTTCAAAGATGTTCCTGTAGCGGACGACCTATTCTGCTCCGGCCATGTCCAACTCCCGGACGGTCGAATCCTGCTGGCCGGTGGAACGTCCGCCTACTCCACCGCGACGGCCAACTACAAGGGCCTGGACAAGAGTTACGTCTTCGATCCCGTCGCCGACACGTACACCGCGACGAACGACCTGCCGGGCGGNGGCCACTGGTATCCCAGCCTGACCGAGCTGGGCGACGGCAACGTCCTCGCCGTGGGCGGCCTGGACCAGAACGCGGCCGGCAGCGTCGCGACCGAGATGTTCGACAGCTCCCGGCAGGCCTGGCTCCCCGGCTCCCAGGTGCCGCAGACGTACTTCTTCTGGGGCCTCTACCCGGAGCTGAAGCTGATGACGGACGGGCGGCTGTTCTACGCCGGCGTCCACACCTTCGGCAACGCGCCGACCGACGCCGGCTCGAACATCTACGACCCGGCCACGGCGACGGTCAACGACGTGCCGGGCCTGCGCCACGTGAACCTGCGCGACCAGGGCGCCTCGGTGCTGCTCCCGCCGGCCCAGGCCGGGCGGGTGCTGACCCTGGGTGGCGGCAACGGTGACGCCGGGGCGGACGCCATCGCCGCCACCGACCTCATCGATTTGCGCCAGCCCGACCCGCACTGGCAGGCCGGCCCGGACCTGCCCGCGGCGAAGATGTACGTCAGCGCCGTGATCCTGCCCGACGGGAAGGTTCTGGAGACCGGCGGCGGACGGCACCTGCGCTNCGACCCGGTGCACGAGGCGTCGATCTACGACCCGGTCGCGAACACCTTCACCTCCGTCCCGCCGGACCCCCAGGACCGGACCTACCACTCGCAGGCGTTCCTGCTGCCCGACGGCAGCGTCGCCGCGCTCGGGAACAACCCGCTCGACGGATCGTTCAGCCAGGCGATCTCGGTCTACCGGCCCTGGTACATGAGCCGCCAACGGCCCGCGATCACCCAGGCGGCCGACACGTTCGGCTACGGCTCGCGGCAGGCGCTGACGGTCGACGGCGACATCGGCCGGGTCACGCTGCTGCGGCCCGCGTCGGTGACCCACCAGGCCGATCCCAACCAGCGCAGCGTCGATCTGCCGGTCACGGCCGGCAGCCAGGGCGGCCAGATCTCGGTCGACGTCCCCGACAATCCGAACCTGCTTCCGCCGGGGTACTACATGATGTTCGCCCAGAACACCGCCGGGGTCCCCTCGGTGGCCCGATGGGTGCGGGTCCGATGAGCGCGCACCTGGACGGACCGCCCGTGGCCTCGATGCCGCGCCTTGTCCCTGTCTCGGGTGTCGCCCCTGTCTCGGGTGTCGCCCCTGTCCCGGGTGTCGCCGGGGCCGGGCGGCGGCGGGTGCTGGTGACGATCGCCCTCGCGGTGATGCTCGTCAACGGCGCCGCCGAGGTGATCGGTCATGGTGGGTGGCCCGGCGGCGGCCCCGGCCGTTCTGGCCCGCCCGGCCACGATTCCGCCGGCCACGATTCCGCCGGCCACGATTCCGCCGACCAGGACACCGCCGACCAGGACACCGCCGACCACGATTCCGCCGCTCGGGACGTTGTCGCCGCGGTCGCGCCGGCCGCCGCGCTGTCCGGTCGGGTCGTGCCTCGGGGCAACGGCAGCCCGTCCCCGGTCCCGGCCGGCCTGGACGGCTGCGACTACAACTATGTTGCGGCGGACACCGGCCGGCGGATCTGCGTGCCGCGCACCCCGCCGCCCGGCCGGCGCCTCGACTGCGCCTACCTCAGGGAACAGGGAATCGGCACGGTCCGGGTCACCGGTCAGGACACCCGGCGACTCGCCGGCGCGGCGCCCGCGGCCGCACGGGGCACGGTGCTCTGTGCTCCCTGACCACATCCTCGTGGCCGCCGCCATTCCTGTGGCCGCAAACCGGCCGCGCAGCGGCGGGATGGCGGCAGGGCCGGTGCGGCGGGGGCTGGCGGCGCTGGTCGCCGCCGTCGTCGGGATCGGTGCGTTCGTCGCCTGCGGCGGCGACGGGTCCGCGGATGGCGCGTCCGCGGGTGACGCGTCGACGGCGGTGGCCGGCGGGCCGCCGTCCGGTTCCGGTGTGGCGGCGACCGCCGGCGGCGGCTGGCACGGCACCGTGCCCGGAGTCGCCGTGCCCCGCCCGTCGTTCGTCCTGACCGACACCGCCGGGCACCGCTTCGACTTCGCCCGCGCCACCGCCGGCCGCGCCACGCTGCTGTTCTTCGGGTACACGCACTGCCCCGACGTGTGCCCGACGACGATGGCGGACCTTGCGGCGGCCCGCCAGGTCGCCGGGCCCGTGACCGCGGCGAGGGTGACGGTCGTCTTCGTCACGACCGACCCGGCGCGGGACACCCCGGCGGTGTTGCGCCACTGGCTCGCCCAGTTCGACGCCGGGTTCATCGGGCTGACCGGCACCCCGGCGCAGATCGACGCGGCGCAGCGGGCGGTCGGCGTGCCGGTGGCCCTCGCGGACCCGGCCACCCGCGCCAGCGCCGGTACCGGTACCGGTGACGACCGCCCGGCCTACCTGGTCGGTCACGCCTCGCAGGTCCTCGGGATCGGACCGGACGACCGCATCCGCGTGCGCTACTTCGCCGACACGACGGTCGCCGAGTACGTCGCCGATCTGCCGAGGCTTGTCGCCGCCCTCTGATCCGACCCCAGTCGCCGCGGCGCGCGATCCCGGATCGCGCGCGCCAGGCGCCATGCCGCGGCGTCCCCCTTCCCGTCAGNCAGGTACTTCAGTGGCATCCGACTTCGAAGCACCGCGGCCCCGCGCGGTCCCGTCTGACCCGTCCCGGCTCCCACCGGCTCGCAACCACCGCAGCCACCGCAACCACCGCAGCCACCGCAGCCACNGCGACCCGCAGGCATCAGCCCGTCGCCGGCGGCTGGCCACGGCGAGCTGGGGGATCGCGCTGCACGTTGCGCTCGCCGCCCTCGTCGCCGGCCCGCTGGCCGTCGAGGCCGGCCTGGCCTACCTGGTCCCGGCCGCACTCGCCGTCCTCGCGCCCCGCACGTTCGGTCGTGCCGGGCCTCGCCGCCCGGCCGCGGACTGGCCACGATCGGCCGGCGCCGGCGGCGGCCTCGCCGTCGTCCCTGCCGTCGTCCCTGCCGTCGGGCGGGTCGCCGGGCGGGTCGATCACCGCGGCGCCCGGCTGCCGCGCATCGTCCAGCTCGCCTGCGAGTCCGCCGGCTGGTACGTGTTCACGGTCGCCGGCTCCTCGGATCTGCGGGTGGCTCCGGTCGAGGGCCCCGACCTGCCCGGCTTGCTCGCCGCGACGCTGGGGGCGGCGGCCGCGGTGGGTGGCACGCTGCTGCTGTCCCGGCGCGAGCCGGCCCTCCCCGCGGCGCGCCACCGCCGTCGCGCGGTGGCCGTCCTCGCCGCCGCGCCGCTCGGCGTGGCGCTGGCCGTCCGCGCGGCGCAGCATCACCACGCGGTGCTGCTCGCCGCGTGGACGGGGGTGTCGTTGCTGATGCTGCTCGTCGCCGTCCTCACCCTGGTCCGCGGCCAGTACAGCTGGCAGCTGCCCGAGCGGGTGCACCACGTCGACCTCGCCGACCTCCAGGCGCCGCGGCACCGGTTCTCACTGATCATCCCCGCCCGCGACGAACCGATCCTCGGCCGGACCCTGACCCAGATNCTCGCCGGTGACTACCCGGCCGACCTGGTGGAACTGGTCGTGATGGTCTCCCACGACGAGGTCGACCGGCCGACCCGGCGCATCGCCGAGCAGATCGCCGCCCGCCATCCCAACGTCCGCGTCATCGCCCCGCAGGGCAGCCAGCGCAGCAAGCCGCTGTCCCTGGAGGACGCCCGCCGCCACTGCACCGGCGACATCGTCGGCATCGTCGACGCCGAGTCGCTCATCGCGGGCGGACTGCTCACCTACGTCAACACCCTGGCGCTGCGCCAGGCCGACGTCGGCATCTTCCAGGGCGGCGTCCAGCTCATGAACGTGCGCGGCCCGGGGCGCCCGGCGCGGCCCGCCGGCGTCGGCCGGCTGCGCGCCGCGCTGCGCCGGTGGAACACCGCAACGTCCTGGTGGCGGGCCCGCAACTGCCTGGAGTACTACGTCTGGTTCATGTCCCGCCTGCGCTTCCAGGCCCGGGCGCGCTTCATCCCTCTCGGCGGGAACACCGTGTTCATCCGCCGGTCCGTGCTGGAGCGGCTCGGCGGCTGGGACGTCGCCTGCCTCACCGAGGACTGCGACCTGGGCGTGCGGGCCTCGGTCGCCGGCATCNGCACGACGGTCTTCTACCACCCGGACCTGACGACCCGGGAGGAGACGCCGGAGAGCCTGACGAAGCTCGTCGTTCAGCGCACCCGCTGGATGATGGGGTTCATGCAGGTCCTGTTCAAGGGGGACTGGCGCCTGCTGCCGGGGGGCCGGCAGCGGATGATGGCGGCGGAGATGCTGGCCATGCCGTTCTTCCAGGCGATGGCCGGGGTGCTGCTCCCCGTCTCCGGAGTCCTGACGCTGTTCCTCACGGCGCCGACGGGCCTCGTCATCGTCTTCTGGCTGCCGCTGGCCGCCTCNGTCATGACCGTCTTCTCGGAACAGGCGGCGTTCCGGGAGTTCACCGACGCCTACGATCTCGCCGTCGGTCGGTGGGACAGCGTCCGGCTCATCCTCAGCGCGCCGTTCTACCAGCTCGCACTGTCGATCGCCGCGGTGCGGGCCACCGCCCGCCTGGTGCGCGGCNGGTTGGAGTGGGAGAAGACGTCGCACTCCGGCGCCCATCACGGTGCCGGCGCCGGGGCGGGTCGTCTCGGGCTGGAGGCGGCGTCGTGACCGTCCACGAGTTCGTCGACGTTCTCGACGAGACCCTGCCGCAGCCGGTGGGTTCCCGGCCCGCCGCCTGGGCCGCCGACCGGGCCCGGCTGCTGGGCGCGCGGGTGGCCGCCGGCGCCCGGGCCCACCGGCACAGNCTCGCCCTGCTCGCGGTGCTCCTGCCGGTCGTCGCACTGGTGCACGGGGTCAACTTCGACGGTTGGCCCGGGCGGGTCACCGACGACGAGGGCACCTACGCCGCCCAGGCCTACTCGATGCAGTACTGGAACCGCATCGCCCACTACACCTACTGGTACGACCATCCGTTCGGCGGCTGGCTGCTCATCGCGATCTACACCAAGCTCACCGACGGCTTCCACCGGGCGGCGACCGCGGTCACCGCCGCCCGCGAGCTGATGTTCCTGCTCCACCTGGCGAGCTGCGTGCTGTTGTACCGGTTCGGCCGGCTGCTGGGCCTGCGCCGGTTCTTCGCCGGCCTGGCGCTGCTGGTGTTCTCGCTGTCGCCGCTGGCGCTGTGGTACCAGCGGATGGCGTTCCTGGACAACATCGCGGTGATGTGGCTGCTGGCGGCGTTCGTCTGCGCGGCGTCCCCGCGGCGCAGCGTGGCCGCGGCGGCGCTCGCCGGGACGTTCATGGCGTTCTCGTTCTGGTCCAAGGAGACGACGCTGCTGTTCCTGCCCGGGCTGTACGTGCTGCTCTGGCANCACCGGGACCCGCGGAACTGGCGGTTCGTGCGGCGCAACTTCCTCGGCTGCCTGATCGGGATCTGCGGTATCTACATCCTGTACGCGGCGGCGAAGAACGAGCTGTTCGAGGGGCCCGGCCACGTCTCCCTGGAGTGGGCGGTGCGCTGGCAGCTGTTCGACCGGGCGCCGAGCGGCAGCGTGCTCGACACCGGCAGCGACACGTACAACGTCGTCCGCTCCTGGCTCGACCTGGACCCGTACCTGGTGCTGGCGGGCATCNCCGCGGCCGTGCCGCTGCTTGCCCTGCGCCGGCTGCGGGTGGTCTCGGCGCTGCTGCTGATCCAGTTCGGTTTCATCTTCCGCAACGGCTACCTGCCCAACCCGTACGTCACCGCAATGCTGCCCTTCGCCGCCCTCTGCGCCGCCGGCCTCCTCGACGCGGCGCTGCCTCGCGCCCTGCCCCGGGCTGGCGGTGCCGACGGCGAACGCGACGGCGACGGGAACGCCGGCGGTGGCGCGCTGGGCGTCCCGGGATGGCTCACTGCGGTGTGGACGGGCCTGCGTCGGGGCGCGGTGGCCGCAGCCGTGATCGGGTCGGTGGTGGCGCTGGCCTGGGACTGGACGCCGAAGATCCACACGGCGCTGACGATGGACGCGAGCGCGCCGAGCCGGGACGCCACCCGCTGGTTCCTCGCCCACATCCGCGACGACGGCACCGTCATCACCGACGACATCGCCTGGACCGACCTCACCATCCACGGCCGCCGCCCGCTGCCGGTGTGGTTCTACAAGCTCGACCTCGACCCGCAGGTCCGGGGCCACTTCCCGCACGGCTGGAAGGACGTCGACTACCTGATGATGGGCAAGCCCCCGGACTCGGTGCTCGCCGAGGTCCCGATCGTCGCCGAGGCGCTGCACCACTCGGTGGTCCTCAAGTCCTTCGGCAACGGCGAGATCGAAATCCGCCGGGTCCTCCCTCCCGGCTGCCGCATCGACATCCCACCCGCCCGCTGCGGCCCCGACGCGTCCGAGCGGACGATTCCGTCCGCCGGGGCGGGTAACCATGGTTCTGACTACGGATACGTTCCCGCCGCCAGCGGTCAAGGCCCGGCTGCCCGAGTTGGTGACCTGAATTCAACAACACCACGACCAGGTGACGGCGATGCGCAACGAGCGGCCAGCGGCAGCGGTCGTTCCGGTGGAGGAGCGGGAGAGCCTGCACGAGAATCCGGAGATTCCNCCAGACACCAGGACGGTGTCCTCTCTCCCGGCGGCGGCTGAGGCNATTCCCCGGAACCCCTTCCTGGATCATGCCTCTGACCTGCGCAGTTGCATTACCGCCGAACCGCTGCAAGATCTCCGTTTGCCCCCTGGTCCGCA
>NZ_LJFZ01000036.1:0-75925 GCF_001420875.1 Frankia sp. AvcI1 | reverse complement strand
CCCTTGTCATGCCAGCGGGCGAAGAAGCCGTAGACCGTCTCCCACGGCGGGAAGTCCCGCGGCAACGACCGCCAGCTACACCCCGCGTGCGTCACATACAGAATCGCGTTCACGATCTCCCGGCGAGGATGCGCCTCCTTCCGCCCATCCTTCGACACCGGCGGCAGCAACGNCTCCACCAACGCCCACTCCNCNTCGGACAGATCAGAGGGATACGGGTCAGACCGAACCATCACCAGACCGTCCACCACCGACCGCACCACCACGTCGACCTCGACCCAGGCGACCACACTCAGCACACAAACATCAAGATCCCAGACAGCTTCTGAGACGCTGCTACCAGCCGAGAGGGGATGACGACCGAGACGCTGGGNCGTCGCCCGGTACTTCGGCGAGTTCACCCTGGCCGGATGGGTGGCCTCACCACGGATCGATGGGCGACGCTCATCAAACGGGTGGGACCGTCGCTTGTCGCCGACGGCCTGCTGGGAGAGGAGGAGCTCACCGGCTTCTTCGCACTGTTGGACGATCCCGCGTTCCTCGACATACCGCAGGTCGCGATTAGTGTCTGGGCCCAGCGGAGGTGACTGCTCGACCTTCTTGCGGACAAGAGGTCTCCCCATGACGGGTGCCTCGATGACGTCGAGAGCAGCAGCGCGGGTCTGGTCGTAGGTGGCGAAGCTGGTGCGGTCGAGGAGTTCGCATCTACGAAACGCACCGCATCCAGCCCCGAGGCACCCGAGGTCCGCCGCGATACGCGCCTCAGCCGGGCGGGTCTTCGAGGAGCTGGAGTGCGGCGTGGGCGGTTCGGGGGTCGAGACGTCCGGAGGCGGCCAGCCGGCGTAGGCGCAGGGCGGTGCGGGGTTCCTCCGCGGCCAGGCGGCGGAGGAAGGGGGTGGCGTCGCGGAGCCTGCCGGCCCGGGTGAGTGCGAGCGCGGCGGCGCCCACGGCGGTCAGGTCGTCGGGCGTGATCGCCAGCGCGGCCTCGATGTGGGCCAGGTCCTCGTAGCGGCCGTCGGGGTTCATGGCGTGCAGGAGATGCTGGAAGGACCGGTGGAGGTCCCACAGCCTGCGCAACTCGCCGATCGGGTCGCGGGCGTCGTCGACGCGCAGGTCGACCTCGCCGCCGACCGGTCGCCCGCTGCGCGTCTCACCCGACGACGTGGCCGGGTCGACGACCCGCAGCGCGGCGGACTGACGGCCGCGCAGATCGCCGCCCATCGCGTCCGCCGCCGCCAGGGCGGCGACCAGCCGCGCGGGGAACGGCAAGGCGTCCGATCTCGGGATTACGCTCCCCGATCGAGACCGTCACCCGTACGACCCTGACGGTCGACGCCGCTGTCCCTGTTCGGTCCTTCTGCTCTCCCGCTCTCCCTCCACGACGTCGTCGACCAGGCCCTGGATATATGCTCGACCCGCGAGTCGAGAAAAAGTTGCCGGGCGGCTGGGGGTCAGGATGGCTCGGATCAATCACGACACCGTCGAGCTGTGGCAGGGGTGGCAGCGGCGGGAGCTGCGCGTCGACCGCTGCAAGGACTGCGGCACCTGGGTCTTCCCGCCGCGGCCGTTCTGCCCCGGCTGCTGGTCGGACGCCCTGGTGGGGACCGCGCTCGCCGGGGCGGGCCGGCTGGTGTCGTACTCGCGGCCCCGCGTCGCGCCCGGGTCGCCGCCGGTGGTCAGCGGGGTCGTGGCGCTGACGGAGGCGCCGGGCGTCCGGCTGCTGGCCCGCATCGTGGGGATCGAGCCGGAGCGGATCACGCTCGGGATGTCGCTGGCGCTCGGCTGGTGGGAGGACGCCGGCGGCGTGTATCCGCAGTTCGGGCCAGTCGGTGGCGCGGGAGAGGCGGGGGCATGAGCGGGCGGGAGCGGGCGGCGATCGTGGGGATCGGCTGGTCGGAGCTGGCGCGGGACAGCGGCGTGGGACCGGGCAGCCTCGTCGCCCGGGCCGCCCGCGCGGCCGTCCTCGACAGCGGGGTCGCGCGGGACGCGATCGACGGGGTCGTCGGCGTGTACGGCACGGACTCGCCGACGCTCTGGCCCGGGTACGTCGTCGACGCACTGGGACTGCCCGACGTCCGCTGGTGGGACACGGCGCAGCCGCCGTCGGTCACGGCGCTGTCGACGGCGGCGAACGCGGTGCTGACCGGCAACTGCGACTACGCGCTGTGCTACCACGGCAAGTACCGGTGGGCGAACACCTCGGTCGTCGGCCGCGGCGACCCGCTGCGGCAGGCCCCGGCGCACGAGTTCGACCCCGGCCTCGATCACGCGTTGGTGGAACACGGCGGTTCGATGCTGTGGGCCGCGCGGGTCATGCGGGAGCACATGGTGCGCCACGGCAGCACCCGGGAGGACTTCGCCCGGATCGCCGTCAACAACCGGACGAACGCCGCCCGCAACCCCCGGGCGGTGTTCCGCACTCCGATGACCGTCGAGGACTACCTCGCCGCCCCGATGATCGACGATCCGATGTGCCTGCTCGACATGGACGCGCCGATCGACGGCGCGCTCGCCGTCGTGGTCACCACCGAGCGCCGGGCCCGCGACCTGCCGCATCCGTCCGTCCTGGTCGAGGCGTTCGCCAGCGCCCTGCCGGAGCGCAACGACGGGCTGCTGTGGCCGGAGGCGGACGGGCTCGCCGCCCGCCGCGCCGTCGGCAACCTGTTCGCCCGCAGCGACCTGACCCCCGCCGACATCGATCTCNCCTACCCGTACGACGGGTTCTCGATCCTGGCCATGCTGTGGCTGGAGGCGCTGTACACCGGGCCGGGGGAGGGCCCGGCGCTGCTGCGCGAGTCGTGGTCCGACGATGAGCAGCGGCTGCGGCTGCACGGCCGGGTACCGGTATGTACGCACGGGGGCAACCTGAGCGAGGGCCGTGCCACGCAGGGGTTCGGCTCCGTGATCGAGGCGGTGCAGCAGTTGCGCGGCGACGCGGGAGAGCGCCAGGTCGACGCCGCCCGCACCGCCGTGATCACCGGAGGCATGGCCGGCACGAACCGCTCGACGATCCTCGTCACCGGCTGACCGGCTGACCGGCTGACCGGCCCAGCGGCCCAGCGGCGGCGCGGTCGGCCGCCGACCCGCCGCCCGCCGAGCCACCGCGCCGGCGGCTCGGGTCAGGTCGGGAGATGCCGGCTCGGGAGGGGGGCGCCGCCGCCGTCGACGACGAGTGTCTGGCCGGTGAGGTAGGACGCCGCGTCGGAGCACAGGAACAGCACGACGGTCGCGATCTCGTCGGCGCTGGCCCAGCGCCGCAGCGGGATGCCGGCCGCCGTCGCCCGGCGAAACCGCTGGTAGCCCTCCTCGCCGAGGGCCGCGATCAGCGGCTGCCAGATGTCGGTGTCGACGAAGCCGGGTGCGACGGCGTTGACCCGCACCCCCCGATCGCCCCAGGCGGTGGCCAGGTTCTGGGTCAGGGTGTTCAGCCCGCCCTTCGTCGCCGCGTAGACGGCCTGCTCGACGTCCCCGCCGTAGGCCGCCGCCGACGACATCGTGACCACGCATCCCCGCCGGCGCAGCAACGACGGCGCGAGCCACGAGGTCAACAGGATGACGTTGCGCAGGTTGAGGTTGAGCTGCAGGTCCAGGGGCTTCGCCGTGATGGCCTCCGGGGGCTGGTGCCAGCCGAGCCCGGCGTTGTTCACCAGGATGTCGACGTCCCCGAGCTCGTCGAGGGCCTGGTCGGCCACCCGCCGGACGTCGTCCTCGACGGTGAGGTCGGCGCTGATCGTGACGGGCTTGTTGGCGAGCCCGTCGGCGACGGCGGCCAGGCCCGCGCCGCCGCGGGCGACGACGGCGACCCGCGCGCCCGCGGCGTCGAGGGCACGCGCGCACGCCGCGCCGATGCCCCTGCTGGCGCCGGTGACCACGGCGGTGCGGCCGGACAGATCAAAGGTGAGACCGGGCATCGTGCGCTCCTGAGAATAGTCCGGGCGGGGGAGTCTGGGAGGCTGCGACGGGGTTGTCCGGCTCCGCGGAACACGAAGATCGCCTGGCTGGGGCTGGGGCTGGGGTTGGGATGTGGTGCGGTTCCGCGGAACACCATGATCCAGTATGGATCGGGGAGCCTGCGAGCTGGCTACGTCCAGCCTGCCGTGGCGCCCTGGATCATCGTGAACGGCCCGACGGGCCAGCGGAAGCAGTCGACCAGCAGTTGGTCGACGTCGCGTTCGGTGCTGACCCCCTCGGCGACGATCCGGNGCGCCTCGGCCACCNCCGCCCAGTACACCCGGTTGGCGACGTAGCCCCAGGCCATCGGGGCGTCGCGCACGACGACCGGGTTCTTGCCCAGCCCGTGGGCGAGCCGGGTCACCGTCGCGACGGCGTCCGGGTCGGTGTGCTCGGTCACGACGATCTCGGCGAAGCGCATGATCTGCGCGGGCGACGACCAGTGCCAGCCGAGGACCCGGGTGGGCCGGTCGGTCGCCGCGGCCAGCGCCCCGACCGGGAAGCCGCTGGAGTTGGTGGCGAGGACCGCGCCGGCGGCGGCGACCCGGTCGAGCTCGCGGAACACCCGGACCTTCAGGGCGAGGTCCTCCGGCACGGCCTCGATGACCACCGCCGCGCCGGCGACGGCCGACAGCTCGGACTCCCAGGAGATCCTCGCGGCGACCCGGTCGACGTCCGCGGCGGCCAGCTTCCCGCGCTCGACGGCGGCCCGCAGCCCGAAGCGGCCCTCGACGAGCTGGCGGCGGGCGCGCTCGCGGGCCGCGGCGCTGGTGTCGACGCAGACCACCGCGCCGCCGGCCACCGCTACCGCCTGCGCGATCCCCGTACCCATCACCCCCGCGCCGATCACCCCCACCGTCTCCACGGCTGCGGCGCTCATGCGGCGCTCGCCAGACGGGAGGTCAGCGCCGCGACCTCGGCGCCCGCCTCCGCCAGCGGTCCCTCGNCCGGCCCGGCCGCGGTGAGCGGCGGCCATGCCCGGCGGTCGGCGACGATCCACANCTCCTTCGACCCGGCCGGGCCGGAGCGCGACGCCCCGTGCCAGGTGCCCTCCTGCTGGAGCCGGAAGCCGAGACGGCCGAGCTCGACCCCGCCGGCGCCCGGATCGTCGATGTGGCAGGAGCCCTCGACGACGAGGCGGACCAGGTCGGTGCCGAGCCGGAAGGCGGGCAGCGCGGCGGCGCCCGCCGGCCGGTCCCAGCACAGCAGGAGCACCCCGGACTCACGGTGTCCCAGCGCGACGGCGGCCAGGCGGCTGCCGTCGCCGAGCGTCGACCATCGGGTCGTGTCGGTGAAGCCGGCGTCGAAGTGGCTCGGGCGCAGGACGGCGCCGAAGCTGTTGGCGATGGCGTGCGGAACGTCGGCGTCGCGGGGGAGCATCGCCACCCCCTCCAGACTGACGTCGTCGGCGAGGGCGGTGTCGGCGAGCCGCTGGAGCTGCGCGTCGGTCAGGTAGGGCTTGAGCCCGCGCCGGTCGGCCATCAGCAGGAGCTGGTTGGTGCCTACCTCGTCGGTCCAGTATTCCGGGCCNTAGAAGGCGTCGGCCCGCTGGAGGCGGAACTCACCGTGGGCGTAGCTGGTGCCGCCCACCCGGATCGNCTCGCCCAGCGCCATCCGGAAGCTGTCGCTCTTGTGCAGGTGCACGGGGGCCTTGCGAGGGAAGATCCGGCCCTCGATGGACATCGCGACGACGGGGCCCGCATCGGGGTCACCCATCCGCAGGACGGCCCCGCTGAGCAGGNCGTCCTCGGGTAACGGGCGGCGGATGTCCCGGATGGCGCCGTCAACGTGGCCGTTGTGCCAGGTCGCGGATCCGAGGAGAGTGATCACGAGGGACCCCCTGGGGACGTGTGTTTACTCGACTCGTGGGTTGACATTAATACGGCGAGGCTCCTACGGTCTGCGGGTCGTCGCCGCGAGGATCGAGGAACCGACATGCCGATCAGCTCCATCGCCGATCTGATCCGTACCCATGGCGCCGAGCGCGGCGGCCAGCCCGCGCTCACCGCCGACGGGCACACCGTCACCTTCGCCCAGCTCGACGCCCGCTCGAACCAGGTCGCCCAGGCGCTGGCCGGCGAGGGGGTCGGCGCCGGTGACCGGGTCGCCTACCTCGACGCCAACGCCGCGCAGTACTACGAGCTGCTCTTCGGCGGGGCGAAGCTGGGGGCGGTGAGCGTCGCGGTGAGCTGGCGGCTGGCGCCGGTCGAGATCGCGGCGATCATCGCCGACGCGCAGGCCCGGGTCCTCGTCGTCGGCGCGGCGTTCGCGGCGACCGTCGAGGCGGTCGAGGCGGAGCTCCCCGGCGTCAAGAAGATCATCGTGGTCGGCGGTTCGACCCGTCACGAGGGCGATGACGAGGTCCGTCACCAGGTTGACCATCAGGACTACGACGAGTGGGTCGACGCCGCGCCCGCGATCGATCCCGGGCTGTGCGCGAAGCCCGACGACGTGCGGATCCAGCTCTACACCTCGGGCACCACCGGCCTGCCGAAGGGCGTGATGCTGACCGAGCACAACCTGCTGTCGCTGCTGCGGATGGCCGGGGAGACGCTCGACCTCGGGCCCGACAGCGTGAACCTGGTCGCCATGCCGCTGTTCCACATCTCCGGCAGCGGCTACTCGCTCAGCGGTTTCCACGCCGGCTGCCACACGGTGCTGCTGCGCGAGGCCCATCCCGACACGATCCTGCGGTCGGTGGTCGAGCACGGGGTGACGAACCTGTTCGCGGTGCCCGCCGTGCTGCGCACGATGCTCGGCGTGGCGGGCATCGCCGAGCTGGACCTGTCGTCGTTGCGCACGATCGCCTACGGGGCCTCGCCGATCTCGCTGGCCGTGCTGGTCCGGGCGATCGAGACGTTCCGTTGCGACTTCGTGCAGGTCTACGGGCTGAGCGAGACCGCGGGCACCGTCACCATGCTGACGCCGGAGGATCATCGCCGGGCCCTCGAGACCGCCGGGACGGGCGCGGGCGGGACGGCGGAGGTGGCCGGGGCGCTCGGGGCGCTCGGGGCGGACAAGGCGGTCGGGGCGGACAGGGAGGTCGCGACGGCGGGAGCGGCCGGGCGGTTACGCTCGGCGGGACGAGCGGTGCCCGGGGCCCGGGTACGCATCGTCCCGCCGCACACCGGGGCCGACGCCGAGCCCGGGGAGGTCGGTGAGATCTGGATCCACTCGCCGCAGAACACCCCCGGGTACTGGCACAACCCGCGCGAGACAGCGGCGCTGCTCGAGGACGGCTGGGTGCGCACCGGGGACGCCGGCTACCTCGACGAGGACGGTTACCTGTTCATCCACGACCGGGTCAAGGATATGATCATTACCGGGGCGGAGAACGTCTACCCGGCCGAGGTCGAGAACGTCCTGATGTCCCATCCCGACATCGCCGACGTCGCGGTGATCGGGGTGCCGAGCGAGCGCTGGGGCGAGACGGTGAAGGCCGTCGTCGTCGCCGAGGCGGGCCGGACCCCGACGACCGAGGACGTCGTGTCCTTCGCCCGTGNCCGNCTCGCCGCCTACAAGTGCCCGACGTCGATCGACCTGGTCGACGCGCTGCCCCGCAACGCGGCGGGGAAGGTCCTCAAGCGTGAGCTGCGCGACCCTTACTGGTCCGGACGCCTTCGGTCCGTAAGCTAGAGCTCGCCGACGGGCAATCTACCTGCTGGTCGGATGGTCGATATCGTCCGGGGCGTGCGGAGCCCTGCGGAGGAGCCCATGAACACGACTCAGTCCGACCCGCCGCGCAAGCGTGGCCGCCCGCGCAACCTCGAACCCAGCCAGGAGTACCGCGATCGGCTGGAGAACATCGTGCGGGTGGCGGCGGACGTCTTCCAGGCCCACGGGTACGAGGCCGGCTCGCTCGACGACGTGGCCGCCGCGATGGGCCTGCGCAAGGCCAGCCTCTACTACTACGTCAAGCGCAAGAGCGA
The DNA here is from genome assembly GCF_001420875.1 of Frankia sp. AvcI1. Taxonomy (NCBI): domain Bacteria; kingdom Bacillati; phylum Actinomycetota; class Actinomycetes; order Frankiales; family Frankiaceae; genus Frankia; species Frankia sp. AvcI1. The sequence continues at coordinate 68,045 of NZ_LJFZ01000036.1, read as the reverse complement.
CCTGCTCCGCCTGGTCTTCGAGCGTGCCATCACGGTGGCGCTGACCGAGGTCGAGACGCTCGCGCACCTCGCCGACCCGCGCGAACGGCTCGCCGCGCTCATCCGCCACCAGGCGCTGCTGGTCACCCGGGATCCCGCTCTGTTCGCCGTGTTCTTCGACCAGCGGGCCGGCCTGGAGCATGCCGACCTCGCCGACGTCGGCCACAAGGAGCACCTCTACCTGCGCCAGTTCATCCTCGCCGTCGAGGCCGCGATGGCGGCCGGGGCGATCCCGCCGGGCGACCCGCGGCTCGTCGCGAACGCGGTCATCGGCATGACGAGCTGGTCCTACAAGTGGTTCGACGCCCGGCGCGACTCGCCGGAGGCGTTCGCCGACACCTGCGTCGCCCTCGTCCTGCGCTGAGCCCGGCGGGGCCAGCCCCCGCCGGGCCACCTTCCCCGCCGCTCGATCCGCCCGCCGGGCCACGCGCCCCGCCGGCCGGTCCGCCCCGCCGGGGCCCTCGCCAGTGCATCTTTCACGGCCTGCGCGCGTGCGCGCCCGAGCGCGGGCCAGTGTGACGCGGATTAATTTCTACTCGTGGGTTGACATAAATCTGCCGCCCGCATACCTTGCTCCTACCTCGCAGGCCGCAGCGGTCGGCGGCCCCGCCGGGAACGCGATCGGCGCTCCGGGGAGGCGGTCGGTCCCGGCGGTCACAGATGGCCGTCGACGCGCCGGCGGGCCTGCTCGCGGGGCCGGCGGAAGCCGCCGGCCCGCCCGCGCGCCGCGTCGCACCGCCACCGGTGACCGGGGCCTGCCAGCCCGCCGGGAACAGGAGCTTGGACGAATGACGCGACCCCGAACTCCCTCCGCACGATTACGCACGGGCGTTCCCGCCCTCGTGGTGGTGGCGCTGCTCGCGGTGATCCTCGCCAAGGGGGACTACCGGGCCAACTTCTTCTCCGGCGGCGGGTTCGCCCTCGGGGCCCTGGTCGCGGCGATCGCCCTCGGCGTGGTCNTCACCTACCGCGGGTCCGGGGTGGTCAACCTGGCAGGGGCGGCCGTGGNGATGTACGCCGCCTACGTCTACGCCGACCTGNGGGCCCACGGCGACCTGTTCCTCCCCCCGCTGCCCAACCCGCTCGCGCCCATCGAGGGTCTCGTGCACCTGGCGGGCGACGACTCGTTCTCGGTGCCGCACTGGCCCACCTCGGTGTCGTTCGGCGCCGCGATGGGGTTCTGGCCGGCCCTCGTGCTCGCCCTGGTGTTCTGCGCCCTGTTCGGCCTGGTGCTGCACGTCGCGGTGTTCCGGCCGCTGCGGCACGCCCCNGTCCTGGCCAAGGTGGTCGCCTCGGTCGGCGTGCTGCTGTTCCTGCAGGCNGTCGTCGTCCGGCGGTTCTCCACGACGACGCAGGTCGTCGGGCCGCTGCCGTTCGTCGACAAGACGCAGGTCGACCTCGGGGTCTTCAAGATCACCCAGGAACAGCTCTTCGTCGTCTGCCTGGTGCTCGTGCTCGCCGTGGCGCTCTGGGCGCTGTTCCAGCGCAGCCGCTTCGGCCTCGCCGTGCGGGCCGCCGCCGAGAACGAGAAGGGGGCCACGGTCCTCGGCTTCTCCGCCGACCGGCTCGCCGCGGCGACCTGGGTGCTGTCCACCGTCGTCACCGGGCTGCTCGGCATCTTCGTCGCCTCGGTGAACTCCTCCGTCGACCCGAACACCATGCCGGCGCTGATCGTCCCGGCCGTCACCGCCGCCCTGGTCGGCGGCTTCACCTCCTTCGGGTGGACGACGCTGGCCGCCTTCGGCCTCGGCATGCAGGTCTCGCTGGTGACCTTCCTCGGCGCGAACGAAAGNTGGTTCCCGAAGGCCGGCGGGCTGCCCGTGCCCGGGGTCGACCTGCTCGTGCCGCTCGTCGTCATCGTGGCGGTGCTGGCCCTGCGCGGGCAGTCGCTGCCCACGCGCGGCGTGCTGGGGCCGGGCCGGTTGCCGTTCTCGCCGACGGCGCGGCCGTGGGCGCTGCGCTACGGCGGGCCGGGGCTGGCCGTCGTGGCGCTGATCCCCGGGGTGTTCCTGCTGTCGCCGGCATTGCGCGACGGGCTGACCAACACGCTGACCGGCATCGTCATCTGCCTGTCCATCGTCGTGCTCACCGGCTACATCGGGCAGATCTCGCTGGCCCAGACCAGCTTCGCCGGCCTGTCCGCCTACACCGTCGCGAGCCTGTCGACGCACCACGGCTGNCCGTTCCCGCTGCCCATCCTCGCCGGCGCGGCGGTCGCGGTCGTCGCCGGTGTGCTCGTGGCGCTGCCCGCGCTGCGGGTGCGCGGGGTGCACCTGGCGATCGCCACGCTCGCCTTCGCCGTCGCCGTCGACAAGGTCGTGTTCGCCAACTCCTGGATCAACGGCGGGTACGACGGCGCGACCGTGACGACGCCGTCGCTCATCCGCTCCCAGGACACCACCACCCACCACGTCCTCGGCGTCGCCATCGGGGACGGCACCCAGCCCAACCCGCTGACCCTGGTGTTCTGCCTCGTCGTCGTGGTGGCGCTGGGCTACCTCGTCGCGAACCTGCGCCGGTCGCTGACCGGACGGCAGATGCTGGCCATCCGCTCGAACGAGCGGGCCGCCGCGGCCGCCGGGGTCAACGTCGCCGCCGTCAAGGTGCTGGCGTTCGGGGTGTCGGCGTTCATCGCCGGGGTCGGTGGCGCGGTCATCGCCTACCGCACCGGCAACGTCACCCCCGACAAGTTCCTCTACGACAAGTCGCTGATGTTCTTCGCGTTCGCCTACCTCGGCGGGATCGCGAGCGTCAGCGGCGCGGTCACCGGCGGCCTGCTCGTCGGCGGCGGGTTCGGGTTCACGGTCCTCAACCGGGTGTTCGGGCTGCCCGACGAGTTCGTGCTGCTGCTCGGCGGCCTCGGCCTGGTCGTCACCGCCGTGCTGAACCCCGAGGGCGTCGCCGGCAAGGTCCGCACCGACCTGCTGGCCCTGCAACGACGATTCCGACCGCCCGCCCCGGCGGACCCACCCGCCCCGGTCGACCCACCCACCGCAGCGGACCCACCCACCCCGGCGGACCCACCCACCCCGGCGGACGTGGCGACGCCGGCGGACGTGGCGACGCCGGCGGACGTGGCGACCTCGACCACCGTTCCCGCCGCGTCCACCAAGCCCGCCGCGACTGTCCCGTCCAGTGCGCCCACCCCGCCTGCCGCGTCGCCCACCCCGGTTGCCGCGGCCACCCCAGTTGCGTCCGGGTCCGCCGCCGGGGCCCACGTGAGCGGGTCCGCCGGGGCGACGCCCGCGGTGGCGGGAGACGCCCGATGACCGAGCTGTTGCGCACCGAGTCGATGAGCGTCGTCTACGGCGGCCTGCACGCCGTCAACGGGCTGGACCTGCGGGTCGACGAGGNCCGCCTGGTGGGGCTCATCGGCCCCAACGGCGCCGGCAAGACGANCTTCATCGACGGCATCTCCGGCTTCACCCGCACTCAGGGTGCGATCCACTTCCGTGGGAAGCGCGTCGACCGCGAGCCGGCCCACCGCCGGGCCCGCCTGGGCCTCGGCCGCACCTGGCAGTCGCTGGAACTGTTCGAGGACCTCACCGTGCGGGNGAACCTCCAGGTCGGCGCCGAACGGCAGACGGTCGGCGGGTTCCTGCTCGACCTGGTCCGGCCCGGCCGCCAGCGCGACCAGTCCGACGTGGACTGGGCGCTGGACGTCCTCGGCATCGCCCACCTCGCCGACCGGCTGCCCACCGAGATCAGCCACGGCCAGCGCAAGTTGGTCGGCGCCGGGCGCACCCTCGCCGCCCGGCCCGCGCTGATCTGCATGGACGAGCCGGCGGCGGGGCTGGACACCACGGAGTCGGAGCAGTTCGGCCGCCGGCTGCGGCGCATCGTCGAGGCCGGCGTGTCGATCCTGCTCGTCGACCACGATATGGGGCTGGTGATGGGGGTGTGCGACGAGGTCTACGTCATCGAGTTCGGGACGAGGATCGCCCACGGCACGCCGGCGCAGGTCGTCGCCNACGAGCGCGTCCGGGCGGCCTACCTCGGCACGAAGGCGGGAATATGACCGCGCTGCTGGAAATCGAGGGCTTGTACTCCGGCTATGCCGGCGTCGCGATGGTCCGCGACCTGAACCTGACCGTGCACGCCGGGGAGATCGTGGCCCTGCTGGGCCCGAACGGCGCCGGCAAGACCACGACGCTGCTGACCACCTCGGGCCTCAACCCGGTGATGAAGGGCGACATCCGAGTCTTCGGCCGCTCGGTGCGGGGCCGCCCGGCGCACCGGGCGCCCCGCGAGGGGCTCGCCCACGTGCTGGAGGACCGCTCGCTGTTCTACCAGCTCACGGTCGCCGAGAACCTCCGGCTCGCCGCCGCGCGCAGCAAGGGCGACCTTGCCCGCGCGCTGTCGTACTTCCCGGCGCTGGAGCCGCTGCTGGGCCGGCGGGCGGGGCTGCTCTCCGGCGGNGAGCAGCAGATGCTGGCCATGGCCAGGGCCCTGACGTCGAAGCCGCGCCTGCTGATGGTGGACGAGATGAGCCTCGGCCTCGCCCCCGTCATCGTCGAACGCCTACTGCCGGTGCTGCGGCGCATCGTCGACGACACCGGCGCCGGGGTGCTGCTCGTCGAGCAGCACGTCCACCTCGCCCTGGAGGTCGCCGACCGGGCCGCCGTGCTCGTCCACGGGGACCTGGTGGCCAGCGGCACCACCGCGGAGATCGCCGGGCGCGCCGCCGCCCTCGAATCGACCTACTTCGGCGCTGGTGCCGGTGCCGAAACCGGTGCCGAGACCGACGCGGACACCGGAGCCGTTACCGACACCGGAGCCGTTACCGACACCGGAGCCGTTACCGACACCGGAGCCGGAGCCGTCATCGACGCCGGCGCTCCCACCGGGGCCGGTGCCCGCCCCGACGGTCCGGAAGCCGACCTGGATGAGCTGGAAGGATCACGATGAGCGAGGCATGGATTCTTGACGGCGTGCGGTCCCCCCGCGGTAAGGGCCGGCCCACCGGGGCGCTGCATCACCTGCATCCGCAGGAACTGTTGGGCCAGCTCCTGCGCGCGCTCGCCGACCGCGTCGGNGTCGACCCGGAGCTCGTCGACGACGTGGTGATGGGCAACGGCAACGCCGTCGGCGACCACGGCGGCGACATCGCCCGGATGGCGGTGCTGGCCGCCGGCTGGCCGCAGACGGTGGCGGGCGTGACGCTGAACCGCTGGTGCGGGTCCGGTCAGCAGGCCGTCACCTTCGCGGCGATGGGCGTGGCGTCCGGGCACCAGGGGCTCGTGCTCGCCGGGGGCGTGGACATGATGTCGCGCTGGCCCGCCGAGGAGGGGCCGATGGACTTCTCGGCCGGCAACCCGGCGGTGCGGGCCAGGTTCCCGCAGGTCCCCCAGGGGGTGTCCGCCGACCTGATCGCGACCATCGAGGGGTTCACCCGCGACGACGTCGACGCGTTCGCCGCCCGCAGCCAGCAGCGGGCCGCCGCCGCGATCGAGCAGGGCCACTTCGCCCGCAGCGTGGTGCCCATCGTCAACGCCGACGGCTCCGTCGCCCTCGACCACGACGAGCATCCCCGGCCGGGCACCACCGCGCAGACGCTGGCGAAGCTGGCGCCGTCGTTCGCGGCCCTGGGGCGCGCCGTGTTCACCGACTACGGCTACGACCGGGCCTTCGGCGAGATGGTCCGCGACGTCTACCCGGACGTCAAGGAGGTCGACTACGTCCACCACGCCGGCAACTCGTCGGGCATCGTCGACGGCGCGGCTGTGCTCGCGCTCGCCTCGCCCGAGTTCGCCCGCGCGCACGGCCTGCGCCCGCGGGCCCGGGTGGTGATGAGCGCGGTCGTCGGCGCGGAGCCGGTCATCATGCTGACCGCGCCCGGCCCGGCCTCGCGCCGCTGCCTGGAGCGGGCCGGGATGACGGTGGACGACATCGACCTGTGGGAGATCAACGAGGCGTTCGCCGCGGTCCCNCTGAAGACCATCCGCGATCTCGACCTCGATCCCGAGAAGGTCAACGTCAACGGCGGAGCGATCGCGCTCGGCCACCCGATCGGCGCGACCGGCGGCATGCTCCTGCAGACCGCCCTCGACGAGCTGGAGCGCCGCGACCTGTCGACCGCGCTCGTCACGATGTGCACCGGCGGGGGCATGGGCACCGCGACCATCATCGAGCGGATCTGACCGCGTCGAGCAGCTCCGGACGCGCAGGTCAGGTCTGGACGCGCAGGTCAGGTCCGGACAACAACGCCGCGACGGCGATCACAGCCGCGACGGCGATCAGGGCGGCGGGCGGGTCCGCGGGGATCCGCCCGTCCCGGGGTGTGGAGGCAGGCGATGGGCAGGATCCTCGAGGGCATCAAGGTCGTGGAAGTGGCGCTGTTCGGCTTCGTGCCGTCGGCCGGCGCCGCGCTCGCCGACTGGGGCGCGGACGTCATCAAGATCGAGCATCCCGAGACCGGCGACCCGGTCCGGGCGCTGTCGTCCTACGGCTTCGGCCCCGGCGACGGCGGCGTCACGACGCTGTGGGAGGTGTTCAACCGCGGCAAGCGGGGCGTCGGCATCGACATCGCCACCCCCGACGGCCTGGAACTGCTGATGTGCCTCATCGACGAGGCGGACGTGTTCATCACCAGCTTCATGCCGTCGGCCCGGGAGCGACTCGGCATCGACGTCGACCAGGTCCGGGCGCGTAACCCGCGCATCATCTACGGCCGCGGCACCGGCCAGGGGCCCGACGGTCCCGACGCGGACAAGGGCGGGTTCGACGGCATCTCCTACTGGAGCCGGTCGGGCGCCAGCACCGCCTCGGTTCCGCCGGGCTACGACTTCCCGATCCTGCTGCCCGGCCCCGCCTTCGGCGACATCCAGAGCGGGATGTTCCTGGCCGGCGGCATCGCGGGGGCGCTGTACCAGCGGGAGAAGACCGGCCAGGGCAGCGTGGTGGACGTGTCCCTGTTCGGCGCCGGGCTGTGGGCGATGCAGGCCACCATCGCCGGCGCCGCGGCGATCGGCGCGGACAACATCGTCCAGCTCGACCGGCGGCGCCCGCCGAACCCGCTGACGAACCTGTACCGGACGGCCGACGGGCACTTCTTCGTGCTCGGGATGTTACAGGCCGACCGCTACTGGTCCGGCCTGTGCGCGGCGATCGGTCACCCGGAGCTGGCCGCCGACGAGCGGTTCACCACCCTGGCCCTGCGCACCGAGCACGCCGAGGCGTGCGTCGCGGCCCTCGACGCCATCTTCACCGCCATCACCTACGACGAGCTGGTCAAGGCCCTCGACAGCCAGGAGGGCCAGTGGGCGCCGGTCGCCGTCCCCGGCGACACCCTGACCGACCCGCAGGCGCTGGCGAACGGCTACGTCCAGCAGGTCGACTACCCGAGTGGCGCGCGCCTGCCGCTGGTCCCGGTGCCCGCCCGGGTCGACGGCGACCTGCCCACGCTGACCCCGGCGCCGACCCTCGGGGAGCACACCGACGAGGTCGTCCTGGCGCTCGGCCGCTCCGAGGAGGAGCTCATCAACCTCAAGATCGCCGGTGTGATCTCCTGATGACCGCCGTCACCCACGGGGTCGACGCCGGCGTGCTGCGCGCGCTGCTGGCCGCGGGACACCACTGCGCCCTCGGCGAGGCCGACCCCGCTCTCGGCGAGGCCGATCCCGCTCTCGCCGAGGTCGACATTCTCGACCTGCACCCGCTCAAGGGCGGCTACTCCCGCGAGATGTGGTCGTTCGACGCGGTGACCCGCGACGGCGCCGTGCATCCGCTGATCCTGTGCGCCGACTCGGCCGCCGGCGTCGTCGGCGCGGGCGGGCAGACCCTCGGTCGGCCCGCGGAGGCCGCCCTGCTGCACACCCTGCACACCGCGGGCCTGCCGGTGCCCGACGCGGTGGCCAGCGGCGACGGCGCCGCCGGGGGGCCCGGTGGCGAGCTCGGTCGTCCGTACCTGGTGATGCAGCGCTGCAGTGGCACGGCCGCGATCGGCCCGCTGCACCGCGACCCCTGGTACGTGGAGCACCGCGCGGAACTCGCCGTCTGGTTCGCCGCGACGCTGGCGGCGATCCACGCCGCCGACGTGCCGGCGGACGTCCTCGGCGGTGTGCGCCCGGACCCGGCGCGGGTCGCCGGCGCGGAGCTGGCCCGGTGGAGCGGCGAGCTGCGCGCGACCCCCCAGGCGCACACCGCCGTGCTGGACCGTGCGCTGGGCTGGCTCGCCGCGAACCCGCCACCCCCGCCCGCGCGGGTCACCCTGCTCCACGGCGACTACCGGACCGGCAACATCCTGCACGGGCACGGCGACGGCGGCCCCAGCGGGCTGCGCACGGTGCTGGACTGGGAGATGGCCCACCTCGGGGACCCGCTGGAGGACCTCGCCTGGGCGCAGCTCGTCTGCTGGCGGGTCGGCACCGACCGGGTCGGCGGCCTGGTGGACCTGGCGCGCTGGCCGGAGCTCTACGGCGCCGCCGCCGGCTGGGCGCCCGACCTCGCGGCCCTGCGGTGGTGGGAGGTCCTCGGTTCGGTGAAGATGGCCTGCCTGGTGTGGCGGGCCGCCGAGGCCGTCACCGCGCCCGCCGAGCGCGCCCTGCTGGAACGCCTCTTCGCCGACCTGGGCACCGAACTCGACCGCCGCCTGCTACCCCCCGACCGCCACCCCGCCCCACCGCGGCGGGGCGGACCGCCACCGACGGACGAAGCACGGACGGACGGAGACCAGCGATGACCGACGGTGGGAGGCGCCCCGGGGTGGGGCCCGACACGGAGTCGTTCGAGGTGCGGGGGGTGCGCAACGGCAGCATCGTCACGGTCGTCTGGGACCGGGGCCTGCTCGACGGCGATCCGCCCACCGTCGACCTCGTCGAGGTCGAGGCCGATCTGCTCGCCGAGTCCCGGCGCGATCCCCTTCAGCGTCGCCGCGACGGCGACGCGACCACCACCGCGACCGCGGCCACGGTGGGCGACCCCGAGTCCGCCCTCGCCCTCGTGGTCCGCACCCTGGACCGGGTCGTCCAGGTGACGACGCCCGCGCGGCCCCGGCCGTCGAGCTAGCCGAGTGAGGTGCGGTGCGCCGCGCACGGTCCGCGCTGTCAGGCCGTGCAGAACGCACCGCACCGGCCCGCGCACCGGTGCNGACCTGCGCGCGGAACCGTTCCGCCCGCCCTGGCACTGACGCCAGCGCCGATGATCTTGGTGTTCCGCGGAACCCTCCGCCGCTGCGGGCCTCCGACCCACGCCCGGTACCCCGCATCGTTGATCAAGGTGTTCCTCAAACGCCACCCCGACACCAGATTCCGCGGAACCGCGCCGTGCTGGCGGGCCAGGGGATCGACGGAAGGCCCGGGCACCGTGCGGTGCCCGGGCCCTTTCGGTGCCGGTGGCCGGCGGCAGTGGCCGGGCCGGGTCGGGTGACTCAGGCCAGGTCGTAGAGCTTCATGGCGTTGTCCTGGAGGATCTTGCGCAGCACGTCGTGCGGGAGGTCGCCGAGCTTGTCGTTGATGAACTGCCGGGGCGGCAGCGCCGAGCTCACCGGCCCCGGCGACATGCTCGTCGGGTGCGGGAAGTCGGTCTCGTACAGGATGTTGTCGGCNCCGACGTAGTCGATCGCCGCGCGCAGCGTGGGGCCGTGCTCGAACCAGAAGCAGGCGTAGATCTGGCGGCGGAAGTACTCGCTGGGCAGCAGGTCGTNCTCGGGGTGCTCCTTGGCGACGCCGCACTCCGTCCACATCCAGTCCAGCGCCTGCAGGGTGAACGGCACCCAGCCGACGCCGCTTTCCACCGAGACGAACTTCAGGTCGGGGAAGCGGTGGCACACGCCCGCGCCGATGAGGCTGCCCACCGTGCGGGCGTTGCCGAGGAAGAACGTCATCGGGAAGGTGGCGTAGTTGGCGTGGACGCCGGCCGACGGGTGCAGCAGCTGCGGCATCGTGGTGTCGCCGCTGCCGATGTGGAAGTTGATCGACAGGCCCATCTCCTGGGCCGCGGCCCACAGCCGGTCCCAGTGNGGGTCGGTGAGCATGGGGGAGCCGAAGTCCTCGGGCGCCTGGGAGAACACCAGGCCCTTGTGCCCGAGCTCCGCGCAGCGCTTCATCTCCGCGATCGACAGGTCGATGTCCCAGAACGNCACCGCCATCACCGGGACGTAGCGGTCCGAGACCCGGCGGAAGTCCGCCAGCCAGTCGTTGTACGCCTGTAACAGCAACAGCGCCAGCTCCATGTCACCGAAGTCGGTGTAGCGCCCGGNGCCGAAGCCGGCGACGTTCGGGTAGAGGACCTCGGCGTGGATGCCGTACTCGTCCATGATCTCCAGGCGGCCCTCGGGCTGCCAGATGCGCGGGTCGACCATGTCGAGCTGCGCGGGGAACTTCGGGGGCGGCTCCTTCCAGCCGGCGATGGCGAGACCGGCGGCCGGGCTGAGCACCTTGCCGCCGGCGATCCACCATTCGATGCCGTTCGCGTCGCGTTCGACGTGGGGAACGCGGTCGCCGTACTTCGACGGCACCCGGGACGTCCAGAGGTCGTAGTGCTCGACGACGTGGGTGTCGCAGTCGATGACCTTGAGGTCGAGTTCGTCGATGAGATCCACGATGTACCCCTCACGCGGGACCGGGATCGCCCCCGGTCGGGACGGTGCGCAACTACCTGCACGGACCATAGGTGAGACCCAGATTACAGTCAACCCGTCGGTCGAATAAATTCGTCCCGCGGTCGTCGGGTGCCGTTCGGCGGCCCTCCGTCGATCGAACGGGCCGACGCCCGGGCTGTGGTGGGGTTGCGGTCAGGTTGCGAGTCGGGCCCGCCGGCCGGTCCGCCGATTAATTCGAACGACTGGTGGACTAAATTATTGTGGGGTCGTACGGTGCTCCCACCCGTCGGCCACGGGGGCCGGCGCAGGTGGGAGGCGGTACCGGTGAGAGGTCGTTCTGTGGCGGGGGCGCTGGCGCTCAGTTCCCTGCTCTTAGCCGCGGCGTGTTCGTCGTCGGGTTCGTCCGGGGGCGCCGCGAAGCCCGCCGGCGGTGCCGGCACCGGGGAGGTGAGCTCCGCGCCCGTCGCCAACAGCGACAACAACGCCTGGGCGCTGCGCTACACCGGTGGCTCCGCCGGCCCGGCGAAGGGCACGCCGTACAAGATCGGATTCGTCAGCCAGGACACCTTCCTGCCGTCCGCCACGCAGGGCGCGCGGGCCNCGGTGGCCTACGTCGACGCCGAGCTCGGCGGCGTCGGCGGCCGGCCGATCGAGCTGGTCTCCTGCTCGGTCAACGTGCCGGAGGACGCCGCCCGCTGCGGCGCCCAGATGGCCAACGACGCGTCGCTGTCCCTGGTGATCGTGGGCGGCCTGAGCGTTGGCAACAAGGAGTTCTACGACGCCGTGGGCGGCCGCAAGGCGATCCTCATCGGCAACGCCCTGGCCAGCGAGGACTTCGTGACGACCCGCGGCGTCGCCTACACCGCCGGCTCGCCCGGGGTGCTGATGGGCATGGCGCGCTTCGCCGTGGAGGAGCTCAAGGCCCACACGGTGGCCGGCATCGTCCCGGACACCCCCGCCGGTCGCGCGGCCGCCCAGCAGCTCGTGAAGCCGATCCTGGACGCCGCCAAGGTGAAGTTCCGGCCGGTGTTCATCAGCCTGCAGGCCACCACCCCGGACCTGACGACGGNGTTGCAGGCCAGCGGCGCGGGCAGCGCCGACGCGCTGATCACGGNGTTCCCCCCGAGCAGCTGCATCAGCATGTACGACGCGATCCGCTCGCTCGGCATCAAGCCCAAGGTGATCACGACCGACCAGTGCGCCGACGTGCCCGTGCGCGCCCACCTCAAGACCGTGGGTGCCCCCGGCGCCGTCCCCGACGGCTGGTACTACGCCAACTACGGCTACAACTTCGACCTGCCCGACGTCGACTCCGGGATGAAGACCTACCAGTACGCGGCCGCGAAGTACGCCAAGCCGCTGGGAAGCGCCCCCGTCGAGCTGCGCGGTTTCAGTGGACCGACGTTCGGCACCGTGATGACCGCAGCCAAGATCGTCAATCAGCTCGGCGTGGACAAGGCCACGTCGTTCGACGTCGTCGACCGGGCACTGCGCGNCTTCGCCGGCCCGGCGATGCTCCAGGTCGGCCCGCTCAAGTGCGGCCAGGCGCCGTTCGTCGCCGTCTGCGGCCACCAGATCGGCGTCGACCAGTACTCCGGCGGCAAGTGGACGAGCGTCCGCGACGGCCTCAACGACAAGCCGGTCAACCTGCTGGCCCCGGCGAGCTGACCCCGCCTACCTCCCGGGCTTCCGGCCGGCCCCGCCCCCGCCGGCCGGCGCCCCGGCGCGCCGCCCACCCGATCCGGGAGTCGGTGCCGCGGGCGCGGACGACGTCGGCGCTTCGGGTTCGGTCGCGTCTGCCTCGAGCAGACGCGCGAGGAGCCGGGTGAGCTGCCCGAGGTCGGCGGCCGGGAGGTTGCTGATCGCCGGGGGCGGGCGCAGCAGGATGGCGTCGGCGGTCGCGATGGCGTCGTGCCCGGCGGCGGTGAGCGCGACCAGCTTGCGGCGCCGGTCATCGGGGTGCGGGCGGCGTTCGACCAGGCCGTGCGCTGCCAACTTGTCGACGATCAGGGTGGCGTAGGGGGCGTCGACGCCGTTGGACCGCGCGAGTTGGCCGAGGGTCGCCGGTCCGTCGCGAAGCTGCAGGAGGATTTTTCCCCGGCCGCCGCCGAGGCGGAAGCCGAGCGCCTCGGCGAGCTCGCCCCGGCGGTTCTGGGCCTCGACGAACCGCTGCATGAGGGCCCAGGCCCGCTGGTCGGGATCGGCGTTCACCACGCCACCGTCCGGCCGAGGAAGTCGACGTAGTGCAGGCCTCGGAGGAAACGGGGGTTCGCCGTGTCCGCGGGAACGGCGACGCCGATTCGACCTGCCCGACGCCGACTCCGGGATGAAGACCTGCCAGTACGCGGCGGCGAAGTACGCCAAGCCGCTGGGACGCGGCCGGCCGCAGGTCCCGGGGCGGCGATCGCCACGGCCCGGGAATCCACCCCGACGCGCGGGACGGTTCCNCGGAACACATTGTCCCGGAGCCGGAGCCGGAGCCGGGGCCCAGCAGAAGGCCGGGCAAAACCGGTGGACGCCATGGCCACGGGCGTCGTACCTTCACCCGGGTCCGACGCCCACACGTCCTGTGAGGTGCAGGTGATGACGGTCCAGGCAGTTACGGCCAGTTCCGCCCGGCCGCTTTCCGTAACCGCCGTAACCGCCACGACCTCCTCGGACGTCAGGAATCCCAGAAGTGGATCTTCCGCGTAGTTTCACCATCCGCGAGAGCACCCACCGCATCCACAATCCGTTCGGCAGCGACAAGCTGGCCGCGCTGGGACGGGCGCTGGTTCTGGCGCCGGGAACTCGGGTGCTCGACCTCGCGAGCGGGTCGGGCGAGATGCTGTGCACCTGGGCGCGCGACCACCAGATCACCGGGACCGGGGTGGACATCAGCACGGTGTTCACCGCTCAGGCGCGTGCGCGCGCCGACGAGCTGGGCGGCGCCGAGCAGGTGGCCTTCGTGCACGGCGATGCCTGCGGTCACGTCACCGACGACCTGGTCGATCTCGCCTCGTGCCTCGGTGCCACCTGGATCGGCGACGGTGTGGTCGGCACGGTCGAGCTGCTTATCAGGACGGTTGGGACCGGTACAGGGCGGCGCAGTGGCTCAAATCCGCCGCTGGCTTGACCGCAATCCTGGCGACGAGCTGNCCGCCGAGCTGCGGGCCGAACTCGCCACCGAGCCGGCCCNCCAGGTCAGGTACCAGCGCGAATACCTCGGCTGGGGGGTCTTCGCGCTGATGCGACGCTGACGGTGGTTCACGGGTGGGTCAGCGCTGGACGCCGACGGACTGCCACACCCGGAGCAGGACCTCGTCGTCGGGGGCGTCGAGCGACCACTGCCACGGCTTGGCGAAGACGAAGACCTGGGCCTCGTGATGGGTCGGGTCGCTGCCGTCGAGCATCGTGATGGTCACGCTCTTGTCGCCGGTGAGGACGAAGAAGACCTCGCGGTACTGCCCGAGGTGGACGTCGAGGACGACGGCGTCGGGGCCGTAGCGGTGGACGTCGACCGTCCGGGTGCGCGGCGTTGCGGGACCCGGTGCGGGATCGGCGGGGGACGGTGCCCCGTCCTGCCTCATGCCCCCGCCTGCCTCATGCCCGCCTGCCTCGTGCCCGCGCCATCACTCGTGCCCGCGCCATCAGAGGAAACGGCGGTTCGCCGTGTCCGCGGGAACGGTGATGCCGAGTTCCTCCAGCAGCGGACGGGTGTCGGCGATGTACTGCTGGCGGAGCTGCTCATTGTTGAGCTTGCGCAGGCCCCAGCGAACGTACGCGTCGCTGAACTNCGAGTCCGACCGGCCGAACATGTCCAGCGCGGCCGGCCACCAGATCTTTATCTTCTCGTTGGCCTCGGCCAGCCCGGCCGGGTCGGCGCACACGCGGCGCAGGTTCGACATCCCGAACGTCGCGTGGAAAACCTCGTCCTTGTGCAGGCGCTCGGCCACGTTCAGCAGGGGCTCGTAGGGCACGTCCTCCCACGTCTCCCCGATGTAGCAGCCCACCCGGTCGCCCAGGGCGTTGAAGTACGCCATGTCGCAGAACGTGTCGATGGGCAGGTGGAAGAGGTACTGCTTGATCGGCTGTTCGACCACCCCGACGCCCAGGCCCGCCAGGATTCGCGCCGTGATGACGCCGTGCTCCACCTCCTGCTGCATGAGTTTCGCAAACGTCGTCTTCAGCCGCTCCTCGGGAGCGAGCGTCATGCAGCGTTCCCACAGGTGGTTCAGCAGCTCGGTGTAGTACCGGTTCGTCGAGTTCTCCAGGTGGTGCACGAGCATGCGCACCAGCAGGTCGGAGAACTCGCTCGGGATGTCGGCGTCGTTCTCCCGGTACACCCGACGCTCGCCCACCATCGCATCTGCCATGACCTCATCGTAGGAAGGTCCACCATTATTGTCAACTCATGAGTCGAATGAAATCGACCCCTGCTTATCCAGAGGGATAAATCGGACACGGAAGCCTCCGGACAGGCGGCTGGGCCCGTCGCCGTGCGGTGTGCCGGCTGTGTGCTGGTCTGGTGGTTCGGTGCCAGGGGGTGATGNGCGGCACGACTCCACCGAAGATGCTGATCACCAGTTTGGGGTCCGGGTTGACGCCTTCCCGTACCCCACCGATCACCTACGGATACGGAGGGCGGCCCGCGGTGGCCCCGACCAGATCGTGGTCAGCAGATGCTGGAGGTTGTGTGCGTCCCAGCTGCCGCACGGGGTCACCCACCTCCTGCAGTTGCCGACGCAACCAGACCTGGCAGGCGCCAGCCAACCCGGCCTCCTCCCGCACACCATGCCTTCGGGCGTGGAAACGCGCCCCAGGGCCGGGGTGGTGACAGGGTGGGACGGCCTCGAAGCCAAGCGTTTCTGCGGCCACGAGGGACAGCAGGGTCCAGGGTGGTCCGGGCCGGGCGAGCGGGGCAGGCCGAGCGGGCCCAGCAAGCCGGGCGAGTCGGGCAGGCCGAGCACGCCGGGCGGGCCGGGCGAGNGGGACGAGCGGGGCAGGCCGAGCCGGGTTGGTGGGTTGTTCAGGGGGCGGTGGGGTCGTCGAGGCGCAGGGCNCGGCCGACGACCTCCTTCATGATCTCGCTGCTGCCGCCGAAGATTCGAGTGATGCGGACGTCGCGGTACATCCGGGCGATGGGGTACTCCTCCATCCAGCCGTAGCCGCCGTGGAGCTGGACGCCGGCGTCGACCGCGTCGAANTCCAGCTCGGTGGCGAGCAGCTTGGCCGCGGCCGCGTCCTCGGGGGTGAGGGTGCCGGCGATCCTGGCCTGGACGCAGCCGTCCACGAGCGCCTGGACGGCGAGTGTGCGGGCGTGCAGGGCCGCCAGGACGAACCGGGTGTTCTGGAAGCTGCCGATCGTGGTGCCGAACGCCGTGCGGCTGCGGACGTACTGCCTGGTCAGCTCCTGGGCGCGGCGGGCACTGGCGACGCTGCCGACGGCGATGGACAGCCGTTCGGCCGCCAGGTTGCGCATCAGGTAGTGCAGCCCGCGGTGCTCCTCGCCGAGCAGGTTGGCCGCCGGCACCCGGGCGTCGTTGAAGAACAGCTCGGCGGTGTCCTGCGCGCGCAGGCCGACCTTGTCGAGCTTGCGTCCCCGCTCGAAGCCGGGGGTGGCGCGCTCCACCGCGAGCAGNCTGAGCGAGCCCCGCCCGGCGCCCGGGTCCGTCTTGACCGCCACGACCACGAGGTCGGCGAGCAGGCCGTTGCTGATGAACGTCTTGGCGCCGTTGACGACGAAGTGGTCGCCGTCGCGCAGGGCGGTCGTGCGGATGCCGCGCAGGTCGCTGCCGGCACCGGGCTCGCTCATCGCGATGGCGGTGACGGTCTCGCCGGAGCAGTAGCCGGGCAGCCAGCGCGCCTTCTGCTCGTCGGTGGTGAGGCCGACCAGGTAGGGGGCGAGCAGCTCGTTGTGCAGCGACAGCCCGAGCCCGGTGATGCCGCCGAACGCCAGCTCCTCGGTGACGATCACGTCGAAGCGGGGGTCGCTCAGCCCGGCGCCGCCGTACTGCTCGGGCACGGTGAGCCCGAGCAGGCCCATCTCGCCGGCCCGGCGCCAGGCGCTGCGGTCGACGACGCCGGCCCGTTCCCACTCCTCGTGGTGCGGCTGGCATTCCTTCGTGACGAAGGTCCGCACGAGTTCGCGGAACTCCTCGTGTTCGGCCTCGAAGAGCGTGCGTTGCATGACGGCGACTCCTGTCCGTGCTCGTCGGGGCCTGGTTGCCGGTGGTGGGAGTGGTTGCCGGTGGCGGGAGTGGTTGCAGGTGGCGGGCCGGGTGGTTCCTTGCGGGGGGGGGCTGGTCAGCCGGCGCCCGCGCCGCCCGCGGTGGCGAAGGCGGGTGCGGCGCTCGGACGAGAGCGCAGGGCACCCCAGGCGGCGGCCATGGCGCCGGCCTCGGCGGGGGAGGCGCCGTGCACCAGCACCTCGTCGGCGCCCGCGGCGCGGTAGTCCGCCGCCCGCCGCGCACACGCGGCGCTGGACCCGATCGCCGCGCCGGTGTCGAACCACTGCGCGGGGATCAGCTCGGCGGATTCCACCAGCCGGTCGCGGGTGACGGCGGTGTCCGCGATGCCGCGGCCGGTCAGGGTGGGATGGGCCCGTAGCCGCTCGAGCACCGCCGGGTCCCAGCCGTTGCGTTCGACCAGCAGTTCCCCGAGGCCGCGGACCTGGAAGTAGCTGACCGCCCGTGCGCGCACGGCCAGGTCCGCCCGGTCGGGCGGCAGGTCGGGCGCGGCGACGAGGGTGGTGATGACGCGGACCGAGGCGGGATCGCGCCCGGCCCGCTCCGCAGCGCCGCGCACCGCCGCCACCGAGGCGGCCACCGCGTCGACGGTGAGGAACGGGTGCAGGATGACCCCGTCGAACGCCCGACCGGCGAGGTCGAGCCCGCGCGGCCCGATGGTGCCGAGGACGACCGGCGGCGCGCCGTCCGGGGGCAGGTCGGAGAAGCGCATCCCGCGGAACGACCCCGACGCGCCCTCCTCCCGGATCGCCTCGCCCGCCCACAGCCGCCGCAGCACGCCCACCAGGTGCTCCAGACCGCGCAGCGTCGGTGGCGCCACGCCGAGCGACGGCGCCAGCGCCCCCAGTCCCCGGCCCAGCCCGAGGACGAACCGGCCGCCGCTCATCGTGTGCGCGGTCGCTGCCAGCGCGGCGATGGTGAGCGGATGACGGGTGCCCTGGTGGATCACGGCGGTCCCGACGCGGCAGCGGTCGGTCGTCGCGGCGAGCGCCCCGCAGACCACCCCGGCCTCCTTGAGGTCGAGCCGCTCGCTGACGTAGACCGCGCCAAAGCCGGCCCGCTCGGCGTCGCGCGCCTCCCGCAGGGCACGGGCGGGGTCGCTCGCCCGCCCGGGTAGCACGTACACGCCGAGGTCGTCGTGCAGGCCGGGGTCGTCGTGCTCGCGGGGGTCGTCGTGCTCGCGGGGGCCGTCGTGCAGGCGGGGGGCATCGTCCAGGTCGGGTTCGCCCTGCAGGCCGGGGGCGTCGTGCACGCCATCGCTGTGGTCGGCGGATGTCACGGTTCGATTCCCTCGGCTTCGGTCGGATCGGTCGACGGGGAGGCAGCCTGGGCGGCCCGGATCCCGTCGGGTTCGTCGAGTTCGTCGGGGTCGTGGAGCTGGCTGGGGTCGTGGAGCTCGTCGGGGAACAGCTCGTCGGTGTGGCCGACGTAGCCCAGCGCGAGAAACAGGTACATCTGGGCCGTCTCCAGCGCCCGCTCGATCGCCGGTGACAGGGCGCCTTCCCGCTCTCGGGCCAGCAGGGCATGCACCGCGAGCAGGCGGGCGCGCTGCCGCTCGACGTCGGCACCCAGTCCCGCCTCGGTGCCCAGTGCCGCCTCGGTGCCCAGTGCCGCCTCGGTGCCCAGTGCCGCCTCGCCCTGCTCCGGCCTCGGCTCGGCGCCCGGTCCCGGTGGCGGGAGTCGATCGAGATCCGGGCGGGTCCGCGTTCCCTGCACCGCGCCGGCCATGGTTCAGCGCCTCTCTCGGGTGGTGGTGGCTCGTGCGCCCGGCTCGCGGGCGTCGAAGATCCGTTTGGTCTTCAGCTCGTAGCGCGGCAGCGTCCCGGCATGGACGATCTCGGTCTCCAGCCGGACGCCGAGGTGGTCGCGCAGGTGCGCGGACAGCCGCGCGGCCAGGTCGGCCAGCGCGCCGACCCCCGCCGCGGCCTCGGCCCGGACGAGCATCCGATCCATGCCGTCGCGGCGGGACAGGTGCAGCTCGTAGTGGTGCGTCAGGCCGGGGACCTCGCTGATCAGGTTCTCCACCGCGGTCGGGTACACGTTGACTCCGCGGATCGTGACCATGAAGTCGGACCGGCCGAGCACGACGCCGGGGAAGTGCTTCCACGTCCACCCGCAGCCGTGGTCGGGACGGTCGTCGATGCGCACGAGGTCGTGCGTGCGGTACTTGATGAACGGCTGCACGAGATGGGTGTAGCTGGTGATGACGTGCTCGCCGACCCCGTCCGAGTCGGTGACCGGCTCGCCCGAGGCGGGATCCACCGAGTACGAGTGGCAGACGTCCTCGATCGCGTGCACCCCGCCGGCCCACACGTCGCACGACTGGCCGATGAACAGCGCCTCCCCGATGCCGTAGGCGTCGTGGATCCGCTCGGCGCCCCAGGCCTCGGCGAGCCGGTCGCGGATGCGCGGCACCGACAGCCCCGCCTCGCCGCCGCCGGCGAGGATGCGCACCCCGGCGCGGCGCAGGTCCAGGCCCGCCCGCTCGGCGATCTCGGCCAGGTGCAGCAGGTAGGTGGGGGTGCCGCAGACGATGGCGGGGCGGCGTTCGAGGATCTGGCGGACCCNCTGCTCCCCGGTGGCCCCGCCGCCGGAGACGATGGTCAGGCCGAGGTTGCGCGCCCCCCAGTAGTACGTCCACAGCCCGACCCACATGCCGAAGTCGAAGCAGAAGTAGATCGAGTCCCNCGGCCGGGCGCCCTGGCTCCACAGGCCGTAGCAGAGCTGGGTGCCCNCCTTGTGCATCTCGAACTGGCTGAACGCCTCGTGCAGGAACCGGCCGGTGGTGCCCGTGGTGTGGAAGTACTGCTGCCAGTGTTCCGGGCCGAGCGCCAGGCCGCCGAAACCCGACTCCGAGCTCTCCTGGTCGCGGACGTAGTCGGGCTTGTCGGTGAACGGCAGCCGGTGATGGTAGTCGTCCCAGGTGCGGATGTCGGCGGGCTTCACCCCCGCCGCGTCGTAGATCCGCCGGTGCAGCGGGGAGTGGTCGTAGGCCCAGCCGACCAGGTGGCGGATCCGGGCGAGGTGCAGCGCGTCGAGCCGTTCCCGATCGGCGGTCTGCGTCGCCCGGTTCCAGAACCGCTGGTCGACGGCCTGGCCTAACGCCCCTGCCATTGCGCGGTCCGCTTCTCGATGAACGCGGCGGCGCCCTCGCGGTGGTCCTCGGTGGTCTTGAGCACGCTCTGGCCGAGGCGTTCCAGCCGGCGGCCGGTCTCGCCGTCGACGTCCGCGCAGGTGTTGAGCACGAGCTTGGCCATGCCGAGGGCGAGCGGCGCCATCGCGGCGAGCCGGTCGGCCATCGCCCGGGCGGCGTCCAGCGCCGTACCGGCCGGGACGACCTCGGTGACCAGGCCGAGCTGCAACGCGGCGTCGGGACGCAGGGTGCCGCCGAGCATGACCAGTTCCTTGGCCCGGCCCCGCCCCACGTACGTGACGAGCCGCGAACAGCCGCCCGACCCGGGGATGAGGCCGACCTTCGCCTCCGGCATGACGAACCNGGCCTTGTCGCCGGCCACCCGGAAGTCGCAGGACAGCGCCAGCTCGAAGCCGCCGCCCGCGGCCACCCCGTCGACGGCGGCGATCACCGGGATCTCCATCGCCTCGATCGTGTCGAAGACGTCGTGGATGCGCCGGGCGTGCGCGCGGAACCCGCGGGTGCCGAGCGCGGTGAGGTCGCCCATGCCGCTGACGTCCTCGCCGGCGGAGAACGCGCGCCCGCCCGCGCCGGTGATGATCAGGACGCGTACCCCCGGGTCGAGGGCGGTGTCCTCGACGGCGTCGCGCAGCTCCTGGCGCATCGCCGCGTTCCAGGAGTTCATCCGGTCCGGCCGGTTCAGCGTGAGCACCCGCACGCCGCGGGGCTCGTCGTCCAGGGTGATGTACTCGTGCCCCATCAGCGGGTCCCCGTCTCCACCCGGCCCGTTTCCAGGCGGACCGTCGCCGCTACGGTGCCGTCGGCCTTGCGGACCTCGACGCCGTCGGCGGTGGGCACCACCGTCAGCTCGTCGCCGGGGAAGACCGGCGCGGACAGCCGGGCCTTCGCCGACCGCAGGGCCTGGGGGCCGAGCTGCTCGACCACGGCGTCCAGCGCCAGCGTCACGGTGAGCGGGCCGTGCGCGATCACCGACGGCAGCCCGGAGGCGCGGGCGAACTCGTCGTCGACGTGGACGGGGTTGAAGTCGCCCACCGCGCCGGCGTAGCGGGCGATCTGCACGCGGGTCACGGGGCCGCGCGTGCGCTCGCCGAGGGCCACGTTCTCGCCGGGGGTGAGTGTCGCGCTGTCGTCCTGGGTCACTTGCTGCTCCCACGCTCGATGAAGGTGACGGTCTGGCGCTGCACGAGGTCGCCGGCCGCGTCGGTGAACTCGGCGGCGAGCAGGCCGAACTGGTTGGCGCCCTTGCGGAAGACGTCCTCCACGGTGACCCGCACGTGCACCCGCTCACCGGGGGTGAAGGGCCGGCGCCAGTCGTAGTCGATGCCGGCGAGCAGGGCGCGGGACAGGTCGAGGCCGAGGCCGTCGACCGCCGTCGACTCGCCGCCGACCGACGCGCCGAAGTAGGGCACGAGGGTGGCCGTCGCCGTCCCTGCGGGGCTGCCGACGGCCCGGGCCAGTGCGGCGAGCACGTCGGGGGAGACCGTGAGGTCGTCCTCGACCAGGGTTCTGCCCTTGGCGCTTTCGTCCATCTCGACCTCCGTCGGGACTGTCCGCGGCCCGTGGGCGCGGCGAGGGTACGTGGCTGGTCCGCGGGCCGCGGGCCCCGCGGCGGTCAGGGGAAGCCGCCCGCCGGTGCAGGCGGTTCGCGGGGGGTGTGGGGCCGTGGCGCGGGTCACGTCGGGACTGAGCCGACCGTCCCCCATGGCGGGGCTCGCAGTCAAGAGTTTATTTGACCGACGCGATGGTTGACTAAAATACCGTGGTGATCCTACGGTCGGGTCGGCACCGCGCCCGGAAGCGGTTCCGGCGCAGGAGGGATCGGCGATGAGCGAGGGCTCGGCGATGAGCATCGTGCGGGAGTCGGGCCGGCGGCCGTCGGGCGGCGCCGTGGCGGCGGACGCGCCCGCCGGGCGCAACCCGTTCGACCTGACCGGCCACGTCAGCGTGGTGACCGGCGGCAACGGCGGGATCGGGCTGGGCATCGCGGGCGGGCTCGCCGCGGCCGGCGCCCACGTCTGCGTCTGGGGGACCAACCCGGCCAAGAACGCCGCCGCCGTCGAACGCATCGCCGCGGCGGGCGGGCTGGCCACCGGCCATCTCTGCGACGTCGGCGACGAGGACCAGGTGGTCGCGGCGATGGGCGAGGTCGCCGCGACCTTCGGCCGGCTCGACTCCTGCTTCGTCAACGCCGGGGTCGCGTCCCAGTTCCACCCGCTGCTGGAGACCTCGCTCGCCGAGTTCCGCGAGGTGACGCGGGTCGACCTCGACGGGGCGTTCGTGACCCTGCGGGAGGCGGCCCGCGCGATGGTGCGCTTCGGCAACGGGGGAAGCCTCGTCGCCACGGCCAGCCTCGCGGTCCTGCAGGGGCAGGCCCGCGCCTACTCCTACGGCGCCAGCAAGGCCGGGCTGACCGCCATGATCCGGGCGGCCGCGGTGGAGCTGGCCCGCCACGACATCCGGGCGAACGCCATCCTGCCCGGCTGGACGGACTCGCCCATGACCCACCAGGGCCTGCACGACGAACGGTTCACCGAGCGGGTGCTGCCGCGCATGCCCGTGCGCCGCTGGGGCCGCCCGGAGGACTTCGCCGGCATCGCCGTCTACCTGGNCTCGCCCGCGTCCGCCTTCCACACCGGCGACANCATCCTGCTCGACGGCGGCTACGCCGCCTTCTGACCGCGACCCCACGAACTGACCCGACCCGCGAAGGAGA
Source organism: Frankia sp. AvcI1 (assembly GCF_001420875.1). Lineage (NCBI taxonomy): Bacteria > Bacillati > Actinomycetota > Actinomycetes > Frankiales > Frankiaceae > Frankia > Frankia sp. AvcI1. Next base: position 45,372 of record NZ_LJFZ01000036.1, on the reverse strand, counting down.
ACGAGGCATGGACATCTCAGGCAGCATCGCTCTGGTGACCGGCGGCGCGTCCGGACTCGGCCTCGCCACGGCGCGGCGCCTGCTGGCGGCCGGGGCGAGGGTGGTGCTGCTCGACCTGCCGAGTTCCGCCGGGGACGCCGTCGCCAAGGAGCTCGGCGACGACGCCCGGTTCGTCGCCGCCGACGTCACCCAGCCCGAGGAGGTCGGCGCCGCCCTCGACGCCGCCGTCGCCTTCGGCCCGCTGCGGGTCGTGGTCAACTGCGCCGGCACCGGCAACGCGATCCGGGTGCTGGGGCGGGGCGGCGTGTTCCCGCTGGAGGCCTTCGCGAAGGTGATCCACGTCAACCTCATCGGGACGTTCAACGTCATCCGGCTCGCCGCCGAGCGGATCGCCACGGTCGAGCCGGTCGACGGCGACCGCGGCGTGATCGTCAACACCGCCTCCGTGGCCGCGTTCGAGGGGCAGATCGGGCAGGCCGCCTACTCGGCGTCCAAGGGCGGCGTCGCCGCCATGACGCTGCCCATCGCCCGGGACCTCGCCGACAAGGCGATCCGGGTGGTCACCATCGCGCCGGGCCTGTTCGAGACGCCGATGCTGGGCGGGCTGTCCGAGCAGGCCCGGGAGTCGCTGGGGCGGCAGGTCCCGCATCCGAGCCGGCTGGGCAACCCGGACGAGTACGCGGCCCTGGTCGAGCACATCGTCGCGAACCCGATGCTCAACGGCGAGGTGATCCGCCTCGACGGCGCGATCCGCATGGCGCCCCGCTGACCAGGCCAGGCGGCTAGGATTCGCCTTGACGGGCAGGTGAGCGGGCGTTCGGTCAGCTCGCCCCGGTCCGTCTTCCATGGGGAATGCGGACGCCGGCCGGGAGGGTGCGGCGGTCCGGCGGGCAGAGCGCCCGGCCGTCGTCGTCGACGAGGTGAAGCCGCGTGCGCTCGCCCTGGACCAGAGGAGAGTGATCATGCGCGCTTCGGTCTCCCGTGCCGGCAGGCCGCACGTCGGTCGTCCGCCCGCCACGACGGGTGCCCGCTGATGGCCGCCGCGGTGGACGGCCGGCCCGTGAACGGTCAGCCCGTGAACGGCCAGCCCGTGGACGGCCGGCCCGTCATCGAGCAGACGAGCTGGCCGAGGGGAGGGTGCGGCGGTCCGGCGGGCAGAGCGCCCGGCCGTCGTCGTCGACGAGGTGAAGCCGCGTGCGCTCGCCCTGGACCAGAGGAGAGTGATCATGCGCGCTTCGGTCTCCCGTGCCGGCAGGCCGCACGTCGGTCGTCCGCCCGCCACGACGGGTGCCCGCTGATGGCCGCCGCGGTGGACGGCCGGCCCGTGAACGGTCAGCCCGTGAACGGCCAGCCCGTGGACGGCCGGCCCGTCATCGAGCAGCGCGGGCTCTACTACGACGAGCTGGCCGAGGGGGTCGTGTACCGGCACCGGCCGGGCCGCACGGTGGGCGAGGCCGACAACACCCTGTTCACGACGCTGACGATGAACATGCAGGCCCTGCACCTTGACGAGGCCTGGAGTGCGACGCAGCCGTTCGGGCAGCGGCTGGTCAACAGCCTGTTCACGTTGTCGACCCTGGTGGGGCTGTCGGTGGCACAACTGACGCAGGGCACGACGGTGGCGAACCTCGGCTTCGGCGCGGTGCGCTTCCCCGCGCCGGTGTTCGTGGGCGACACCCTCTACGCGGAGACGGTCGTGCGCAGCCGGCGGCTGTCGAGCAGCCGGCCGGACACGGGCGTCGTCGAGTTCGAGCACACGGCGCGCAACCAGGACGGCGTCGTGGTCGCCACGGCGACCCGTTCGGCGCTGATGCTCCTGCGCCCCGCGGACGTGGACGCGGGCGCGGCCACGCGGGACGGGGTGCGGTCGGATGTCGGCTGAGTCGGCGGGTGCGGCTGGATCGGCGGGTGCGGCTGGATCGGCGGGTGCGGCTGGATCGGCGGGTACGGCGGGGCTCACCGGCACGACGCTGCTGTTCTGCCCCGCCGACCGTCCGGAGCGCTTCGCCCGGGCGGCGGACTCCGCGGACCTCGTCATCCTCGACCTGGAGGACGGCGTGGCGCCCCCGGCGCGGCCCGCGGCCCGGGAGGCGTTGGTGGCCGCCCTGCCAACCCTCGACCCGGCCCGCACCGTCGTACGGGTCAGCCCGGCCGGCACCCAGGACTTCGCCGCGGACCTCGCGGCCCTGGACGGGACGGGCGTGCGCCTGGTCATGCTGGCGAAGGCGGAGTCGGCGGCGCAGGTCGAGCGGCTCGCCGGCTTCGCGGTCATCGCGCTGTGCGAGACGGCCCGCGGGGTGCTCGCGGCGCCGGAGCTGGCCGCGGCGGCGAACGTCGTCGGCCTGATGTGGGGCGCGGAGGACCTCGTCGCCGGGCTGGGCGGCCGGTCGAGCCGCTTCGACGACGGGCGCTACCGCGACGTCGCCCGCCACGCCCGCGCGGCCATCCTGCTCGCCGCCGGTGCGCATGGGCGCCAGGCGATCGACGCCGTCTATCTGGACATCGCCGATCTGGACGGGCTGGCCGCCGAGGCGCGCGACGCCGCGGCCAGCGGCTTCGGTCTCAAGGCCTGCATCCACCCGAAGCAGGTCCCGGTGGTCCGGGCGGCCTTCGCGCCGTCGGCGGACGAGGTGGCCTGGGCGCGGCGCGTGCTGGCGGCGGCGGGCGAGGCGGGCGTGGGCGTGTTCGCCTTCGAGGGCCGGATGGTCGACGCGCCGATCCTGCGCCATGCCGAGCACCTGCTGCATGCCGTGGAGAGCGTCGCGGGGCGGTAGCCGGGCGGCCCCGATACTGGCCTGCCGCCTGCCGCCTGCCGCCTGCCGCCTGCCGCCNGCCTGCCGCCTGCCGCCTGCCGCCTGCCGCCTGCCGCCGAGAGCCGGGCACTTTCCGACGTTCCCTGACTACAGAATCGTGCCGAGGGCTAGGCACGGTTTTTGGGCGAAAAACCGTGCCTAAACCTCGGCACGATCTGGCCGCCATCCGGCCGGGAAACCGGAGGCGGTCGTGGGATTCCCATGCTGTTCCCGGACCGTGCTGTTCCCGGACCGTGCTGTTCCCGGACCGTGGTTCTGGGCGGTCGTGGTTCCTGGGCGGTCGCGGCCTGGGCGCGGATCGCTGGAGGTCGGTGGCCCTGCAGCCGGCGCGGTGGCCGATCAACCTCCAGCACCTGTGCCGCCGGCAGCATCTGGCTGTGGGGGAGGGGCCGGGGCGGTGATCAGGCGCTGCCCGCGCCCCTGCCCGAGCCGAGGAAGTCCGCGGCCAGGGCGCCCCAGCTCGCCAGCTGCGCGCCGGTCTCGGCGACCTGGAGCTGGGCGCCGTCGATGAGGGCGGCGAGCCGCTCGGCGGTGGAGACGGGATGGCCCGGGTCGCCGGNCCAGGGCAGGATCAGGACGGGAATGTCGATGGTGGCCAGGGCCTGCTCGGCGGGCAGGTCGGAGTCGGCGGCGCCGCGCAGGACCGACGGGAAGAGCTTCTCGCTGACGTCGGGTGCCGGCGGATAGCCGGGCACGTCGGCGAAGACCGGGGGTACGGGCGCGCCGGCGGCGAGCTCGGCGAACAGCGCCGGGCCGCGCGTCTCCACGAGGTCGGCGCCCCGCCGGTACAGGTCGGCCTGGGCTGGCCGGGTCGCCCAGGCGGTCGGCGGTGCGGTCAGCACCAGCCGGTCGAAGCGGCCCGGCGCGGCCACGGCGGCGTGCAGCAGCGTGGCGGTGCCCATCGACGAGCCGATCCCGGCCACCGGCGCGGGCCCGGCGAGCTGGTCGAGCAGCGCGAGCAGGTCCTCGGCGAGCTGCGAGTAGGTGTACTGCGCCGGGACCGGGTCGCCGGTGGACCGCCCGTGGCCCCGGGCGTCGTAGCGCACCAGGCGCCGGCCCGCGGCGACGACGGGTGCCCAGTCGAACAGGCCCGACGCGGCCTCCGACGCGCGGCTCTGGGTGAGGCCGTGGGCGTAGACGGTGAGGGGGCCCGCGCCGGCGTCGGTGTAGGCGAGCTCGGCGCCCCGGACGTGCGCGTGGCTCTCCGCCGGGTGGGAGGGGGCGCCCGGCCCCGCGGTGCTGGTTCCACTCATGTCGCCATCCTGCCGCGCACCGGGGCGAGATGCGCGTCCGAATGGCGGCGGACCGTCACCAGCCGGTCAGGGGCGGGCGCCTCCGGTGACGGCGAGCTCGCCGACGATGTGCTCGGCGATCGCCAGCGACGACGTGGCGGCCGGGGACGGGGCGTTGCGCACCACCGTGACCCGCCCGCTGGTGCGGATCACGAAGTCGTCGACGAGCTCGCCCGAGCGACGCACAGCCTGCGCCCGCACGCCCGCCGGCGCCCGGGTGAGGTCGCCGGCCCGCACCTGCGGCAGGTAGCGGCGCACCGCGGCGGCGAAGCGGCGCCGGGACAGCGAGCCGGCCATCTCCGCCAGGCCGTTGCGCCAGTGCTCGCGGGCCAGCCGGCGCATCCCCGGCCAGGCCAGGACCCGGGCGAGGTCGCGCGGGTTGACGTCGCGCCAGNGGTAGCCCTCCAGGGCGAGGGCGAGCACGGCGTTCGGGNCGACGTGGACGCCGCCGGTCAGGTCGCGGGTCAGGTGCACCCCGAGGAACGGGTAGCGCGGGTCCGGCACCGGGTAGACCAGGCCGCGCACCCGGTCGCGCAGCCCGGCGCGCAGGTGGTAGTACTCGCCGCGGAACGGGATGATCCGCACGTCGCCCGGGTCGCCGACCATCGCGGCCAGGGCGTCGCTGGACAGCCCGCCGCACGCGACGAGCCGGTCGACGTGCAGGATGCGCCCGCCGGCGGTGACGGCGACCCGATCGCCCTGGTCCCGGATGGCGGTGACGGGGCTGGACAGCAGCACCCGACCGCCCCGTGCGGTGAGGTCCGCCGCCAGTGCCTCGCACACCGCCCCGTAGTCGATGATCGCCGTGTGCGGGGAGTGCAGTGCGGCGATCCCGGTGATGTGCGGCTCGATCTCGGCCATCCCGGCCCGGTCGAGGCGGACCAGGTCGGGTACCCGGTTGCGCCGGGCGCGGTCCTCGATGACGGCCAGCTGCTCGAGCTCGGCGTCGTTCGTGGCCACGACGAGCTTGCCGAGCTCCTGGAAGCCGATGCCGTGCTGCTGGCTGAACTCCCGCAGCAGCGCGCCGCCGCGCAGGCACAGCGTCGCCTTGAGGGAGCCGGGCTGGTAGTACAGCCCGGCGTGGATGACCCCGCTGTTGTGCCCGGTCTGGTGGGCCGCGAGGCGCGACTCCTTCTCGACGACGACGACCTCGGCGCCGGGGTGGCGCAACGCGAGCTCGCGGGCCACGGCCAGCCCGATGATGCCGCCCCCCACGACCCCGAACGTCGCCCGCCCGCCGCGATCCTCCGACACGCTCATCCGGCGAGCCACCCTCCGTCGACGTTGATCAGTTGTCCGGTGATGTACGCCGACGCCTCGGCGAGCAGGAACACGACGGCACCGGCGAGGTCCGCGGGTTCGCCGAGGCGGCCCATGGGGATGCGTCCGGCGACCCAGGCGGCGCNCTCGGCGTCGGCGAACAGGTCCTCGGTCAGCGCGGTGCGGATGTAGCCGGGGGCCACGCAGTTCACCCGGGCGCCGCTCGCCGCCCACTCCACCGCGAGCGTGCGCACGACGCCGAGGACGCCGGCCTTGCTGGCGGCGTAGGCGGCGACATTGCGCAGCCCGATCGAGCTCGCCAACGACCCGATGAACACGTGGCTGCCGGACTCGCCCCGGGCCGCCTGCGCCCGGTGCACCGCGGTGCTCAGGAAGAACGGTGCGCTCAGGTTGACCGTCAGGATGCGCGCCCAGGCGTCGGCGGGAAAGTCCGCCGCCGGCGCCCGGTGCTGGATCCCGGCGGCGTGCACGACGCCGTGCAGCGGTCCGGCCAGCCGTTGCGCGCCGGCGACGAGGTCGTCGGCGGTGTCGGGCGCGGCGAGGTCCCAGGGCAGCACGTGGACGCGGCCGGGCTCGGCCAACGCTGCCGTCTCGGCGAGTTCACCCGCCGTGCGGGCCACTGCGACGACCGTGGCACCGGCCTGCGCGACGCCCAGCGCCATGGCCCGCCCCAGGCCCCGCCCGGCGCCGGTGACCAGCACCGTGCGTCCCGCCAGCGCCCCCGTCACCGGAACCGGATGGCCGTGGTCTTGGCCCGGCGGTAGAAGTGCAGCGCCTCGAGGCCCTGCTCCTTGAACGGCGAGCCGGACTCGCGGAAGCCGCCGAAGGGATGGTGCACGTCCCAGCCGGAGGTGGGCAGGTTCACCGCGACCTGGCCGGCGTCGGCCCGGTCGAGGAACAGGTGGGCCGCGCCCAGGTCCCGGGTGAACAGNGACGCCGACAGGCCGTAGACCGAGTCGTTGACCGCGTCGACGGCCTCGTCGAAGCCGTCGACGGTGCGCACCGCGAGGACGGGGCCGAAGACCTCGTCGCGCCAGATCGACATCGCCGGCGTGACGTCGCCGAGGATCGTGGGTTCGACGAAGCAGCCGTGGCGCAGCCCGTCGTCCGCCGGGGTGCCGCCGCCGGCGAGCAGCGTCGCGCCCTCGGCGCGGGCCCGCGCGACGTGGTCGAGCACCGAGTCGCGCTGCGAGGTGTTCACCACCGGGCCCATGGTGGTGCCCGCGTCGAGGCCGGGGCCCAGCCGCAGCGCGGCGACGCGGCGGCCCAGCGCCGCGAGCAGGTCGTCGCGGACCGCGCCGTCGACGACGAGCCGGCTCGTCGCGGTGCAGCGCTGCCCGGCCTGGGCGAAGGCGGCGGCGGCGATCGTGTCGGCGGCGAGGTCGAGGTCGGCGTCGGCGAGCACCGCGGTGGCGTTCTTCCCGCCCATCTCGGTCTGGACCCGCAGGTTGCGCCCGGCGACGGTGCGCATGATGGCCAGCCCGACCTCGTTGCTGCCGGTGAAGGTGACCGCGGCGAGGCGGCGGTCGGCCAGCAGGGGGCCGGAGATGTCGCGNCCGCGGCCGGTCACCACGGACAGCACGTTCGCGGGCAGCCCGGCGTCGAGCAGCGCGTGGGCGAGGTGCAGGCTGACCAGCGGGGTGTCGGTGGCGGGCTTGAGCACCACCGCGTTGCCGGCGCCGAGCGCCGGGGCGAGCTTGCGGGCCGGGGTCAGCAGCGGGTCGTTCCACGGCGTGATGGCCAGCACGATCCCGACGGGCTCGTAGCGCACGGCGATGCTGGTGTTCGGCCGGCCGTCGGGCAACTCGTAGCCGTGGGGCGCGNGGGCCATACTGCCGTAGTACTCGAAGAAGTCGGCGGCCTTTCCCACCTCGCCGGTGGCCTCGGCGAGGGTCTTGCCCATCTCCAGGACGAGGTCGCGGGCGATGTCGGCGGCGCGTTCGCGCAGCAGGCCGGCGGCGCGCAGCAGCACCGCGCCGCGCTCGAGGGGCCCGGCGGCGCGCCAGGAGCGGGCGCCGGCCTCGGCGGCGTCGTAGGTGCGGGCGATGTCGGCGGCGTCCAGGGCGGGCACCCGGGCGACGACGCGGCGCAGGTCCGCGGGGTCGAGTACGGGGATCCAGGTGTCGTGCGCGCCGGCGTCCCAGGCGCCGGCGACGAGGACGGGACGATCGCTTGTGGTGGTCACGCGGCCACTCCATCCGAGGTGGGGTTCGGGTCCGGGTTCGGGGTGAGGTCGAGCTCCCACGCGTCGTCGACGCTGCCGCGGTGCATCGTGGTGAGCAGGCGGTGCACCGGCGCCGTCGCCATCGGGACCGGGTTCGTGGGGCGCGGGAAGTCGCGGACGGTCTCCGCGGCCATCTGGGCCAGCAGGTCGGCGGAGATGCCGACGGCGTCGAGCGAGCGGGGCAGGCCGAGCCGCTGGGCGAGGTCGTCGACCCGCTCCGCCGCCGCCCGCAGCCGCGTGCTCTCCCCGGCGGTGACGGTCCGCGCGATGTGCGCGGCCAGGGCCTCGGGCACGTCGCGGTCGTAGGCCAGGCAGTAGGGCAGGGCCAGCGCGCAGCTCGTCCCGTGCGGCATCGGCGCGTGCCGGGCGATGACGTAGGCCAGGCTGTGCCCGAGCACGACCCCCGCGTTGAGCGCCAGCCCGGACAGGTGGGAGGCGTACAGCACGCGTCCCCGGGCGGCCCGGTCGCCGTCGAGGGCGGCCCGTTCGAGGCTGGCGGTGAGGATCGCCACCGCCTCGGTGGCCACCGCCAGGGTCAGCGCGGTGCGGGTGGTCGACAGCATCGACTCGACGCCGTGGGCGATCGCGTCCATGCCGGTCGAGGCCACCACGGCCGCGGGGAGGTCGGCCACCAGGTCGGCGTCGAGGACGGCGACGAGCGGGACGAACTGGGCGCAGCTCAGGATGCTCTTTGCGCCGCCGATCGTGATCATCGAGATGCGGGTCGCCTCGGAGCCGGTACCGGTGGTGGTCGGCACGAGCAGCAGCGGCGCGACCGGTACCGGCGGCTCGACCACGCCGACCCAGTCGGCGATCCCGCCGGTGTTCGTCGCGAGCAGGGCGACGGCCTTGGCGAGGTCGAGCGCGCTGCCGCCGCCGACGCCGGCGACGGCCGTCACCGCGTGGGCGCGGGCGAGCTCGGCGGCCCGGGCGACCACGGCGTCGGTGGGCTCGCCGGCCACCTCGTCGAACACCGTCACCCCGAAGCCGGCGTCCGCCAGGCCGCCGACCACGGTGGCGAGCAGCCCCGCCTCGGACACCACCCGGTCGGCGACGACGAGCACCCGCCCCGGGGCCACCCCCCAGGAACGCAGGGCCGCCCCCGCCGTGGCGGCGGACCCCGCGCCGGTCAGCACCTGCCGGGGGGCGAGGAAGGCCGGCGCGCAGGTACCGGCGAGATCTAGCAGCACGTTGTCCTCCGATGGTCGTCAGATGGCGTCAGGGCGGGCACGACCTCGGCGCCGAAGCGGCGGACGCTGTCCATCGCGGCGGCGAACCCGCCGCCCGGCAGCACGACGCCGGCCCAGGTCACCCCGGCCTCGCGCAGGCGGGCCAGCTCGTCGAGGCGTTGCGCCGGCGACCACCCGTTCGCGAGCACGCCGGCGGGCGTGGGGGCGAGGACGTCGATCTCGGCCAGCGTGCGCCCGCGGGCGTGCAGGCGACGTTCGAGCTCCCGGATGCGGTCGGCGAGCTGCGCGGTGGAGGTGATCGACGTCGTGCGCGCGCTGCGGGCGAGCTGCGGGGAGCCGACGAGCGCGGCCCAGCCCTGGCCGAACCGGGCCACCCGGTCGAGTGCGAGCCCGCTGTTGCCGCCGAGCCACAGCGGGGGGTGCGGGCGCTGCACCGGTCGGGGCAGCATGGCCTGCCCGGTGGCGTGGAAGTGCCGGCCGGTGTGCTCGACGACGTCCTGCGTCCAGGCCTTGCGGATGACCTCCACGGCCTCGTCGAACAGCTCGTTGCGCTCGTGGGCGTCCACGCCGAGGGNGGCGAACTCGGAGCGNAGGTAGCCCGTNCCGAGCGCGAAGATCGCCCGCCCGCCGGAGAGCACGTCGACGGTGGTCATCGACCGGGCCTGGAGCAGGGGATTGCGGTACGGCACGACCGCCAGGTGCGTCATCAGTCGGATACGCCGGGTGACGGCCGCGCAGTAGGTGAGCGCCGCGAACGGGTCGAACGTCTCGTGTCCGCCCGCCGCCAGCCACTTCGCGCTGGGCGCCGGGTGGTCGGTGAACGCCAGCGCGCCGAAGCCGACCTCCTCCAGCGTCCGCGCGAAGGTGGCCACGTTGTCCGGGTCCAGCCAGCCGGCGTCCGGATCGCTGCGGACGTTGTACTCGGCCATGAAGCGCATCACGGCCGGCCCGCGGGCGTGGGCGTGGGTGCGGCGGGCTGGACGGATGCGTCGGATTCGGCGGACTCGGCGGATTCGGCGGGCTCGCCCATGTCGAAGTCGTACTGGAGCGGGATGATCCGCTCGTAGGGCAGCAGCGCGAGCGTCTCGTGGGCGCCGCCGTGGGCGGGGAACCGGCCGGTGAGGCGTTGGCGGTCGCGGACGGCGGTGAGTCCGGCGAGGACCTCGGCCGCCGGCTGCGCGCACAGCAGGACGTGCAGCACCAGGTCCTGCTCGCCGGTCTCCACCGGTTCGAGCTGCAGGGTCCCCAGCAGGCCGGGCAGCTCGTACAGGTCGTCGCGCTGGGTGCGCTCCCACCAGTCCAGCGCCGCCGGGCGTCCGCCGGGGCCGGCTCGGCCGATGCTGACGACGACCCCCTGGTGGGCCAGGTGAGGGACGGCGTCGGCCGAGACGTCGATCGACGGGCGGGTGTGCGCCGCCGTCAGCCGCCACCAGCTCGTGAAGACCGGCCGGCCCTGCCGCCAGAAGCGCCCCGCCCGGGTGATCGCGCGGTCGGTGTCGCGCCAGCCGGCGAACGCCTGCTCGGACATGAAGTCGAGCGGGCCGCCGAACAGGTACATGGTCGCGTAGGGCGGGTGGCCGCTGGTGAGCTCGCCCGCCAGTGTCCCGGGCGTGGCCCGGGTGGCCGGGGTCGCCACGTACCGCCGACCGGCGACGACGTCGGCCTTGGCCACGTGCTCGGGCAGGTGGTCGAGGTCGTACCAGCGGTTGTACTCCTGGGTGTACCGCGCCGGGATGTCCAGCAGCGCGAGTGNGAGACCCGTGATCTTCACATTGTCCCTCTGACCCGGCGTCCACCGGCTCGTTAAAGACCTACATCAGCTTACGGAGCACATTCATCTAACTTTATTGCTCCGATGCTGTCCACCGATGCCGCGCCGGTGGAGCCGCCGACGCGAGCGGGCCTGGCCGCGCGCCGCCGTCCCGCCGGGTGGCCCGCTGGTCCGCCCTGGCTCGGTCCTGTCCGNCTGGATCGACCGGACGGTGATGACGGAGAGTCGGCACGAGTACATAATTCTGTGATTCATATAACCGTTTGAGGGTGCTCCTCCGTCGCCGTCGGTCGGGCTGCAGGGCCTAGAATGGGCGGCGGATCGTGGGTCACCGGCGCGGCTCGGCAGACTNTGCGGCGCAGCGCGGGCCGTGGNCGTGGCCGTGCTGGGCTCGGGGCGGCCGGCCGTCGGGGGCCGGGAGTCGCAGCGCGGTGACGCGGGCCGGTGTGGGTGGTCGGCTGCGATCGGTGCTGACGTCAAAGATGTAGAGTCCACAATTCCGGTAGACAATTTCGGCCCAGGTCGGCTCTCGTACGCCGCGGCTCCGCCCCGTTTGCGGGCCCGCGCCGGGGAGCCGCAGAGACGAGGGATGACGGCTGTGACGACCGCCGGTATTCGGGTACCCAAGGCGGCTGAGCTCGTGGCCGCGACGATTCGTCGGCAGATCATCACCGGCGAGCTCCTCGAGGACCATCTCCTGCCCTCGGAGTCGGCCCTCATGGAGCAGTTCCACGTCAGNCGGCCGACGCTGCGCGAGGCGTTCCGCATCCTGGAGTCGGAGTCGCTGATCACCGTGCGGCGCGGCGTGCACGGCGGGGCCCGGGTGCAGATCCCCAACGGCGACGTCGCCGCCCGCTACGTCGGCTACGTGCTGGAATACCGCGGGACCACGATGGCCGACGTCTATCGGGCCCGGGCCGAGGTGGAGGCCCCGCTGGCGCGGCTGGTCGCGACCTCGGCGACGCCGGAGAACATCGCCCGGCTGGAGGAGTGCCTGGCCAGGGCCGAGGCGCACCTGGACGAGCCGTCGGCCTTCATCGTGCACGACGAGGAGTTCCATCGGCTGATGGCGGAGCTCGCCGACAACCAGACCCTCGCCGTGATGCTCGACATGATGTACCACATCGTCGGCACCGCCCGGCGGCGCTACGCGCTGAACGTCGACCAGGGGCAGACCCGCAAGGAGACCGTGGAGGTGCATCGCAGCCACGTGCGCCTGGTCGACCTGATCAAGCGGGGCCGCCCCGACCTCGTCCACCGGCTGTGGCTGCGCCACCTCGACGAGGCCACCCGCCACTACCTGGAAGGCCCGCTGGCCACCACCGTCGTCGAGATGATGAGCTGAGCGGCGCCGCCTCGGGGGCCACGCCCCGCGGCGGTCTAGGCTTCTTTGCGGCCGCGACCCTCTCTGCGGCCGGGCCCTCTCGGTGCCGGGACCTCTCTGCGGCCGGGACCTCTCTGCGGCCGGGCCCTCTCGGTGGCCGGGACCTCTCGGTGGCCGGGCCTGGTCCGCGTCCGGTGGCCCGGGCCCGGCCACCGAGGTCAGGCAGCCCCGGTGGCGGCGGACCCGGTGGCCGGTGAACCGGGTGCGGGGGCGGGTTCGACGGTGCCGAGGTAGGCGGCCTCGAGCTGCTGCGGGTCCCGGGCAAGTGCGGCCGCGTCGCCGCTGAGGGTGACGTCTCCGTGGACCAGCACGATCGCCCGGTCGGCGACCTCCAACGCCAGGTGCACGTGCTGCTCGACGAGCACGACGACGGCGCCGGTGTCGTCGGCGATGNGCCGCACGACCGGCAGCAGCTCCTCGACGATCACCGGCGCGAGGCCCATGCTCATCTCGTCGACGAGCAGAATGCGCGGGTTCTGCACCAGGGCGCGGGCCACGGCCAGCATCTGCTGCTCTCCGCCGGACAGGGCGCCGGCGTTGACCGACAGGCGCCGCTTCAGGGCCGGGAACACCTCCAGCGCCTCGCCGACGGTCGGGCCGCCCCGCCGGCGGGCGATCGTGAGGTTCTCCCGGACCGACAGCCCGGAGAACAGCGCCCGGTCGTCCGAGACCAGCACCATCCCCGCCCGGCTGGTCGCGGCCGGTCGGGCGTTGGGCAGCGGCTGCCCCTCGACGAGCACCTCGCCGCCCAGGCGCGGCAGCAGGCCGGCGAGGGTCGTCATCAGCGTCGTCTTGCCGGCCCCGTTCGGACCGAGGACGGCGAGCACCGAGCCCCGGTCGAGGTCGAGGTCGAGGCCGCGGACCACCGGTACCCGGCCGTGGCCGCACACCAGGTTGCGGGTGCGCAGGACCGCGGTCCCGGTGACCGCGCCAGGGCCGGCCGGATCGGGGCCGCCGGGACCGGGAGAGTCGAGAGTCGTCGTCATGCCGGCACCTCCGCCGCGTGGGTGCTGCCCAGGTAGGCCGCCGCGACGCGGCGGTCGGAGCGGATCTCCGCAGGTGGTCCCGACGCGATGACCGACCCGAAGTTGATCACCTCGATGTGGTCGCACAGACCGAGGACCAGGCTCATGTCGTGGTCGATGAGCAGGATGGTGACGCCGGAGTCGCGGATGTCGCGCAGCCGTTCGCCGAGCCACTGGCTCTCGGTCGTGTCCAGGCCGCCGGCGGGCTCGTCGAGCAGGAGGACCCGCGGGTTGCCGGCCAGGGCGCGCGCGATGGAGATGAGCTGGCGCTGCCCCTGGGACAGCTCGCCGGCGGGCCGGTCGCGCACCTCCGCCAGCCCCAGCAGCGCCAGGGTGGCCTCGACGTCGCGGTGCGCACCGTCGCGCCCGCCGCCGTCGCGCCCGCCGCCGCCACGCCCGCGCAGCGCGGTGGTGCCGACGCTGACGTTCTCCGCGACGGACAGGTCCTCGTACAGCTCGATGGCCTGGAAGGTACGGCCGAGGCCGGCGCGGACGCGCTCGTGCGGGGCCAGGCGCTCGACGGGCGTCCCGGCCAGCTCCACCGTGCCGGCGCAGGAGACGAAGCCGCTGATCGCGTCCATCAGCGTGGTCTTGCCGGCGCCGTTCGGGCCGATCAGCCCGACGATCGCCCCCTCGGGCGCGGCGAACGAGACGTCGTCGACGGCGACCACGCCGCCGTAGCGGACGGTCAGCCCGCGCACGGTCAGCACGTCGGGCCCGAGGACCGGAGCCGGGCGCGTCTGCGCGGGCACCGGGGCGGCGTGCGAGCCCAGCACCGGCGCGCCGAGGCCGCGGCGCCGGCGGCGCTCGGCGTAGGAGTGCACCGGCCCGACGATGCCCTCCGGGTTGAGGACCACGGTGAGGACGACGCCGACCCCGCTGAGCACGTCGTACCACAGGCCGGTGGAGAAGATCTTGTCGATGATCAGGTAGGACAGGCCCTCGACGGCGAGGAAGCCCGCCAGCACGCCGCCGGACACCGACGTGATGCCCGCGATGTACACGGTGGTGAACAGGGCCAGGCCGGAGAACGCGCTGACCGGGTCGAAGGTGATGTTGCCCTGCTGGTAGCCGACCAGGCAGCCGCCGACGCCCGCGATGAACGAGGCGATCGCGAACGCGACGATCTTGATGTGGGTGACGTTGATGCCGGCCGCGGCGGCCGAGCGTTCGTTGGCCCGCACGGCGAGCATCTGCGAACCCAGCCGGCTGGTGCGCAGCCGGGCCACGGCGACCGCGGTCAGCGCGAGCACGACCAGGCAGAGCAGGCCGAAGCGCACCCGGGGATACGACGGCCCCGAGCCGATCCCCAGGTCCCAGCCGAACAGCGACGGGCTGGGCACGTCGACGCCGCTGCTCGGCACGATGTCGCTGTTGCGGAACCAGATCGCCTCCAGCGCGTAGGCGAGCGCGAACGTCACCACCGCGACCGTCAGGCCCCGCACCCGCAGCGCCGGCAGGCCGATGACCACGCCGAGCACCATCGCGAACAGGGCCGCGACCAGCGGCGCCACCGGGAACGGCAGGTGCCAGTCGTCGGTCAGCGGGCCGACGAGGAAGCCGGCGGCGCCGGCGAGGGGGAGCTGGGTGAGCGAGACCTGGCCGGCGTAGCCGGTGACCACGACCATGGACAGCGCGATCACCCCGAAGACCAGGCTGGTGATGAGCGCGGTCAGCCACTGCCCCTGCAGCACGAACAACCCGATGACGGCGAGGGCGCCGAAGACCAGCAGGTTCAGCCGGATGTGCGCGGGTCGAGGGGCGCGGCCGAGCGAACTGAGGATGACCGCCCCGCGTTCCGGCAGCGCGCGGGCCCGGACGACCAGCACGATCAGGATCAGCACGAGGGGGATCAGTTCGGGCAGCCCCGAGGAGGGCAGCCAGTGGTGCAGGCTCTCCAGGTGCTGCGTCTCGGACTGCAGCATGCCGATGGCCAGNCCGCCCACGACCGCCGGGACCAGGTACTGGAACCGGCCGAGGATGGCGGNGGCGAGCGCCGGCACGATGAACAGCGTGTAGGCCACCGGCACCAGCGGCACGATCGGGGCGATGAGGATGCCGGCGAGCCCGGCGACCAGCGCGCCGATGATCCAGTTCAGGGCGGCGATGCGGTCGGGGGAGATGCCGCTGAGGTAGGCGCCCTTCTCCGTCTCCGCCGCGGCGCGCGTCGCCAGGCCGAACCGGGTGAACCGGTACAGCGCGCCGAGCGCCAGCGCGACCGCCAGGATCGTCAGCGCGAAGTAGACGCGGTCGGAGGCGACCCGGAACGAGNCGTGCGTCCAGAGCCTGGACGGGTAGATGGGCTCCACGGACAGCGGGGTCGTGCCGAGCCGGGCGGCGGTGAGCCCGGTGAAGACCACCGACACGCCGATCGAGGCGACGGCCCGCGCAACCGGCGGGGCGGTCCGCAGCGGCCGGAACACGACCAGGTACAGCAGGAGCCCGAGCACGCCGGTGATCGCCAGGGAGAGCGCCATCGCCGCGGCCAGGCCGAGCTGCGAACCCAGGTCGACGGTCTTCGGCAGCCCGGGAATGAGGATCATGAACTTGCCCTGGCGTAGCAGGGCATAGGTGTAGGCCGCGTAGAGCGCGAGCCCGCTGGTCGCGAAGTTGACGACCCCCGAGCTGCGGTAGGTCACCACCAGCGCGAGGGCGAGGGCGGCGAACACCGAGCCGTTCCCGATGCCCAGGCACAGGAAGACCAGATGCTGAACCATGTCCGTCCTTTCGACGCGCACCCCGGATCGGCCGGGGCGCACCGGCTGCGGGCAGCGGGCTGCTGGCAGCGGTCAGCGGGCTGCGGGAGTCGGCGCGGGCAGGCGGGGCAGGCGGGGGCGATCGGGCCGCTGGATCCGGTACTGGCCGGCGCCGCAGATAGGTCTGACTGAGTTAGAGGAATTTACCGCAACTTGTGGGATGAGTCACGAAGATCCTCCGTGGGCTCGGCGGAGGTCCACACGTCTGACCAGCGGGTAAGCCCGCGCATCCAGGTGCCCGACCGGTGAGGATTCAAATCATCTGACTGAAGCGTAGGATCATCCCGGTTCGTGACCCCGATGCCCTTGGGGCTGAGGCCCCCGTGGGCCGCGGCGAGCCCGACTCCGGGGTGGTGTCCGTTCCTGCTCGCGATGCCCGGCGGGCGTAGGGCGGTGCGGAGGGGTGCGCGGGCTGCACGGGGCGGTGTGGAGAGGGTGCGCAGGGTGAGCGCACGACCGGGGATGCCGGGCGGGGGGCGCTTGTCTTCGGCTTCCGAACTAATTAGTCTAATTATCCAACGGAAATCCGGGGTGACCGGAGCCGCGGCGTGGGGGTCTGGCCACGGCGACGGACGCCGGGCGGCCCGCGAGCCGGGGAAGAGGAGACATGACAGGCATCATGGAGGGCATCCAGGTCGTCGAGCTGGCGGCGTGGACCTTCGTCCCCGCCGCCGGCGCCGTGCTCGCGGACTGGGGTGCCGACGTGATCAAGATCGAGCATCCCGAGACGGGCGACCCTCAGCGCGGCCTGATCGCCTCCGGGATGCTCGCCGGCCTCGACGGGGTCAACCACCTCATCGAGCAGTGCAACCGCGGCAAGCGCAGCATCGGGCTCAACGTCGCGACCCCGGACGGGCTCGCGCTGCTCTACAAGCTGGTCGAGGGTGCCGACGTCTTCCTCACCAACCTGCTGCCGGACTCCTGCGAGCGCCTCGGCGTCGGGGTGGAGAAGATCCGGGAGGCCAACCCGGACATCATCTACGCCCGCGGCCACGGGCAGGGCGCGCACGGCCCCGACGCCAACCTGGGCGGCTACGACGTCGCCTCCTACTGGGCCCGCGGCGGGATCGCCTACGCGCTGGCGTCACCGGAGTCCTACCCGCCGTTCATGCGCCCCGCGTTCGGCGACTACACCTCCGGGTTCAACCTGGCCGCCGGGGTGGTCGGCGCGCTGTTCCACCGCGAGCGCACCGGCACCGCCAGCACCGTCGACGTCTCCCTGCTCGCCTCGGCGATGTGGGGCATGTCCCTCGACGTCGTCGGCTCCAAGATCCTGAACCAGCCGACGATGCAGCGCTTCGACATCGCCGAGATGCCGAACCCGCTGACGAACGTCTACCGGACCGGCGACGACCGCTTCCTGTGGTTCTCCCTGTTGCAGGCCGACCGGCACTGGCCGGAGTTCTGCGCGGCGCTCGAGCGCCCGGACCTGCTCGACGACCCCCGCTACGTCGACGCGAAGGCGCGCTTCGACAACCGGCGGGAGTGCATCGCGACGATCCGGGAGGCGTTCGCGGCCCACCCGTTGACCTACTGGCAGGAGCGGTTCGGCAAGATCGAGGGGGTCTGGTCGGTGGTGAAGTCACCGCTGGAGCTGCACGACGACCCGCAGGTGCAGGCCAACGGCTACGTCACCGAGGTGACCAACGCCGCCGGCACCAGCTACGCCCTGGCCTCGAACCCGGTGCAGTACGACGACCGGGTGCCGCCGCTGAGCCCCGCCCCGGAGCACGGCGAGCACACCGAGGAGATCCTGCTCGAGCTCGGCCTCGACTGGGACCAGATCATTGCCCTGAAGGAGAAGTCGGCCGTCCTCTAACCGTCCCCCCTGGGGCTGTCGTACAAGGAGAACAGCGTGCCCACGCAGATCGGTGACCGGCTCCGGTTCGGGCCGACGACCCTGCCCCCCGTGACCGAGGTCGAACGGCAGTCGACGGTGGTGGTCTCCTTCGTCACCACGCCGCAGGCGGCGGCGCACCTGCTGCCGCCCTGCTTCGAACCGNCCGAACGCCCGGTGCTCAGCGTCACCTACCAGCAGCTCGAGAACGTCGACTACATGCGGGGGCGGGGCTACAACCTCGTCAACGTGGCGGTGACGGCCGTGCTGGCCACCGCCGGCGGGCCGCTGACCCGGACCTGCCCGGTGGTCATCTGGGAGAACAACACGATGCCGATCATCGCGGGCCGGGAGCTGCACGGCAACCCGAAGATCTACGGCGACGTCTCCGGCCTCACCCGCGACGGTGACACGGCCGCGTGGGACTGCCGCGAGTACGGCACGCTGCTGCTGCGCGGCGAGGTCGGCGAGCTGCGCCCGCTGCCGGCCGACCGGCTCGCCCGGGTCAACCGGGCGTCGGTGGACTCGGAGATCTTCGGCTGGAAGTCGATCCCCGGCCGCGACGCCCCGGACGCCGACTACCCGACGCTCATCCACGGCTCGACGTCGTTCGAGCAGGGGTGGAGCGGGGTGGGGCGGGTCGAGTTCGCCACGCCCACCGACGACGAGGCCCCCTACTCCGCGGTGGTGCTGCGGGCGCTGGCCGCGGTCCCGCAGGTGCAGCCGCGCCCGGCCTTCGTCGGCGTCGGCTCCGCGAAGCTGTTCCGCAACCGGACCGAGCGGCTGGCCTGACCGGCCGGCCGGCCTGCCCGAGTGGCTGGCCTGACCGGCCGGCCTGCCCGAACGGCGGTCACCCGACGCACCACGGCCCCCGTCCCCACCCCTGGAATCCAGGGGCGGGCGCGGGGGCCGCCGGCGTGCGTGCCGTCAGGAGCGCGGGAAGCGGTACAGGGTGCGCGCGTTGTCCTCGACGATCTTGGCGACCTCGTCGTCGGGGATGTCCTTCATGAGGTCGGCGGCGATCTTACGGCTGTTGGGCCAGGTCGAGTCGGAGTGCGGGTAGTCGATCTCCAGCATGATCCGGTCGATGCCGATCTCGTGCCGGTTGNGCAGGCCGCTCTTGTCCTCGATGAAGCAGCCCCAGAAGTGCTTGCGGAACAGGTCGGACGGCCGGGTGTCGAAGTCGATGTCCTTCTGGTACCAGCGGTGCTTCTCCCAGGTCTGGTCGGTGCGCTCCAGGATGTAGGGCAGCCAGCCGATGCCGCCCTCGGACAGCGCGAACTGCAGCTTGGGGTGGCGCTGCAGGACGCCGGAGAACAGCAGGTCGATGGTGGTCCACATCAGGTTGGTGGCGAACGAGGCGATCGCCACCGCGAACGGCGCGTCCGGCGCGGTCAACCCGCCGGGGACGGGCTTGGCCGCCGCGAAGGAGAAACCGGGTACGAAGGACCCGGACCCGAAGTGCAGCGAGACCGAGACCTCGGTCGCCTCGCAGACGTCCCACAGCGGTTCCCAGTGGTTGCTGTGGAAGGAGGGCAGGCCCAGCGGGACGGGGCTGTCCGGGAAGGACACCGTGCGCGCGCCCTTGGCGGCCGTCCGCTCGACCTCGGCGACGCAGGCCGCGACGTCCCACACCGGCAGCAGCGCCAGCGGGATGTAGCGGTCGGGGGCGGCGGCGCACCACTCGTCGACCATGAAGTCGTTCCAGGCCTGGATGCAGGCGAGCGCCAGCTCCTTGTCCTGCGCCCGGTGGAACACCCCGCCGGCGAAGCCGGGGAACGACGGGAAGCACNGGGNGGCGTGGACGCCGTCGACGTCCATGTCCTTCAGTCGCGCCACCGGGTNGTAGCAGCCGGGGATCATCTCCTCGAAGCGCATGGGGTCCACCCCCCAGTCCCGCGGCTCGCGCCCGGCGACGGCGTTGAGGCCGATCGTGGGGAACACGACGCCGTCGTAGACCCAGACGTGCTTGCCGCCCTGCTCCTCGATCCGCGGTGTGCGACCGTCGAACTTCGAGGGGAGTCTGTCCAGCCAGACCCTGGGATGTTCCACGAGGTGGTCNTCGACGGACACGATCTGGTGACTGTCCCGCAGCGNCATGGCTTCTCCTCCTATACGGCTGTAACCGACGTTACATGAGTTCGTGAACTCGGTGTCAGATTTCCGTCGCCGGGCCGCTGACCTGCGGGTTTTGTGCGACGTCCGGCGGCGACCTCGCTCCTCCGTCGCGTGCCGTGACTGATTTGTCGCTGGGTGACCGGGTCGTCGCCGGGTGGCCGAGGCGTCACCGCGTGTGTCGGCGGGGTCGAGTCCGACGGCAGGCGGAGTCGACACGCGCATCTCTCGCTGGCTGATTTACCTCAGTCGTATCCTTAAGCTATATTCCGCTGGCGCGCCGGACCTGTGTGCTGCCCGGTGCGTGGGGCCATCCGCGCAGCACGCACAGGTGGGGAGGACGTTCGGATGCGACCGCGCACTCGATGGCGACAGCGGGGCGTTTGCGCGCTCGGGATGTCGGCNGCACTGATGGTCGGCGTGGCAGCCTGCGGCTCGAACGGCGGCTCGGGCGGTGGGTCCGGCTCGGGCTCGACCGACTCGGCCGCCGCGCAGTCGCTGGGGCCGGCGAAACCCGCCACCGGCGACGAGTTAAAGATCGGCTTCATCACCGACGGGTCGGGCACGACGCTGGACAACTCGACCGAGGTGGCCGCGGCGCAGGCCGCGACCTCCTACCTCAACGACTACCAGGGCGGGGTCGCCGGCCACCGCCTGGCGCTGACGGTCTGCGACACCAAGCAGACGCCCGCCGGCGCCACCGACTGCGCCAACCAGATGACCGCGGCCAAGGTCCCGGTCGTGCTGATGAACAACTCCGGCAACGTCACGCCGGTGTTCAAGGTGCTCAGCGCGGCCAAGGTCCCGCTGGTGCTCGACATCAACGGTGACGAGTCCACGCTGGGCGCCAAGTCCGGCGCCTACATCCTGGTCAGCCCGCTGACCGCGGCCCTGGCGGGGCCCGCGCAGGTGGCGAAGGACGCCGGGGTGAAGAAGGCCGCGATCTTCGTGCTCGACGTGCCGGGCGCGACCGGGCCGGTGAACTCCCTGGACAAGATNTTCTACGCCAAGGCGAACATCGGCCTGACGATCCAGCCGATCCCGCCGGGCACCGCGGACGCGACCCCGCAGGTGCAGACCGTGNTCGGCGGCAACCCGGAGCAGGTGAACCTCGTCGGCGACCCGACGTTCTGCACCGGCGTGCTCAAGGCCCTCAAGACGCTGGGCTACTCGGGCAGCATCGTCCTGCAGTCGCAGTGCGTCAGCCCGGGGGCGGCCGCCGGCATCCCCGGTGGCTACGACGGGATGAAGGTCGTCAGCGGTCAGACGACGAACGTCGCCGACCCGGAGTACAAGCTGTACCTGGCGGCGATGAAGAAGTACCAGCCCGGTACCGACCCGACCGCCAAGAGCCTCACCGCCGGCGGCTGGGTGGTCACGCTCGGCTTCAGCCGGGCGATGGCCGGCCTCACCGCGCCGGTCACCTCCGCCGGGATCGAGAAGACGCTCGCGGCGATGCCGAAGACCAAACTGCCCCTCGGCGGCACCGCGACGTTCCAGTGCGACGGCAAGCAGGTCTCCATCACCCCCGCGGTCTGCTCCACCGGCGGGCTCGTGCAGACCCTCGACAGCAAGGGCAAGCCGACGTCGGAGCAGCCGCTCGACGTCTCCAGCGTCCTGCCGTAGCGGGCCGGCCGACCCGCGCCGAGCGCTGACGCCGAGGCCGGTCGGGGTGTGACGATGAGCCCCGACCGGCGCGGCAGGTGGCCGAGGGACCGCGGGGCGATCGAGGAACCGAGGGCCGGCAACGGACTGCGGGGCGGCCGAGGGACCGCGGGGCGATCGAGGGACATGGAGGGATCGAGGGACATGGATTTCGCGTTCACCGAGGACGATCGCGCGTTCGGCCGGCGGTTCGCCGAGCTGCTCGACGAGAAGCTGCCCGCGGACTGGCAGGGCTTCTTCGCCGAGGATCGCGAGGCCCTGGCCTTCACCCGCGAGTTCTGCCGCGACCTCGGCCGCGCCGGCCTGCTCACGGTGAGCTGGCCGGCGGAGTACGGCGGCCAGGGGGCCGGGGTCTGGAAGCAGACGCTGCTGCGCGAGCTGATGACCGCCAGCGGCGAGCCGCGCGGACCGCAGTACATGAACCTCAACTACATCGGCCCGCTCATCATGAAGTTCGGCACCGCGGAGCAGAAGGACCGGTTCCTGCCGCCGATGGCCCGCGGCGAGGTCATCTGGACCCAGGGGTTCTCCGAGNCGGACGCCGGCTCCGACCTCGCCGCGCTGCGCACCCGCGCCGTCGACCACGGCGACCACTTCGTCGTCACCGGGCAGAAGATCTGGTCCAGCTACGCCGACTCGCCGGCGGACTGGAACCTGCTGCTCGTGCGCACGAATCCGGACGCCGGCCGGCGCCGGGGGATGTCGGTCCTGCTCGTCGACATGACCTCGCCGGGAATCACGGTGCGCCCGATCGAGAGCATGGGCGGCTGGCACGAGATCAACGAGGTCTTCTACGACGAGGTCCGGGTGCCGCGTGACTGCCTGCTCGGCCCCCTCGACGAGGGCTGGGGGGTGATCGGTTCGGGGCTGACGCTCGAACGCATCGGCATCCCCCGCTACGCCCGCGCCCAGCGTGTCGTCGAGCGGCTGTGCGACCACGTCCGCGCGACCGGCCGCGCGGGCGAACCCGACGTCCGCCAGAAGCTCGCGGACCTGCGGGTGCGCTGCGAGGCGGCGAAGCTGCTCGCCTACCGGGCGATCTCGCTGGTCGCCGCCGGGGCCAACCCGGCCGCCGAGGCCTCGACCGCCCGCATCCACGCCACGCTGCTCGAACAGGCCGTCGGGCACGTGGGCCTGGAGATCCTCGGCGCGAGCGGGCGGCTCGGTTCTCCCGCCGACCAGCACGCCCCGCTGCACGGGCTGGTCAAGCAGCAGTGGGTGCACAACATCCCGGCGACGATCGGCGCCGGAACCCTGGAGATCCAGAAGAACATCGTCGCCCAGACCGCCCTGGGTCTGCCGCGGTCGCGCTAGTCGCAGAAGTGAGGTGCGGGGATGGATCTGACGTTGACCGCGGAGCAGCGCCTGCTCGCGGACACGGTGCGCGACCTGGTCGAGCGCGAGTGCCCNCCGGAGGTCGTCCGCGAGATCGAGAAGTCGGAGCGGGGTTACGGCGACGGGCACTGGAAGACGCTGGCCGGCCTCGGCCTGACCGGCCTGCTGCTGCCCGAGGAGCACGGCGGCGCCGGACAGGGCGTGCTGGACCTGGCGGTGGTCGCCGAGCAGCTCGGCTGGGGCGCGATGCCCACCCCGCTGCTGACCTCGGCCGTGTTCGCCGCCGGCCTCATCGACCTCGCCGGCAGCGCGGCGCAGCGGGCCCGCTGGCTGCCGGCGATCGGCGCCGGCACGGCCATCGCCACCGTGGCCGTGCTGGAGCCGGGTGCCCGCGACGAGTGGGGCGCACCGGACGCCGCCCTGACCCCGCACGGCGCCGGCCACCGGCTGACCGGCACGAAGATCCTCGTCCCCTACGCGCACGTCGCGGACGTCCTCGTCGTCGTGGTGAATGTCGTCGGCGCGCAGGTCGCCGGCTCCGGCCCGGGCGCCGACGCAGTCACCCCGGGCACGGATGACGGCGCCGGTGCGGGCAGCGGACGCCGCCTCGTGCTCGTCGACCCCGGCGCGCCCGGGGTGACCCTGCGCCGCCAGCACGACGGCGGCGGCGAGCCGGTGTTCGAGGTCGTCCTGCGCGACGTCGAGGTGGCCGCCGCGGACCTGCTCGCCGCGTCGGCGGCGGCCGGGGCCGCCCTGGCCACGGCGCTGGACCGGATGACCGTGGCGAGCCTGGCCTACGCGATCGGCGGGGCCCAGCACGCCCTGGACCTCAGCGTCGAGCATGCCCGCAGTCGCCGCCAGTTCGGCCAGCCGATCGGCGCGTTCCAGTCGGTGGCGCACCGCTGCGTCGACATGCTCACCGACCTGGAGGCCTGCCGCTACCTGTGCTACCAGGCCGCCTGGAAGCTGGACACGCCGGGCGGGCCGGGCGCGGCCGACTTCGAGGTCGCGGCGGCGAAGTCGTTCGCCAACGACGCGATCCGCCGGGTGTTCGTCCACGCCCACCAGGTGCACGGCGCCATCGGCTTCTCCATGGAACACGACCTGCAGCTGCACTCCCGGCGGGGCAAGACCTTCGAGCTGAGCTACGGCGGGTCGACGTGGCACCGGGAACGCGTCGCCCGCGCCCTGCACCTGTAACTGCCGCACCTGTGACTGCCGCACCTGTAGTCGCCGCGTCCGTGATCGCCCCCGGCCGCCATCGGCTCGGGGCCAGGCAGGCAGAACCATCGAGAGAGGGGTCACCGTGTCGTCGATGAAGGTGGGAGTCCTGCAGGACTTCCTGATGCCGCCGGCGTCGCAGCAGGTCATGCTCGACGCGCTGCGGCTGGCGTTCGACGAGTCCTACGCCGACGGCGAGATCGACCGTCCCGTCGAGCTGGTGCTGCGGGCCGTCGACGGCCTGCCCCGCGGGACGAGCTTCGACGTGCTCAACGCCTGGAAGGAACTCGAGGCCGAGGGCGTCCTGGTGATCTTCGGTCCGTGGGCGTCGGACAACGTGCTGGCGATCCGCCCCTACGTCGAGGACGTCGGCCACATCCCCACCCTGTCGATGAGCGGCACCGACCGCTGGTACGGNGAATGGTGCTTCTGCATCAACAACGGCTCGTTACCGGAGGAGCCGTACCTGCTGTCGAACTACCTCGGGGTGCGCGGCGTCGAGTCCGTCGCCGTCGTCTACGACAAGTGCGTGCCGGGGGAGGAGTACACCCGGTTCTTCCGCGACGCCTGTGCCTTCGACGGCGTGAAGATCGCCATCGAGGAACCGATCAACATGCTCGACACCGACCTGAGCCCGGCGCTGGCCCGGCTGCAGGCCTCCGGCGCCGACGCGATCGCCTACCTCGGCTGGGGGCTGACCGCGACCCACCTCAACACGGCCTTGGACGGTACCGGCTGGGACCCGGTGAAGGTGATGAGCTCGGGGTTCATGGCGGCGCCGTTCCTGCCCGGCGGCCTGAAGAGCATCGCCGGCTGGGTCGGCGTCGACCAGTACGACGAGGACAACGTCGTCGGCCAGGACTTCCTGGACCGGTTCGAGGCGCGGTTCGGCTACCGGCCGGCGAACTTCTTCTCCGTGCTGTGCTACGACTTCGGCGTCGTCATCGCCCGTGGCCTGTCGAAGGCCACGCCGCTGTCGCCGGACGGCGTGAAGGAGGGCCTGGAGAAGGTGAAGATGGTCCCCGCGGCCACCGGNGGCCCCGGCGGGGTGTTCAGCTTCGGCCCGCACGCCCGGCGCGCCTGGCTGACGCCGCACTTCATCGTCCTGCGCGAACCGGACCCCACCGCCGAGGTCGCCGACCTCACCAGCGGACCGGGCAGCATCCTGCGCCACCGCTACACCGCCCGCTCCCGCAGCGAGCGGCTCGGCACAGCGGGGCGAACCCAGTGATCCGGCGGCGAAGCGGGGCGTCGGTCGGATGAGCGAGCACTTCCGGCGCGAGCTCGACGACGGCGTCCTGACGATCACCTTCACCCGCGACGACAAGCTCAACGCCGTCAGCGCCCCGATGCTGGCGGCGCTGCGCGGCGCCGTCGCCGACCTCGGCGACGACGATGCCGTCCGGGTGCTGGTGATCACCGCCGAGGGGCGGCACTTCACCGCCGGCATGGACATCACCACGATCGACACCGGGATGGGCGTCGAGCCCGACGGCAGCGTCAACGGCCGGTCGGTGCGACGCACCTACCGGGCGCTGCACCTGCTCATGGACGAGATCGAGGCGATCGAGAAGCCGGTGATCCTCGCCGCGCAGGGGCCCTGCCGCGGCTTCGGGGTCGAGCTCGCCGTGTCGTGCGACTTCCGCTTCGCCGCGCCGCGGACCACCTTCGCCCTGCCGGAGGTGCCCAACCTGGCGGTGCTGCCCGGCTCCGGCGGCATCAGCCGGCTGACCCGGCTCGTCGGCCCGCACTGGGCGCGGTGGCTGGCGATGGCCGCTCGGCCGGTCGACGCCGAGCGGGCGCTGACGATCGGTCTGGTCCACGACGTGTTCGCGGACGAGCAGTTCGCGGCGGGCGTGCGGGAGTTCGCCCGCTCGCTGGTCGCGCTGTCCCCGCAGGCCCTCGGCCTGGCCAAGCTCGCCATCGACGCGGCCGCCAGCGTCGACCGCACGACCGCCCGCGACTTCGACCGGGTCGCGAACACCCTGCTGCTGACCTCCGAGGAGCACCTGGCCAAGGTGCGTGCCTTCCAGCAGCGGGCCGCCGCCCCGCGCGAGTAGCCCGTCGCGCCCGGCCGCCCGTCGCGCCCGGCCGTCGCGCCCGGCCGTCGCGCCCGGCCGCCCGTCGCACCCGATCGCCTACCGAACCTGATCGAGGGGGAACGACCAGATGGATCTCGGTTTACGCGGGAAGGTCGCGGTCGTCACCGGCGCGTCGAAAGGAATGGGCCGGTGGACGGCGCTGGAGTTCGCCCGTGAGGGCGCGGACGTGGTCGTCGTCGCCCGCGGCGCCGCGGCCCTCGCGCGCGTCGCCGCGCAGATCGAGGCGCTCGGCGTGC
Source organism: Frankia sp. AvcI1 (assembly GCF_001420875.1). Lineage (NCBI taxonomy): Bacteria > Bacillati > Actinomycetota > Actinomycetes > Frankiales > Frankiaceae > Frankia > Frankia sp. AvcI1. The sequence goes on along the minus strand of NZ_LJFZ01000036.1, from coordinate 19,125 downwards.
GCGCGCTGGCGGTGCCGGCCGACCTCGCGACCGCGGCCGGCACCGAGGAACTGTTCGACCGGGTGCGCGGCGTCTTCGGCGGCTGCGACGTGCTGGTCAACACCCTGGGCAGCGACGAGTACGACTACCTGCCCCTGACGGAGACCTCCNACGAGCTGTTCCAGGCGCATCTGGAGATCGGCCTGATGGCCGGGGTGCGGACCTGCCGGGCGGCGATCCCGCTGATGCGGGCCCGCGGCGGCGGCGCCATCGTCAACCTGGCCGCCATGTCGATCCGCAAGCAGTACCCGACGATGGTCGCCTACACGGCGGCGAAGGCGGCGCTGGCCAGCGTGTCGAAGAACCTCGCCCGCGCCGTCGGGCCGGACGGCATCCGGGTGAACACGGTCTGCCCCGGCGCGATCCTCACCGAGGGCGTCCGCGAGAAGATCGAGCAGTTCGGGCCGCAGCGCTGGGTCGCGCCCGACGCCCTGGCCGCCTCGGTGGGAGCGCCGAGCACCGAGGAGGTCTTTCTCGCCATCTCCCGGGACATGGGCGGCGCCGGCCGCGGCCTCGTGCCCGACCTCGGCCGCCCCGGGCGCCCCGAGGAGATCGCCGCCGCCATCGTCTTCCTGTGCAGCGCACGCGCCGGCTACATCACCGGGGCCCTGCTCAACGTCGACGGCGGCTCCGACTTCTAGCCCGTGTATCCCGCTGAGCCCAAGGGAGATGGTTCGCGCGCGCCCGAGCCCGGTGTGCAGAGCCCGCGCCCAGGTCATCCCGGCGGGCAGCCCGGACCGCCGCAGACGAAGCCCGCGGAGGACATCGCGCAGCCCCGGCCGGACGAGGACCCACCCGACGCCTACTGGATGAACACCGAAATGATCGCCTGTCATGCCGGCGTGTCCCTGATCGTCGGCGGCGATTCCGCCGGCTGGCGGCCCCGTAGGGCCCGCTCCACCTCCGCGCCCGCCCGGACGACCACAGCGTCGCCGGCGAGGGTCAGGAGCCCCGAACTGGACAGAAGGGTCGAGCCGCCGGCATCGGCCGGCCCCACAGCAGCCCCGCGGCGACCCGCGGTCCGACGTCGGCGATGACCTTCGTCAGCGATGACCTTTCCTGCTGTCTCCTCAACCAGATGCAGGGTGACCGCCGGTCCGGGACCCCTGCCTTTGTGGCAGCGGTCCCGTCCTCGGTCCACCTTTCGGTAGGTCAGGCCAGTTGCTGGGCGTTGAGGCTCGTGAGGTGTTCCTGAGCGGGGTTCTCGGTCGGGTAGAGAACCTGGATGTCGATGAGGAGATCCGCCTCGGGGTCGACGATGTGATCGCCGCCCGGGGGGGAGGCGAGCAGGACGCTGCCCTCGGTACCGTCGCGGAGGATCTGGCCCCAGAAAACGTCGCTGAAGCCCTTGAACAGCGAGGTTCCCTCCGGTAGATCACCAAAGCCGAGGGCCCATTTCACCACCCGCGTCGTCGAGGCCCTCACGGTGATCCGGTAGGAGTAGACCACCTTTCCCGCGTCCTGCCATTTTCCCCGGAACTCCTGCCTGACGACCAGGTTCCCCACGAAGGGGGCGGCCCGCGCGGACCGGGCCTGGTCGTTCCAGGTACCGTTCGGGCTTTCGGCCATGGCGACGCGGATCAGGTTCGCGATCGAGGAGTTCCGGTCCACCGGCAGAGCGTGCCCCTGCTGGNTGGCCGCGGAGAACAGCGTGTTGTCCTCGTCCGTGTTGTTGACGACGGCGCTGACCCCGTCACCGCTGTGGTCGAATCCGTACTCGGCGAAGTCGTCGACATAGACGCCCGACGGAATGACCAGGATCTTGTCGCCGACACCCGACTGCTGACCGGCGTTGAACTCGACGGCGCGGTAGAGGCAGAAGCTTCCTTCGGGACATGCCTCCCGCCCTTTNCCGTAAATCAACTGGGCACGCTTCTCGCTCATCGTATCCGGCTTTCTGTCGAATGGAATGCTCTCGATTCTGCCGATACTCGATTGTCCCGGGCGATTATTCAATCATCGTGGCTTCGTCTGGTCCCATCTCCGGGCGTGTCCAGTTTTGGGTGATGACAGACTTGGACCGAGGACCCGCTGTGGGCGGTTCTGGCACCACCACCCCACCGGCCGAAACACCNCCCCAGGGCGGGCACATGCACGGCCGGTCGCCCTCTTCCCGTCACGGTGCCCCATGCTCTTCCCGCCGTCATCCCACCCGACGTAGCGAACGGGGCATGCCGTCTCCCGCTGGCTGTCGTCCCCGACGTGCCCCGCATGCCCAGCGTCTCCGGGATGGGATGCCCAGCGTCCCCGGGGTGGGATGCCCAGCGTCTCCGGACCGGCCCAGGAGGCGTCGGCCGCCTCGTTGTCACCATCGGGCTCCGGCCGGCGGGTGAAGGGCTGTGCCTGGTGTNCTCCCCGGATGAACCTGGCTCCCGGGCTGAGGCTGGTCCACGGCCTGCGAGCTTCGGCTCGGCCTCCAGTCCGGCTCGCGACGTGCGCCCGGTCTCTGGCTGACCGGGCGCCACCCCTGCTGACAGTCACGGCCTCGACGATGTTCACGCGTCGGTGGATCCTTCTCCCACACCGGTCACCAATCCGAACATACGTTCGACATCGGGGGCTGGTCGACCTAGTGTTGATCCGTGACGCCCTTCACTTTCGGCCCCAGCCCTGGCCCTGACCCATGCCCTTCACCTGGTCCTGACTCCGATCTCGACCCCGACCGTGGTTCTGGCCCCGACCCGAACCCTGGCCCTGGCCCTGGCCCTGGCCAGGGTTCACGCTCAGCCGCTGGCATCGCCCCCGGCGTCGCTCCTGATCCGGGTCCGCGCTCAACCTCCCGCACCGGCAGCGATTCTGACGGTGCTGGCCTGGCGGGTTGTCCGCGGCTGCTGGCCGCCCTGTCGGAGCTCGACGCGATGGTCGGGCAGGCGGTGCACATGCCCGGTTGGGGGCTGTCCGACCCCGAGCTCGACGGCGCCGTCCTGGACTGCTCGGCGTTGCTTGCCCGTCTCGCCGCGGTCCGGCTCGGTCTGGTGCGGGAGATGCATGGCCGAGGCAGCGCGCTGCGGGAAGGCGCGACCAGTACCGCCGCCCTGGTCCGTGCCCGGCTACGCATCCGCCCCGTCGACGCCCAGCGGCTGGTGGACCTGNCCTTGGCCGTGGACGACGACCTGGCCGCAACCGGTGCCGCCCTGATCGCCGGCACGATCAGCGTCGAACAGGCCCAGACGATCCACCTCGCGCTTCGTTCCCTGCCCCGCGGTGTGGACGTCGCCACCCGACGTTCCGCCGAACAGTTCCTGCTCACCTCTGCCGCCAGGTTCGACCCCGCGGAACTCGCCCGGCTCGGCCGTCACCTCCGTGAACGCCTCACCGACGTCGATACCAGCCCCGGCGGCGACAACCCCGACCCCGAGGACAACGGCGCCGGCAACAACGACGGCGCTGGCAACGCAGACGCCGACAGCGACAGCCCTCCGGACGGCGGTGAGGGCGCCGGTAGGAGCGCTACCTCCGGCGCCGCCGACGGCGACGGCGATCCAGCGGACCGCCGTCGACTATGGATCACCGATCTCTCTGACGGCATGACCCGGATCAGCGGCGAACTCGACGCGGAAGCCGCCGCTCTGCTTCGCACCGCGCTCGACAGCCTCGCCGCACCCATGCCCGCCATCGACGGCACTCCCGACCCGCGCAGCCCGGCCCGCCGCCGCGCCGACGCCCTCGTCGACTTTGTGCACCGCGCGCTCGATGCCTCCGCCGTTCCCATCTCCGGCGGAGTGCGCCCGCACCTCACCGTCACGATCTCCTGGACCACCCTGGTCGGTCGCGGCGGGCCGGCCGCATCCACCAGTTGGGGTCAGCCCCTGTCACGCGCCACCGTGCGGCGCCTCGCCTGCGACGCCGCGGTCAGCCGCATCATCCTCGATCCCGCCAGCGTCCCCCTCGACGTCGGCCGCACACAGCGCACCGTCCCGGGCGACCTCCGCCGTGCGCTGGTCGCCCGGGACCAGGGCTGCGTCTTCCCAGGTTGCAGCAGGCCACCCAGCTGGTGCCAGGCCCACCACATCATCTCGTGGATCGACGAGGGTCCTACCTGCCTCGACAATCTCGTGCTGCTTTGCCCCTGGCATCACCGCCACGTGCACCATCACCACTGGACCATCCGACTCGGCGCCGACCGCCGACCCGAACTCATCCCACCCCCCTGGGTCGACCACACCCAGACCCCCCGCCGAAACCCCTACAGCCAACCCGTCGACATCCTCCTCAACTCAGCATGATCGTCACCTCGGTCGGGGAGCCGTCCTCAGGGCGGGTGTTGGGTCAGTGGCGCGGGGGCGTGGTCGTCGCGGCGTCGCGGCGGGTGAGGTCGGCGTGGATCTCGTCGGCGCGGGCGATCGTCGAGAGCATGCGTAGCTGGTTGGCGACGATCCACGCGTGCGACTCGGCGCTCGCCCCGGCGGTCGCGTCCTCGACGAGGACGCTGCGGTAGCCGCGGTCGGTCGCGCCCAGCGCGCCGGCGAGCAGCGCCATGTTCGTCGACACGCCGGTCAGGACGACCGTGTCGACGCGCAGGTTGCGCAGGGTGGAGTCGAGGTCGGTGCCATACCACATCGCCAGGCCCGAGCGGCGCGTACTGACGTAGTCGCCGGGCTGCGGCGCGACCTGGGGCATCGGTTCGGCCTGCGGGGTGCCGGCGAGCACTCGCCGTTCGCGGCGGACCTTCGCCGAGACCGGGTTGGTGTCGCTGAACGCGCCGAAGTCCGGCCGGTGCGCGACGTGGATGTGCACGACCGGCAGCTCGAGGGTGCGGAAGTCCGCGGCGAGCGCGGCGATGCGCGCGAGGATGCCGCGGGCGGCGGCCTGTTCGGCGAGCCCGGCGAAGATCGCCAGTTCGGGGTCGAGGGTGCCCCGCAGGCACTCGCTGACGACCAGCGCGGCGCGCTCGCCGCGGTCGAGTCCGTGGACCATGGCGCAGATCCGTCCGCGTCGCTCAGTGGCCGGCGCGCTGGGAGTCCCGGCTGCCCCGACCGGCGTCGGCGGGAACAGGGCCGGGGGCGGGGGCGCGTAGGCGGGCGCGCAGGTCGGCCTTGCGTACCTTGCCGGCCGCGGTGCGGGGCAGGTCGGCGACGATCTCGAGGCGTTCGGGGGTCTTGTGCTTGGCCACGCCGACGGCGACGAAGTGCTCGACGAGGTCGCGGAGGGAGAGTTCGCGGCCGGGCTCGACGATGACGAACGCGCAGACCCGCTCGCCGTAGAGCGGGTCGGGCATCGCGGTCACCGCCGCCTCGACGATCGCCGGGTGGCGCAGCAGGACGCCCTCGACCTCGGTGGAGGAGATGTTCTCCCCGCCGCGGATGATGATGTCCTTCTTGCGGTCGACGATGGTGAGGTGGCCGGCCTCGTCGAGGGTGCCGATGTCGCCGGTGCGAAACCAGCCGCCGTCGAGGAAGGCCTCGGCGTTGAGCGTGGGGTCGGTGTAGCCGACGAACAGCTCCGGGCCGAGGGTGACGACCTCGCCGGGGGTGCCGGGCGGCAGGTCGAGGCCGTCGTCGTCGACGATCCGCAGGCGGTTGGCGCCGAAGGCGACGCCGTCGGTGTAGGCGCGCACCTCGACCGGGTCCGACACGGCGGACACCGTGACCGTCGGGTGCTCGGTGGAGCCGTAGGAGCGAAACGCCCGCCAGCCGGCCGCCTCGGNGGCCAGGACGAGCTCCGGCGGCACGCCCGCGCCGCCGAGGTGGATCTCGTCGAGCGACGGCATCGGCGCGCCGGTGTCGCGGACGTCGGCGAGCAGGCTGCTGAGGAAGAACGGGGTCGCCCCGAGCCAGCTCACCCCGCGTTCGCGGATCACCCGCGCGACGCGTGCGGTGTTCCACGAGTCGACGAGGATGCTGGTGCGGCCCGACAGGAACGCCCGGCCGAGCAGCAGGACGCCGCCCATGTGCCCGGCGGGGAACGGCGAGAGGTGCACCGCGTCCGGGGTGCCGGCNTCGGCGTCGGCCAGCGCCCGCATCTCGGCCAGCAGGGTGTTGTGGGTGTGCTGCACGCCCTTGGGGGCGCTGGTGGTGCCCGAGGTGTAGATGACCATGCAGACGTCGTCGGCGTGCAGCGCTGGGGGCGCCGGCGGGTCGGCGTCGAGGGCCTCCAGCGCAGCCAGGGTGACCCCGCCCGGCGCCGTCCGCTCGCCGATGGTGATCACATGTTCCAGGTCGGGGCAGTCGCCGACCGTGGCGAACCGGTCGAGGTAGTCGATGGTGCGCCAGCGGTCGGGCATGACCAGTGCCCGCGCCCCCGACTGCCGCAGGATGTAGCAGACCTCGACCGGCCCGTAGATGTGCACGACGGGCACCAGGACCAGGCCCAGCGAGATCGCCGCGTGGTAGACGACCGCGCCCTCCAGCCAGTTGGGAACCTGGCAGGCGATCACGTCGCCGGGCCGCAGCCCGAGCCGGGCGAACGCGCCGGCCAGGCGGGCGCCGCGGCGGTGGATGTCGATGAGCCGGGCCGACGCCGGATGCGTCTCCGAGTCGAAGATCATCAACGACTGGGGGTGCCGCGCGGCGCCGTCCTGTAACGCGTCGACCAGGGTCTGGGTGGTGTGCAGCCCGGCGGCGTACCAGTGGTCGTTCGCCGGCGCGCGGCGCAGGAGACCGGTCATGGCAGCACTGTAGCCCTCATCACCTGTACAAGCTACATCCTTAAGATGATTAGATTCTCTTTACCGTCTGCCCTGTGATGCTGCCAGACGATCCCCGCGGAGGTCACGAGATGCAGCGTTCCGTCTTCACCCCCGACCACGAGGAGTACCGCCAGCTGNCCCGTACCTTCGTCGAGAAGGAGTGCCTGCCGCACAACGACCGGTGGGAGGCCGAGGGCATCGTCGACCGGACCGCCTGGCTGCGGGCCGGCGAGGTGGGCCTGCTCGGCCCGGCCGTGCCCGAGCAGTACGGCGGTGCGGGCGTCGACGACCCCCGCTACGGCGCCGTCGTCGCCGAGGAGTTCGCCTCCGCCGGCATCGGCGGCTTCGCCATCCAGCTGCACAACGACCTCATCGGCCCCTACCTGCTGGAGCTGACGACCGACGAGCAGAAGGCGCGCTGGCTGCCCGGCTACGTCCGCGGCGAGCTGATCACGGCCATCGCGATGACCGAGCCCGTCGCCGGCAGCGACCTGCGGGGCATGCGCACCACGGCGGTGCGCGACGGCGACCACTACGTCGTCAACGGGTCCAAGACGTTCATCAGCAACGGCATCCTCGCCGACCTGGTGGTGCTGTGCGCGAAGACGACCCGCGCGGACGGCGAGCAGGGGATCAGCCTCATCGTCGTCGAGCGCGACACCCCCGGCTTCGAGCGCGGCCGTCGCCTGGACAAGGTCGGCGCCCGCTCGCAGGACACCGCCGAGCTGTTCTTCACCGACGCCCGCGTCCCGGTCGCCAACCTGCTCGGCGAGGAGAACGAGGGCCTGCACTACCTGATGCGCAACCTGGCGAAGGAACGTCTGTCGATCGCGATCTCCTCGATCCAGAACGTCTTCCGGGCGCTGGAGCTCACCACCGCCTACGTCCGCGAGCGCAGGGCGTTCGGCAAGCCGATCGGCAGCTTCCAGAACACCCGCTTCGTCCTCGCCGACCTGCAGGCCCGGGCGTGGATGGCCCGGTCCTTCGTCGACGCCTGCCTGGCAGCCCTGGTCGTCGGCGAGCTGACGGGGGTCGAGGCGGCGGCGGCGAAGCTCTGTGCCACCGAGCTGGAGGACGCCGCGGTGGACGCCGGGGTGCAGCTNCACGGCGGCTACGGCTGGATGAACGAGTATCCGATCGCCCGGATGTATCGCGACAGCCGGATCAGCCACATCCTCGGCGGTTCCAACGAGATCATGAAGGAGATCATCGGCCGCTCGATGCAGTTGGGCTGAGCGGCCGACGACCTGCTTCGGGCGGCCGGATCCGGCCCGGCGGTGATCAGGTGATCAGGTGATCAGTTGTGGCGCAGCTCGTTGAAGGGTCGGTCGAGGTCGTGGGCGGGTTCCCGGGGCAGCCCGAGGATCCGTTCGCTGATCCCGTTGCGCTGCATCTCGTTGGTGCCGCCGGCGATGGCCAGGATCCGGCCGTTGAGGTAGTTCAGCGCCGTCGTCGACGCCTCGGTGTCCTGCGGATGCCAGACGACGCCGGCCGCGGCGGCGATCTCCAGGCCGATCGACGCCCGGACCGGGTTGAGCGTGCCGGCGGCGAGCTTCGAGTACGAGCCCAGGTTCGGGTTGGCCGCCCCCGACTCCGTCAGGGCGGCGACGTAGGCGTCGAGCTGCTCCTTGACGAGGTCGATGACATGGGCGCGGGCGATGAGCTGGCGGGTCACCGGATCGCCCTGGCGGCCCACCCGGCGGGCCAGGGCGACGAGGTCGGGGGCGAGCTCGCGGGCGCCGGTGTGGCGGGGCGCCTCGTCGGGGTCGCCGCCGAGCCGCTCGAAGACCATCATCGTGCGGGCCACCGTCCAGCCGTCCCCGACGGCGCCGATCCGGTTGGCGTCGGAGACGACCACGTCGTCGAAGAACTCCTCGCAGAACTCCGAGCTGCCGTTGATCTCCCGGATCGGCCGGATCGTCACGCCGTCGCTGGTCAGCGGCACACCGAACCACGTCAGCCCGCGGTGCTTCGGGACGGTCGGATCGGTCCGGGCCAGGCACAGGCCGTAGTCGGCGTAGTAGGCGCCGCTGGTCCACACCTTCGACCCGTTGAGCACCCAGTCGCCGGTGTCGGTGCGGGTCGCCCGGGTCGACACCCCGGCGAGGTCGGACCCCGCGCCCGGCTCGGAGAACAGCTGCACCCAGATCTCCTCGCCGGAGAGCATCCGCGGGATGTGGGTGCGGCGGAACTCGTCGGTGCCGTGGGCGAGGATCGTCGGCCCGCAGACCCGGGTGGTCGTCAGGCCCGCGATGCCCAGGTCCGCCACGACGTAGCCGCGGCTCTCCTGCTCGAAGATCTCCTCGTGGGCGGGGGTGAGGCCCTGCCCGCCGAACTCGGCGGGCCAGGTGATACCCGCGTACCCGCCCTCGTAGACGCGGCGCTGCAGGGCACGCTGCTCGGCGACCCGCTCGGGGGAGAGGTTGGCGGCATCGCCGCCGCGCAGCCGGGCCGGGGCGTCGTCGTCCCGGCGATCCAGGTTCGCCGCGAGCCACGCCCGCACCTGCCGCCGGTAGTCGTCGAGGTCGGGCACCGCGCCCGCCGCCGTCCGGCCCGCCGCCTGCCCGCCCGCCGCCTGCCCGCCCGCCGCCTGGCCCTCGGCCGTCTGTCCGCTCATCGCCTGCCCTCCGGTCGTCGCGGTGTGCTCATCGGTCGTCGCCCCTTCTCACAGGCCGTGCAGCCGGCAGATGCGTTCGCGGTGCCAGCCGGGGTCGCCGAACACGACCCGGTCGGTCGCCAGCCGGCGCAGGTAGAGGTGCAGGTCGTGCTCCCACGTGTAGCCGATGCCGCCGTGCAGCTGCAGGCAGCCCTGGGAGACGTCGATCGCGGCGTCGCCGACGAACGCCTTGGCCGCGCTGGCCAGCTCNGCGGCGTCCGGCGCCTGCTCCTGCACGGCCGTGAGGGCTCCCGTGGCGATGGCGTGGCTGCACTCGACCGCGAGGCTGAGGTCGGCGAGCTGGTGTTTCACCGCCTGGAACGAGCCGATCACCCGACCGAACGCGGCCCGGGTGCGGGCGTGCTCCAGCGTCATCGCGAACAGCTCGCCGATCGCGCCCACCATCTCGGCCACCGTCAGCACCGTGGCGACCTGCAGCAGCCGCTCGCCGAGATCGTCGTCGCCGATCTGCCCGACCACGGCGGAGGCCGGCACGCCGACGTCGCGCAGGACCAGTTCGGCGTAGCGGTGGGTCAGGTCGAGCCCGGCCCGTGGCTCGACGGTGAGCCCGGGGGTGCTGCCGGGCACCAGGAACAGCGCCGGGCGGCCGTCCACCGCGGCGCTGACGAGAAACCAGTCGGCCAGGTGGGCGTCCTGGACGAGGCTCTTGGTGCCGGACAGGACGAAGCCGGTGCCGTCACGGCGGACCTCGACGCCGGCCGACGCCTCCCAGCCACCCACCGGGTCGCCGAGCGCCCAGGCCGCGAGGGCCTTGCCGCCGGCGAGGTCGTCGAGCAGGGCACGCTGCTCGCCGGTGCCGCCGAGCGTGATCGCCAGCGCCGCGACGTTGGCCCCGACGACGCCCCCGGGCTGCAGGTAGCGGCCCCGCTGCTCGGCGATGAGGCCGGCGTCGAGGACCGGCTGACCGGACGGGCTGCCGCCGCCGTGCTCCTCGGGCACGAACAGCGCCAGCCAGCCCAGCTCGCCGATCTCGGTGAAGTAGCCGCCGTCGAGCTCCTCCTCGCGCTGCGCCACCCGGCGCACGGTGGAGACGGGGCAGGTCGACCTGATGAAGCGCTCGGCCGTCTCGGCGAACAGTTTCTGGTCCGCTGTCACACCCGGAAGCACGGGCGGTCTCCTCTCGATCCTGGGCGCCGGTCGATCCCTGGGCGCCGGCGNCACCCTCGACCAGCAAACGCCGTTCGGCCCGATGGCGCTCGCGGCAGGGGACGGTCCGGCGGACCGCGGCGGCGCCGTCGGGCCGGCCCGTGACGCAGCCGACCGTCGGCGCCGCTGCCACGATAGCGACTATTAAGGTAGCTTACTCAAATCATCTATCTGATCCAACTTAAGGAGTGGACGTGAAGGTCGACGTTGGTCTGTGGGCTGATCTTGACGACATCGCCAGCCGATCACGCGAACTCGAGTCCCTGGGCTACGACGCGCTGTACGTTCCGGAGACCGCGCACGACCCGTTCCTGCCCGTGGTCCTCGCGGCGCAGGCGACCGAACGCGTCATGATCCGAACCGGCGTCGCCGTGGCCTTCCCGCGCANCCCCATGCACCTGGCGATGGTCGCCAACGACCTGCACACCATCAGCCGGGGCCGGTTCGTCCTCGGGCTCGGATCGCAGGTCAAGCCGCACATNGAGAAGCGCTTCAGCGCCGTGTGGTCCGAGCCGGCCAAGCGCATGCGGGAGATCGTCCTGGCCATCCAGGCGATCTGGCGGTGCTGGAACGACGGCGAGCGCCTGGACTTCCAGGGCGAGTTCTACCAGCACACGCTGATGACGCCGTTCTTCAACCCCGGGCCCAACCCGTACGGGACACCGCGCATCCAGCTCGCCGCCCTCGGGCCGCGCATGACCGAGGTCGCCGGCGAGGTCTCCGACGGGATCCTGCTGCACGGCCTGTCGTCGGAGCGGTTCGTGCGCGAGGTGACCCTGCCGGCGCTGGAACGGGGCCTGGCGCGGGCCGGGCGCAAGCGCTCGGACGTCGAACTGACCTTCCCCACCCTCATCGCCACCGGCGACACCGACGAGGAGCTGGCCGAGTCGGAGAAGAAGCTGCNCCAGCACTTCGCCTTCTACGCCTCCACCCCCGCCTACAGCGCGGTCCTGGAACTACACGGCTGGGGCGGCCTGCAGCGTGACCTCTACGAGCTGACCCGGGACGGCCGCTGGCAGGATCTCGGCTCGCTCGTCACCGAGGAGGTGCTGGAGGTCTTCACGGNGCGGGGCACCCCGGAGGACATCCCGAAGCAGATCCGGGCGCGTGTCGGCGACATCGCCGACCGGGTGAGCTTCTACTCGCCCGCCCCCATCACCCCCGAGGTGATCTCCCGCATCCTCGCCGGCCTGAAGGGCTAGCGACGGCGCCGCGCGGCGGGTCACGGTNCGCCGGCCGGGCTACGGGAGCGGCCGGCCCGGCTCGGCCCGACTCGGCTGTCGCCGTCGCCGTCGCCGTCGCCGTCGCCCGAGCCTGATCGGGCGGTGGGGCTGGACGGGAATGTTAGTTGTGGCTAACTTCGTCTGGGTTAGCGGACGCTAACGTGCAGGCGGTTCCGGTGTGGTGCCGCCGACTGGTGCGGGAGGCGGGTGCGCGGGTGGACAAGGTGGTCGCGAGTGCGGCCCTGGCGGTGGCCGACATCCCCGACGGGGCGTCGCTGGCGGTCGGGGGGTTCGGGCTGTGCGGCATCCCGAGCGTCCTGATCGACGCGTTGCTGGCCGCCGGGGTCCGCGAGTTGGAGACCGTCAGCAACAACTGCGGGGTCGACGACTGGGGGCTCGGCCTGCTGCTGCGGGCGGGGCGGATCCGGCGGACGACGGGCTCGTACGTGGGGGAGAACAAGGAGTTCGAGCGGCAGTTCCTGGCCGGTGAGCTGGAGGTTGAACTGGTGCCGCAGGGCACGCTCGCCGAACGGCTGCGCGCGGGCGGGGNGGGCATCCCGGCGTTCTACACCCCGGCCGGGGTGGGCACGCAGGTCGCCGAGGGTGGTGTTCCGCTGCGCCACGACGCCTCCGGCCGGGTGGCACTCGCGTCGCCGCCGAAGGAGACCCGGGTGTTCGACGGCACCGAGTACGTCCTGGAGCGGGGGATCGTCTGCGACTACGGGTTGGTGCACGCCTGGCGCGGCGACCGGCACGGCAACCTGATCTATCGGGCGAGCGCGGCGAACTTCAACCCGCTGTGCGCGGCGGCGGGCCGGGTGACGATCGCCGAGGTCGAGGAGCTCGTGGAGCCCGGCGAGCTCGACCCGGATCAGATTCACACCCCGGGCATCCTCGTCCAGCGCGTCGTGCACGCGCCAGACCCGGAGAAGCGGATCGAACGCAGGACGGTGACGGCATGACGCTGACGCGGGAGGCGCTGGCCGCGCGGGTGGCGCGGGAGCTGGTCGACGGCCAGTACGTCAATCTCGGGATCGGGCTGCCGACGCTGGTGCCGGGCTACCTGCCGGCCGATGTGACGGTGGTGCTGCACAGCGAGAACGGCATCCTCGGCGTCGGGCCCTACCCGGCCCCGGACCGGGTCGACGCGGACCTGGTCAACGCCGGGAAGGAGACGGTGACCGTGCTGCCCGGGGCGTCGTACTTCGATTCGGCGACGTCGTTCGGGATGATCCGCGGCGGGCATGTCGACGTCGCGGTGCTCGGCGCGATGCAGGTGTCCGCACAGGGCNATCTCGCGAACTGGATGATTCCCGGGAAGATGGTCAAGGGGATGGGCGGCGCGATGGACCTCGTGCACGGCGCGCGCCGCGTCATCGTGATGATGGAGCACGTCGCCCGCGACGGGACCCACAAGCTGGTGCGGGAGTGCTCCCTGCCGCTGACGGGCCGGGCCTGCGTGCACCGGGTCATCACCGATCTCGCCGTCCTCGACGTGGACCCCGGCCGCGGCCTGGTGCTGCGCGAACTCGCCCCCGGCGTCACCGTCGACGACGTCCGCGCCGCCACCGAACCCGACCTCACCCTCCAGCTCNACTGACCCGACCGTCTCCGGGTGGAACGGGATCCGGGACGGCTATCCGACACGTCCGTCGACCGGCCACGGATACGGGACATACTGACCACGGGTCGCATCGTCGGTCAGGGGAGCGTGCGTGGCGTCAGGTAGGCGTGTCGGGCTCGTAGCCGGTGCCGTCGTCGGGGTGGTGGCGGTGATCTTCGGGCTGGTCGTGGGGGCGAGTGCGCTCGGTTCGTTCGCGTCGACGTCGGGCGGGNAGATCGCGGTGGTCCGCAACGGGGGCCCGTTCGACAATCACCGGATCCGCCAGATCGTCAATCCCGNCTCGTCGAGGACCTACGTCGGCCTGTATTCCTCGATGCACAACTATCCGGCGCAGCAGCGTTACTACACGATCACGTCCGTCGCCGGTGAGGGCGACCGCGGCAAGGTCGACGTCGTGACGACACCGTCGAAGGACGGCGTGAGCATGGGGATCGAGGGCACGTTCTACTTCACCCTCAACCTCGACCACGACGTCCTACGCCGGTTCGACGACAAGTTCGGCACCAGGAAGTTCCCGCTGGCGAGCAAGGGTGGGAAGCTTTACTACGCCTGGTCCGGTGACGACGGCTGGTCGGCGTTCCTGGGCGCGATCATCCGGCCGGTCATCGACAACGACCTGCGCGAGCAGATCAACAACTTCACCTGCGCCGACCTCGTCTCCTCCTGCGCCCTGGTCCAGATGGGCGCCAACCAGCAGGCCGGGGCGCAGACGACCCTCAACGCGGCGTCGAGCAACGGCAACATCCAGGCCGTCCAGAACGCGATCAACAAGTCGCTGGCCACCGACCTCAACGACAATCTCGGTGGCCCGTTCCTGGAGAACCTGCGTTTCACCCTGGCTCGGGTCACGCTGCCGGAGAACGTCCAGGGAGCAGTGAACAGCGCCCAGGCGGCGTTTGCCCGGATCACCGAGGCGCAGGCCCGGGTCGCCGAGGCGAAGGCTGAGGCGGAGGCGAACCGCCAGCGTCAGTCGGGCTACGCACAGTGCCCGGCCTGCGCCAAGATCGATGAGCTCAAGGCAATCCCGTCGAACGTGACGACCTACGCGCCCGGCGCGGAAGTCGCCGTCACCGCGGGCAAGTAGCAGCTGCGGTTCCGCGGAACCGCACACCCCAGCACGGCCCTACCATCCCCGGCATCCCCGGATAAGCAGTGTGCATGGCCCGGTGGTAGCACCGGCCGTCCTGGGTTGTCGTCANCCGCCGGCTCTGAGGAACTCGTAGAGAACGGTCCAGTTCTCGCTGGCGCGGCCTGCGAGGACGGCCTGGTCGTANTGCGCCTTGACGGCTTTCGGTAGCCGCGTGTCGATGCCGGCCTTCTCACTCGTCCAGACGATGTGGTTCGCTGTGGCGCCCATCATCCGCGCCGTACTGAGGTCGCCGGGGTGTTCGCCGGCCTCCAGGCGCCGGGCCAGGTCCCGTCCGTCTCCGATCATCGTCGGTATGCCGGTGAGGAGTTCCATCGCGCCGGGTAGGAAGTNGGCGGCCGGGACACCGGCGACGGCGACGAGCGCGGTGGCGTGCAGNAGGCTCGACAGCGCGGTGAGGAAGACGTCGAGGTGCGCCTGGTAGAAGAGCTGGGCCAGGCCTGGGTCCGCTCCGAGGTACCTGGGCTCGCCGATCTGTCTGAGGGCGGGCTCGTGCGCGTCGAACACCGCACGCGGCCCGCTGTAGAACACGTGTGCCCCTGGACCGCCCACGGCGGGAGCGGGCACCATCACGCCTCCAGTCACGAAGCTCGCTCCGTGTACGGCCGCCCATCGCGCCGCGTCCCGGGAGGCATCAGGCGTGTCCGAACTGAGATTGACCAGGACCTTGCCGGCCAGAACGCTCGAGGCTCGTGAGGTCGCGCCGCCCAGGCCGAGGATGTCGTACATCGCCTGGTAGTCGGTGAGGCTGAGAATCGTCAGCTCACTGGCGGCGACCGCGGCCGTCGGTGTGGGCGCCAGCGTGGCGCCCCCGGCGACGAGGTCGTCGGCGCGCCCCGGGGTGCGGTTCCACACCGTCACCGGATGGCCGGACCGCAGCAGGGACGCGGCCATCGCTCGACCCATCGGGCCAAGGCCGATGACCGTCACGGAGGACAGTCCGCCCTCGCCGCTCACCGGGTGCTCCTGAGCGCCTCGACGATGCGGGCGGTGCCCTGCCTGCCNTACCCGGCGGCGACCTGCCGGTGCACGATGTCGTGGACGGGCCGTAGCACCTCGATGCTCACGCCCTGATCCAGGCTGGCCGTCACCAGCAAGTCCAGCGCGGCTTCGGTGAACTCAAGGCTCTGCTGGCCCGCCCCGGCGTGCTCCTTGGCGTCTACTGCGGTGGCGAGATCGGCCAGCTGGCCGGNCATGGAGGCGAGGAAAGGCCCCTGCCGACGGGCGAAGTCGGTTGCCGACACTCCTTCGGCACCGACCATCGCCGCGCCGTGGAGAAAACCGGCGAACATCGTGTACATCCCGACGAGCATCGCCATGTCGCGGAGCGAGGCAAAGCCGGGGTCAGTCCCGAAGTAGTCGCTTCGCCCCCACAGATCGAGNAGGTCCCGGTTCTCCCCGAAGGCGGCCTCGGGGCCGCTGTAGAAGATCGCCGCATCCGGATGGCCGATCATCCTGGGTACGGCCATGATCGCGCCATCGAGGTAGGTGATGCCGTGCTCTGCCGCCCACGTCGCGAGCCCGCGAGCCTGGTTCGGTGTCGTCGTCGTCAGATTGATCACGGTACGTCCGGCCAGACGTGCGGCGACAGGATCGACCACAGCGTGCACCGATTGATGATCGAGCAGGCACACGACGACCACCCCGTCGCCGGTGATCGCCTCCTCGACGGTCTCGGTGACGGTGGCGCCACGCTCGCCCAGGGCCCGTGCTTTGTCTGGAGTGCGGTTCCACACCACGGATGGTCGGCCGGTGTCGAGAGCCGCGGCGGCGAGCGCGCTGCCCATCGCGCCCAGNCCCAGAAAGGTCGTACGGGTCGTCATGAACTGTCCCTTGCTCCGTTTGGTGGTCTGACTGTCGTGCTGTCCCGACCCTCCGCCCGGACCTTCCCCTTCGACAAGTACCTACAATTTTGTTCAATACTTACCGGGAAGTATGTGTCCAGCTGAGGTGAGGTGGAGGGTCTGATGGCGACGAGCGCGAGGCGCGGTCCCTACGTCTGCGGCATAGACGCCGGTATGGACGTGGTGTCAGGGAAGTGGAAGTCGCTGGTCCTCTGGGAGCTNAACAACCATGGAACCCGGCGGTTCGGAGAGCTGCGGCGCGGCCTTCCCGGCGTCAGCGAGAAGATGCTCATCCAGCACCTGCGCGAGATGGAGGCAGACGGCCTGATCCATCGCGAGGTGTATCGGGAGGTCCCACCCCGGGTCGAGTACTCTCTCACCGAGCACGGTACGTCACTCAACGAGGCTCTCCGCTCGCTGGGTGAGTGGGGGAAGCGACGCTGCGAGCGCCTCGCCGCCGAGGACGCGCCCGCGCCCGCACCCGCGTAACCATCCGCGTCGCGCGCGGCCGAGTCAGTCCCACCCGGCGGAGGCTTATGCCGTGGCTGCGGCGGTCGCCATGGCGTGCAGCGTGGTGGCCCTGACGGCGGGGTCGAGGGCGCCGGAGCTGTGCGGGGNGGAGTTGATCAGGCCGAAGATCGCGTGGGCGCGGACGCGGGCGGCGGGCGCGGTCAGCTCCGGGCGCAGGCGGCGCAGCACGCCGACCCACAGCTCGACGTAGGCGCGTTGGAGCCGGCGGACCTCGTGCTCGTCCGGCGCCGGCAGGCTGTGCAGGTCACGGTCGTGGATGACGATCAGGTCGGGGTTGCCGACGGCGAACTCGACGTGTCGGCGGACGAGGCGGTCGAGGGCGTCGGCCGCGCTCGGGTCCGCGCTCAGCACGGTCTGGGCGCCGTGGAGCAGATGCTGGCTGATGCCCACGAGCAGTTCCGTGAGCATCGCGTCCTTGCTGGCGAAGTGCCGGTAGATCCCGGGACCGCGGATGCCGACGGCGGCGCCGATCTGCTCGATGCCGACCCCGCGGAACCCTCGCTCGGCGAACAGCCGGGCCGCCGCCTGCAGCAGGTCGTCCCGGCGCCCGCTGCGAGCCCGCCGAACCGGCGCAGCCGCGGTCGGGTCCGCGTTGGTCTGATCTGGGCGGGCCGGGTCCGGGCGGGCCGGGGGCGCCGCGGGCTGATCGGCGTCGGGCTCCGGGGTGGACGGCGGGACGGTGACGGGCGAGGTGGGTGCCGGGCGGGTCGCGTCGAGGGCGACCGCGGCCGGGGTGGTATGGGGTTCCGGCGCCGGGGCCGGCGGTGTCGCGGCGGTGGAGGTGGCGGCGTCGGAGAAGGTGGGGGCCAGACCCGCCGGGGGCGTCACCCGGGTGGCACGCGACGGCACGATGTGGTCCTCCTTCGGGCAGAGGCTACCAAGCGCGGCCCACCGGTCGGTGGCCGGAAGTACCCGGTCGGTGGCGGACGTCCCAGCCGGGCCGGACAGTCGACGGAGGTGTTAGCGCGCGCTAACATCTGGACCCATGTTAGCGACTGTTAACGTCGGCGACGGTCCGGCCGCCGCGCGCGCACGGGCCGCGGCGGCGGAGGACCTCACCGGGCCGCCGCTGCGCAGCGCCGTCGACGCCGCCTCGCCCGCGGCGCGCGGGTACTCCGAGACCCACACCGCGCTCGTCGCCGAGCTGCGCGAGCGGCTCGCCGCGGCGGCCCTGGGCGGCCCCGAGCCCGTCCGGCGCCGGCACGTCGAGCGCGGCAAGCTGCTGGCGCGTGAGCGCATCGAGGTGCTGCTCGACCCGGGCAGCCCCTTCCTGGAGCTGTCCCCGCTGGCCGCCGACGGGATGTACGACGGCGACGCGCCGGGTGCGGGCATCGTCACCGGAATAGGTCGGATCGCGGGACGGGAATGCGTCGTCGTCGCGAACGACGCGACCGTCAAGGGCGGGACGTACTACCCGTTGACGGTGAAGAAGCACCTGCGGGCGCAGGAGGTGGCGCTGCACAACCGGCTGCCCTGCGTCTACCTCGTCGACTCCGGCGGGGCGTTCCTGCCGATGCAGGACGACGTGTTTCCCGACCGGGAGCATTTCGGCCGGATCTTCTACAACCAGGCCACGATGTCGAAGGCCGGCATCGCGCAGATCGCGGCGGTGCTCGGTTCGTCGACGGCGGGCGGCGCCTACGTCCCGGCGATGAGCGACGAGACGGTCATCGTCCGCAACCAGGGAACGATCTTCCTGGGTGGGCCGCCGCTGGTCAAGGCGGCCACGGGAGAGGTCGTCGCCGCCGAGGACCTCGGCGGCGGTCTGCTGCACGCGAAGACCTCCGGGGTCGTCGACCACCTGGCCGACGACGACGCCGACGCCCTGCAGACGGTGCGCCGGATCGTCGCGAACCTGGCCCCGCGGGCGGCGCGGCCCTGGCCGGTCGCGGCGGTGGAGGAGCCCGCGGTCGACCCGGCCGGCCTTTATGCGGCGGTGCCGACGGATTCGCGGACGCCGTATGACGTGCGGGAGGTGATCGCGCGGATCGTGGACGGGAGTCGGTTCGCGGAGTTCAAGCGGGAGTACGGGTCGACGTTGGTGACCGGCACGGCGCGGTTGCATGGTCATCCGGTGGGGATCGTGGCGAACAACGGGGTGTTGTTCGGGGAGTCGGCGTTGAAGGGGGCGCATTTCATCGAGTTGTGTGACCAGCGGGGGATTCCGTTGGTGTTCCTGCAGAACATCTCGGGGTTCATGGTGGGGCGGGAGTACGAGGCGGGTGGTATTGCGAAGCACGGGGCGAAGATGGTGACGGCGGTGGCG
>NZ_LJFZ01000035.1:47360-81346 GCF_001420875.1 Frankia sp. AvcI1 | reverse complement strand
AGCCACTGGATGATGGATGCCAGCAACGGAGGCAACGCCACGCCACTCACCTTTCCTTCACCTCCCGGGCGACTCCGGGAACCGACCAATGACGTTCCCTGTCGGCACCGTCATGTTCCCTGTCGGCACCGTCATGTTCCCTGTCGGCACCGTCATGTTCCCTGTCGGCACCGTCCCGTTCCCTGTCGGCACCGTCCCGTTCCCTGTCGGCACCGTCACGTTCCTGCGACAACGGAGTAGATACCCCAGCCGATCGCGGCCAGCACCACGGCGAAGCACGCCGCGCCGGCGGCGATCCCGAGCGGATTCGTCCCGATGACGCGGTCGCCGCCCGCCTCGTCGACGGCGGGCACGCCGCCCCGACCCGGCAGGCTCACCGCGCGCAGCCCGACCGCGAACAGCGCGGGCAGCCCCGCCCCGGCGAGCAGGCCGATGACGACGATCTTCCACAGGGCGTCCAGGTCGATCCAGGAATCCATGCCCGCCTCTCCCTTCGTCACGTCCACCGGTCGTCACCAGGATCCGTCCGACGGGCGACCGGCCGTCTCGTCCGAAACCGCTGTGCGCGCGTACCTCAGGCCGCGACCGACTCCTTGGCGTCCGCGGGGGCGGTCGCGCCGTCCCACTCGTCGTTGACGTTGTGGTGGCTGACCGGTGTCCGGCGGGCTCGCAGGTACAGCAGGACGGACGCGATCACCAGCAGCACGAAGACGATCACCACGCCGGGGGTGCCGCCGATGCCCTGGGCGATCCCGTAGCATCCGGCGCCGACGAGCCCGGCGGCCGGCAGGGTGAACAGCCACGCGGTCGCCATCCGACCGGCGACGCTCCACCGCACCTCGGCGCCCTTGCGGCCCAGGCCGGTGCCGAGGATCGAGCCCGTCGCCACGTGCGTCGTCGACAGGGAGTACCCGAAGTGGCTGGAAAGCAGGATCGTCGCGGCCGAGGACGACTCGGCGGCCATGCCCTGCGGGGAGTCGATCTCGACCAGTCCCTTGCCGAGGGTCCGGATCACCCGCCAACCACCGAGGTAGGTACCGAGGCTGATCGCGAGCGCGCAGCTCAGGATCACCCAGAACGGGGCCTTGGAGCCGGCGTCCACCGTGCCGTTGGCGATGAGGGCCAGGGTGATGACGCCCATCGTCTTCTGCGCGTCGTTCGTGCCGTGCGCGAGCGAGACGAGCGACGCCGAGCCGATCTGGCCGATCCGGAATCCGTGGCTGCGCGTCCGGTCCGGGACACCGCGACTGAGCCGGTAGATCAGGTAGGTTCCCACGGTCGCGATGAGGGCGGCGATCACCGGGGAAAGGCCGGCCGGAATGATTACCTTCGACACGACGCCATGCCATTTGACGCCGTCCGTGCCGGCGGCGGCCATGGTCGCCCCGATGACCCCGCCGATGAGGGCGTGAGATGAACTCGACGGTATTCCGAAGAACCAGGTCAGCAAATTCCAGGTAATGCCNCCCACCAGGCCCGCGAAGACCACCGTCAGCGTGACGATATGGGTGTTGACCAGGCCACTTGNGATCGTCGCGGCCACGCTGAGCGACAGGAACGCGCCGACGAGATTCAGTGCCCCGGACAGGGCGACGGCGACCTTCGGGGGCAGCGCCCGCGTCGCGATCGAGGTCGCCATCGCGTTGCCGGTATCATGGAACCCGTTTGTGAAGTCGAAGGCCAGCGCGGTCAGGACCACCAAAACCAGGATGCCGTCGTTCACGCTGTCTGTTGTAGACCTCAACTGGGCTCATGTCGACCCGTCGGGAACATCCAGAACGGGGTATCGAACGATGTTCGCCGCCGTTCACCTATTATTAATGCAAAGAACTACCGCTGTTTGGTTTATCGAGTGACGCCTGGCCGGCGGGGGTGGTCGTGTTGGATTTCCGCCGGCCACCCAGGCGGGTGACCGTCGCCCGGTCGAGGCCCGCGGCGGCGAGGCGCGGGTCGTCCAGCAGGCCCGCGTCCAGCGCCCGCAGGACGTGCCCGGCCAGGGCCCGCCCCGTCGCCGGTTCGTCGGCGACCGCGCCGGACTGCCGGGCGGCGGCGTGGTCGGCCAGCCGGGTCAGCGCCTCGTCGAGCCCGGCCAGTAGGCAGCCGGCCACCGTCGCGTGCCGGCTCACCAACTGCCCGGGATGCAGGTCCCAGCCCTGGTAGAGGCCACGGTGCCAGGCGCGGCGGACCAGCTCGGCGTGCCGGTGCCAGGCGCGGCGCACGTCGTCGCCGGAGGCGCCCGGCCGCTCGTCGCCGTCGACGGGCAGCAGGTTCGACGAACCGTCCGCGACGTCGACGCCGGTGCCGGCCGCGGCGAGCTGCATCATCGTCGTGGCGAACTCCACCGCCGGGTGGTCGCTGGCCTGGTGCGCGGCCGTGATCCCGAGCGCCGCCGAGTAGTCGTAGGTGCCGACATGCAGCCCGACGAGGCGGCCGGGGCCCAGGTCGAGGCCGGAGCGCACCAGTTCGGGCAGGGCGAGCACCGCGGCCGGCGTCTCGACCTGCACCTCAAGACCGATCGGGTCGAGCCCCAGCCGCCGCTCCAGCTCGCCGAGGACGTCGGCGAAGACCCGCAGGTGCCGTGGGTCGCTGACCTTCGGCAGGGTCACCACCAGGCCGGGCGGCGGGGAGTCGTCGCCGACGAGCGCGGTGAGGAACAGGTCGAGGCTGCGCAGCCCGCGGACGCGGACCAGCGGATCGAGTGACTTGGGCCGCAGCCCGTAGCGGGCGGGCAGGGCCCCGGCGGCCGACGCGGCGCGCAGTGCCTCGGCCGCGCGCACGGCGTCGGCGTCCTCGACGTCGTCCGGCCGCAGGCCGTAGCCGTCCTCCAGGTCGACCCGCAGGTCCTGGATCGGCTCGACGGCGAGCGCGCGCCGGGTGTGGGCGTGGACGGCCGCGGCGACCTGCGGCCGCGGGTCGCCACCGGTCGCCGCGGCGAGTGTCGCCGGGTCGGCGCCGTACGTCGCGAGCAGGGCGCTTGCCCGGGCGCCCCAGGCCGGCACGACGTCGGGGACCATCTGATCTGCGGGCAGGTAGCAGGTGTGGACGGGCTGGCGGGCGCCGGTGTCGCCCGGATGGCGGGCGGCGAGGTCCGCGTCGACGAGGTCGAGGGCGGCGGTCAGTCGGGCGACGACATCGGGCGGCAGCGTCGGCATACGCCCAGTCTCCGGCCTTCGCCGGTCCGGTCGCCGGCCGGGGCGCTACTCGGAGCGTCACTCGGGGCGCCTACTCGGGGCGGCTACTCGGGGCGCTGGTCAGGGCGCTGGTCAGGGCGCTGGTCAGGGCGCTGGTGAAGGTGCCGAGTCGGGCGTCGGGTCGGGCCCCGGTGGACGCTCACCGGTATCCACGGCGCGGGCGGGTTCGATGAGCGCGGCCAACCCGTCGAGGACCCTGGCCAGGCCGAAGCGGAAGGCGTGTCCGGGGTCGTGCGCGCTGCCGCGGGCCGCCCCGGCCGCGCTGCCGACCCGGACGGCCAGCGGGAAGGCATCCGGGTCGAGGAGTCGGGCCAGCAGTGGGCCGGCCCGGTCCCACCACTGCTGGTCGGACAGGCCGTCGGCCGCCCGCGTCTCGTTCGCGTCGATCGCGGCCCGCGCGTTCGCCTGGACGAAGGACAGCAGGTGGGTGAGGCAGTCATCCATCTCGGTGTCACTGAGCCCGAGGCCGTCGAGCGCGGCGAGTTCGTGCTCGTACTTGGCGATCGAGCCCGGCCCCAGCGACGGGCGCAGCGTGGAGACGGCGGCGGCCCAGGGATGGGCCTCGAACAGGGCCCTGTTCTCCCTGGCGATCGCGGCCAGCCGCTTCCGCCAGGGTTCGCCGGTGCTGTCTGCGCGCTCCATCCGGGCGTAGGTCGCGTCGAGCATGAGGTCGAGCAGCTCGGCCTTGCCAGGGACGTAGGTGTACAGCGTCATCGGGACGACCTCCAGCGCCTGCGCGACGCGGCGCATCGTCACCGCCGCCAGACCCTCCCCATCCGCCAGGGTGACGGCGGCGTCGACGACCGCGTCGACGCTGAGCCCGCGGGCGGGTCCTCGGCGCGGGGTCGCCGAGGGGTCGCGCCAGAGCAGGGCGAGGGTCCTGACGGGGTCGCCGGCGCTGGTCCGGTCGCTGGGCATGGATCTCCGTTCTTACTTCATACGGCGTACTATGTACCTCGTACAAGATTCTCGTGCGATCAGGCCGCCCGCACGCACCTCGGGANCGCAGTCATGAAGATCACCTCCTCCGCCGTGTCGCTCAATGTCGAGGATGTCGCCGCGTCCAGCGCCTTCCTCGCCGAGCACTTCGCCTTCGCCGAGCAGATGGCCGCGGACGGCTTCGCCTCGCTGGCGCGCGAGGACGCCGGCATGAACGTCGTGTTCCTGCGGCGCGGTCTCGCAACGCTGCCCGCCGATCAGCGCGACGAGCACGCCGCCGGCCTCATCCTCGCCTTCGTCGTCGACGACCTGGAAGGGGAGTTGGCCCGGTTGCAGGCCGAGGGGGTCGCCATCACGATGCCGCTGACCGTGGAGGAGTGGGGCGAGCGGGCGTTCCAGGTCCGGGACCCCAACGGGGTGATCGTCCAGCTCGTCGACTGGAACGGCTCCGAGGCGGCGGGGCAGGCCGCGCCGGCCGGGGACGCCGACCGGTAGGTAGGGCCCGCTCGGCTCAGGCCAGCGGGGGGACCGCCTGCGCCTGCGCTTCCGGCGCCGGCGCCGCCGGGTCCGTCGATCGGTTCGTCGCCGGGTCGCCGACCGCGGGTCGAGCGGCCGTCACCAGGTCGGTGTCGACTCCGACCGGCCCGAGCATGCCCGCGCCACCCGGGGCGCCGATCGGCTTCGGCCGACCGGACAGGGGGCGGTAGAAGAACGCGTGCGCGTCGCCGAGGTGTGCGTGGCCGTCGCCGTCGAGGTCGCGCTCCCACACGATCGCGTCGACGGGGCAGACCCGCGCGCAGGCGCCGCAGTCGATGCACTCCTCCGGATGGATGTACAGCTTGCGCCGGCCCTCGTAGACGCAGTCGACCGGGCACTCGTCGACGCAGGACCGGTCGGTGACGTCGATGCAGGCCGCGGTGATGACGTAGACCATCCGCGCGCTCAGCCCCGGCCCGCGGTCGGCACGGGAACATCCGGNGAACCTGTGGTGCCCGTGGTGCCCGTGGTGCCCGGGGTGTTCGGGGAGGTCGCGACGGCCGGGAAAACGGGGGNGGCCGGGGGTGAAGCCGCCGCCGGCGCTGGGCGCACCGATCGGGGGGGTCGATGCGCGGCACCGGCGGCGGCGGTCTCGGTGGGGGGCGTCCGGCTTCCCGTGCCCGGACCATCATCGCTCAGGTCGCCAGAGTCGAGGGAGTCAACTCGGTAACCCGGTCCGAACTGCCCTGTTGCTTTGTACCAAACGCCCCCTCGGAGGNAGCCGACCGGGGTCAGCCGGCGCGGGTGGGAGATGGTCTCGAACCCGTCCGTGAACGAGCACTCGCCCGTCTCCACCCGCAGGACGCTGACCTCGGCGTCGCGCCCGACGTCGNGGGAACCGAGCTGCGCCGAGCGCCCGATCGCCGCCGCGGTGTTGGCCGTCGCCATCGCGATGACGTCGACGAGGTCGACCCCGAGCGCCCAGATCTTCGACATCGTCTCGGGCAGTGACCAGACCGGGCCGGCGGTGTTGAACAGGTTCAGGTCGGTGCTGATCGTCGTGGGCAGGTAGCCGAGGTCGAACAGCGCCCGGGCCGCAGCGAAACGGAAGTCCGAACCGGAATGCCCGACGTCGAGGCGCAGGCCCGCCTCGACCGCGGCGGCAAAGCGCCCGTCGACGGCGGTGTCGTCGTCGACGAGGATCCCGGAGTGGCCGCGGAAGGCGTGCGTGACGATGTCGCCGGGGCGCAGGGCGGNGATCGCGTCCAGGTTGGCCAGGCTCGGCGTGTAGGGGTAGCGGCCGAGATGCACCATGATCGGCAGATTGCCGGCGATGGACTTCGCACCCTCCAGGAACGGGGAGGTCCGGGGGTCGTCGGTGACGGTGGCCCGCACCTTGAAGCCNACAATCATGTCCTGGTGCGCCTCGACGGTCGCGGCGGTGGCGTCGAGGTCGAGGTTGCGGGGATCGGCTGCGATCTCCAGCCGGTGCGCGAGGAAGTCCTTCGTCGCCAGGTACAGCAGGCACGGGTCGAGGAAGGCGAGCACCCGGGTCCGCACGGTGGGGCCCTCGACGAAGGCCCGGGCCAGGCCGAAGGTCCGCACGCCGGAGGTGCCGCCGTCGACGACGACCGGGACGCCCACGTCGACGCCGGCCCGGTCCGGGTGCACGCAGAAGTCGCCGAGCCCCGGGTAGACGTGGGTGTGCAGATCGATCAGCCCCGGCGTCACGATCAGGCCTCGACAGTCGACGATGACCGTCGCCCCGCCCTCGACCCTGCCGCCCGCGGCGCCCGAGCCGACCGCGCCGCTTGCCAGGACCGCGCCGCTCGCCAGGACCGCGCCGCTCGCCAGGACCGCGCCGCTCGCCAGGACCGCGCCGCTTGCCAGGACCGCGCCGCTCGCGCCGGCTCGATGCGCGTCCGCCTCGTCGGCGGGCACGACGGCGCTGATCCGGCCGTCGACGCAGAACACGTCCGCGATCCGGTCGACGCCGTTCGCCGGGTCGATCACCCGGCCGCCCGCGAGCACGGTCACCGGCCGACCCGCGCCGGCTGCCACCCCGTCCCATGCGCTGCCCTCGGACATGCTCCTCCGCGTCCCGTGCGCCAGGACGCCGCCCGTCGGGCGGCGCCGCGGCCGACACCGTCGTCGGCGAGCCGAACCGTTCCGCCCGATCGTCCGTCACCGCCNCCGGAGCCGTCCAAGACGCAAACGGCCGATGGGCGATAGTGGTTCACCTATGGGCCTCCCGGCGGCCAAGGGTTCCGGAGATCGACGGGGGATACAACGACAGACATGCGGGGATGGCTGAACCTTCGCCAGGCGGCCTATTTCATCGTGGTCGCCGAGGAGGAGTCGTTCACCCGGGCCGCGGCCCGCCTGCACATCGCCCAGCCCTCGCTGTCCCAGCAGATCCGCGCGCTCGAACGCCAGCTCGACGTGGTCCTGCTGGAGCGGACGTCGCGCGGGGTGNGTCCCACCGCGGCCGGGCGGGTGTTCCTCGACGGCGCGCGTTCGGCGCTCGCCGCGGCGGAGGGTGCCGTGGCCCGCGCCCGAGCCACCGCCGGCCACGGCGGCGGGGCGCTGCACGTCGCGACCGTGACGTCGCTGGCGACCTGGGTCCTGCCGCGGGCGGTCGCGCGCTGGCGGCCCGGCCATCCCGACATCACCCTGCGTATCACCGAGTTTCCCGACCGCCGCACGCTGGAGGCGTTCATGGCGGGCGGTGAGGCCGACGTCGGCATCGGCCCGCGCCCGGCGACCTGGTCGGGGCCGGTCCGCGGGCTTGGCCACGAGCGCTTCGTCGTCGTGGTCCCCGCGGCCGATCCGCGTGCCGGGCGGGCCGGGATCGAGCTCCAGGCGTTCGCCGACCAGGACTGGGTCCTCTACGCCCCGGACCACGGCCTGTCCGAGCTGGTACGCGAGGCGTGCGCGGCCGCCGGCTTCACCCCGCGCGGCGTCGTGGAGACGCGCCAGGTCGACGCCGCGGCCCGGCTCGCCGCCGCCGGGCTCGGCGCCGCCCTGGTCCCCGAGCCCGCCGTCCCGAACGATCTCGCCGCGAACCGGGTCGACCTCGCCGCACCACCGCTGCGCGAGGTCGTCGCCTACGCCCGCGCCGCCTTCACCCCCGCCGCCTTCGGCTTCGTCGACCTGCTCGCCGCCCTCGACGTCGGCCTCACCCGTCCCGGCGGCGCCGTCCTGACCTGATCACTCGCAAATGATCATCATGGGAGTTCCCCGGTTTATGTGCCTAGTCCGGTGACATATAGTCGACGATGGCGCCGTGCCCGGCTGGTGCCGGTGCGCCTCGCCGGGTCAGTGGAGGGACGGACACATGGCTGACACGCAGACCACCCCGGTCACCGAGNTGTTGAACGAGCTGCTCGGCAGCTACTGGNCGGGCTACGCCCAGCACCGCACCCATCTGGTCCTCGTCGAGTCCTGGGGTCTGCACGGTCTGGCCGCGGGCATGGCCCAGCGGATCGCCGACGAGCCGGTCACCATCGCCGCGGTGCTGAACCGGCTGCTCGACCTCGGCGGCCGACCGGACTTCGTGGTGNCCAAGCCGGCCATCGGGACGACCCTGCGCGAGGTGCTGGAGAACGACCTGGCGGCACAGCGCGGCGCCCGTCCCGGCCTGAACCAGGCGGCGGAGGTCGCCGCCGCCGAGCACGACGCGACCACCCGCATCCTGATCGAGACCGTTCTCGCCGACGAGGAACGGCACCTGTCCTGGCTCGACACCGAGCTGTCGCTCTACCACCGGCTCGGCGAGCCGCTCTACACCGCGCAGCGCCTCGCCGTGGCCACCGCCGACGCCTCCCCGTCGCCGGCCTGAGCCACGCCCCCGTCTGTCCGGAGGCCTCGGCGCCCGATTTATCCCTCTGGATAGACGGGGGAGGCGGCGAGGCGGGGGCGCAGGGTGTCGGCGGCGGTGTGGATGCGGGCGCGCAGGGCGCGGGCGTCGTCGTCGGGAAGCCAGCTTGCGGTGACGCCGTCGAGGGCGATCGCGACCATGTCGTCGAACGAGTAGTCGAACGCGGTGNCCACGGAGGCGTATTCGTAGCCGAGATCCAGGTCGGTCAGGGCCGGGTCGTCGGTGTTGAGGGTGGCGAGCAGGCCGCCGGCACGCATGGCGGGGTAGGGATGGTCGGCGAGCGCCGGGAAGGCGTTGGCGATGCGGATGTTGGAGTTCGGGCAGACGGTCAACGGGATCCGCTCGGCGGCAAACCGTGTCATCAGCTCGGGGTCGTCAACCAGGGACAGGCCGTGGTCGACCCGCTCGGCGCCGAGCACGTCGACGAGCGTCGCGATGGCCGTCGGCGGGCTGTTCTCGCCCTGGTGGCCGGTGCGCCGCAGGCCGTGCCGGGCGGCGAGCCGGTAGGCGTCGGCGAAGGAGGCCGGGTCCACCCCCCGCTCGGTGGAGTCCATCCCGACGCCGAGCACCCGTTCGACGCCGGGCGCCCCGGCCCGGCGCAGCCGGACCAGGTCCTCGACCATCGCGACGCCGGCGGACGGCCCGAAGGCCCGGTCGACGTCCGCGATGAGCATCGCGACCGAGCCGGTCTCGGTCTCGGCCGCCGCCAGGCCCTCGCTGAGCCCGGCGACGATGTCACCCAGCGCCGAGCCCGCGGCCAGGTGACGGGCGGGGGTGAAGAACAGCTCGGCGTAGACCCGGCCGTGCGCCGCCGCGTCGAGCACGCTCTCGTAGCCGAGCCGCGCCCAGTCGTCCCGCGTGGTCAAGGTCGACTGGACCAGCCAGAACACCGTGAGGAACTCGTCGAGGGAGTTGTAGGTGTACAGCTCGGTGACATCCGTCGTGGGCAGCGGGAGGCCGGCTCGGGTGGCGAGTTCGACCACGGTCGCCGGGCGCATCGTTCCCTCGACGTGACAGTGCAGCTCGACCTTCGGTAGCGCGTCGAGGGCTTCGGTGAGGGTCAGCGGTCTGATGTCGCGGGCGGGTTCGTGACCGCCGCTCATCGGACCGCCGCTCATCGGACCGCCGCTCATCGGACCGCCGTGCCCGCGCCGGCCTGGGGGATGGTGGCGGGATCGATGCCGGCGTCGTCGAAGGCGCCCTGGATGCCGGCGGCCAGCGTGCGGTGCCGGTCGAGCATCGCGGGCAGGTCGGGGTGCACGGGCCGGCCGTCCTCGACGACGAGCCGGCCGGCCACGACGGTGTGCCGCGCGGCCACCGGGCCGCAGCGCAGCCAGGCGTCGATCGGATCGGACAGCGCCCCGGCGAAGGCGACCCCGTCCAGGGGCCAGACGACCAGGTCGCCGACCGCCCCGACGGACAGCTCGCCGATCTCACCCACCCGGCCGAGGCAGCCCGCGCCGCCGCGGGTGGCGATCTCCAGCGCGTCGCGGGCCGACATCGCGGCGGAGCCGTGCCGCAGCCGGCCGAGCANCATCGCCGTGCGGGCCTCCAACCACAGCGACGCCGAGTCCGCCGACGACGAACCGTCGCAGCCGAGACCCACCGGGACACCGGCCGCCCGCAGTTCGGCGACCGGCGCGAGCCCGCCACCGAGGATCATGTTGCTGCTCGGGCAGTGCGCCACCCCGGTGCCCCAGGCGCCCAGCCGGGCGACCTCCTCGGGGTTCGGGCAGATGCAGTGCGCCACCCACGCCCGATCCCCGGCCCAGCCGACCTCGGCGAACTGGTCGATGGGCCGGCGGCCGAACACCGCCAGGCAGTACTCGTCCTCCTCGGGATCCTCGGCCAGATGGGTGTGCAGGCGCACGTCGAGCCGCTCGGCCAGCTCGGCGGTGGTGCGCATGAGCGCCGGGCTGACCGAGAACGGTGAGCAGGGCGCGAGCGCCACGCGCACCATCGCGCCCCACGACCGGTCGTGGTGGCGGGCGACCAGCCGGGCCGACTCGGCGAGGATCTCGTCGTCGTCCTGAACCACCGAGTCGGGCGGCAGGCCCCCGTCCTTCACCGACAGCGACATCGATCCGCGCGTCGGGTGGAACCGCACGCCGAGGGCCGTCGCTGCGGCGATCTCGGCCGAGATCAGGTCCCCGCCGCCGCGTGGATGNACGTAGAGGTGGTCGGTGGTCGTGGTGCAGCCGCCGAGCGCCAGCTCGGTGAGCCCGACGTAGGCCGAGACGTGCACCGCCTCCTCGTCCAGCCGTGACCAGAGCGGGTACAGCGTCGACAGCCAGGTGAACAGGGTGCCGCCCAGGGCCGGAGCGAAGGCACGGGTGAGGTTCTGGTAAATGTGATGGTGCGTGTTCACCAGGCCGGGCGTGACGAGTGCGCCGTCGGCCCGCAGGGTGCGTCCGGCCGCCGGCGGCGGGTCGGCCGGGCCGCCGATTGCGCTGACCAGGCCGTCGGTCACCGCGACCCACCCGCCGCGGATCTCCCGGCGGTCGGCGTCCACGGTCGCGACCAGCTCGGCGCCGACGACGAGCAGATCGGCGGGAACGGGAGCGGTGATGGGACGGGAGACGGCGGGCCCCGGCGTGGATGCCGGTGTCGGTGTCGGCGTTGCGGCCGGTGCCGGTGGGGGCGTGGGGTGCGGCTCGGTCATGGGCGCCGATTCTGCGTCCCGCTCATTACGCCCGGGTGTCACCGGCCGCGTCCGGAGGTTCCGGCGTGCCCGCTGACCTGCCCGGATCCGCCGCGGCGCAGGTCTCGATGCCGGCCTCGACGCGGATCGTGGCAATCGACGACCCGGCGGATTCCCGCGTCGACGACTACGTCGCCCTCACCGATGTCGCCCTGCGCCGGCGCCGGGAGCCGGCCGACGGGCTGTTCATCGCCGAGGGCGAGCGGGTCATCACCCGGGCGCTGCGGGCCGGCTACCGGCCCCGCTCGGTCCTGGTCTCCCCGGCCCGGCTGGGCGCGGTGCCGGCGGACCTGCCGGCGGATGTCCCCGTCTACGTGGCCGGGGCCGACGTGCTCGCCGCCATCACCGGCTTCGAGGTGCACCGCGGCGCGCTCGCGTCGATGTGCCGACGCCCACCGCTGGCCCCGGCGGACGTGCTCGCCGCCGCGAGGCGGGTCCTCGTCTGCGAGGACATCGTGAGCCACACCAACCTGGGGGCGATCTTCCGCTCGGCCGCCGGTCTCGGGATGGATGCGGTGCTGCTCAGCCCCCGCTGCGCCGACCCGCTCTACCGCCGCTCCGTACGGGTCTCGATGGGCGAGGTCTTCGCCGTGCCCTACGCCCGGCTTGATCCGTGGCCGGGTGCGCTGGGCCTACTCCGCGACGCCGGATTCACCCTGCTGGCGCTGACCCCCGCCGCCGACGCCGCCGATCTCGGCGAGTTCGCCGCCCAGCTCGCCACCGTGGACCCGGTCGGCTCCGGTCCGCCCGGCTCCGGTCCGCCCGACTCCGGCACGGCCGCCCCCGGGTCGACCGTGGATCCGGCGGACCCGGCGGCTGGGGCGCCGGCGCGCGTCGCGCTCCTGCTCGGCACCGAGGGGGCCGGTCTGTCCGAGCCCACGCAGGCGGCGGCGACCGCGCGGGCCCGCATCCCGATGGCGCACGGCGTCGACTCGCTCAACGTCGCCGCCACCGCCGCCATCGCCTGCTACCTGCTGGGCCGGCGCTGACCAGTGCCCGAGCCGGACTCTCGGTGATCCACTGTGCCGCGAAGCCGGGCCGCGACGGGGATCTCTGGGCGCCGCGCTACGACGCGAGCCACGTGCAGCCGGGTAACGGCAGATTGCGCAGCACCCAGAAGGCGATGACCAGTACCGGGATGATCGGCAGCAGCCGGGCGGGGACGCGGGGCAGCGGGCGTTGCCAGCCGGTGGCCCGCGCCACCGCCACCGTCCAGNCGACGACCAGCATCGGCGCGGCGACGACGAAGAACAGGTTGTAGTCCGCGGCCGCGCCGGGATGGCCGTGCAGGAGCTGGTGCAGTCCGCGCAGCGTGCCGCACCCCGGGCAGTCCATCGACGTCGCCCAGCGGAACGGACAGGTGGGGTAGTGGCCGGGCTGAGCCGGGTCGACGAGGTACACCCGCACGGCGGCGGCGGCCGCGATCGCGCCCACCGCGGCGAACCCGCCCAGGCGGGCCCGAGGCGACCAGACCCGAGGCGACCAGACCCTTGGCCCGGNCGCCACGACCGGCGCGGGCGGGCGCTGGTCCGGATGCGGGATCGCGGNCGTCACCCGAGCAGCGTAGCCGGAGCAGGCAGCGGTCCGCGCCTGACGACGCCGATCATGTCGGCGCCCGGCTCGCCGCCCGATGCCCGGGGTGTGGCGTCACGGGCGGTCACTCCAGGTGCAGGGCGCTCTCCTCGGCCGCGGAATTCCTGGTCGCTGCGTTCTCGTCGCCATCGANGGCGGAGTCCTCGAAGTCGGTGTCCTCGAAGGCGGAGGTGTCCTCGCCGTTGACGTCAGCCCGCAGGACCCGGCCCGACTCCCGGCGCTCGGCCTCCAGGTAGGGGTCGGTGTCCGGCTGCTCGGCCGCGAGCTGCTCCGCGAAGGACGAGCCCTCGCGTTCCTCCCGCGGCGTGTGCGGGTACCGGACACTCGCGCTCGGTCGGTCCGGAGCCTCCCAGCTGTCGTCGAGCGGGTCTCGGCCGGCGTCGGTCGAGCCGAGGTCATCGCTGTCGAACGTCTCGGCGGGTTCCAGGGGCGAGTCCTCGCGGTTCCACGAGTCGGAATCCGAGGCTGGTTGTGTCACGGGGGCCTCCCCGACCGCTTCCCGCTGAGCGGCGGTCGTCCGGGACGTGCACCTGGACGGATCGTCGGCGGGTTCGGTCGCTGTCGACATCGGTGCGTCCCGGGCTGTTCCCGGCACGCCTTGACGTTGGACCTTCCCTGGCCCGGCGGTGCTAAGCCCACACGGCGCCGCGCCTTGTGCGACGATGCGCCACCGCCGGCCGCACTGATCCGCAGCCGGCCGGGGTCCGTGTCGACGGGCTCGGTCGAGGTCTGGCCGGACCGCCNGTGGCCTCGGCCGGAAACCGGTGCGGCCAAGGTCCTCTTTCCGTGGCGGTCGACCAAACAATCGCGCGGAGGCGGCTTGGTCGTGTGCCATGATGCGACGGTGTCTCCACCTGAAAAAGTCGCTCCGAGGCCTGGCGCCACCATCTGGCTGAGTTTGGCTGTCGTGGCAGGATTCGGGCCGTATGTGGTGAGCGGAATACGGACGGAGCAGGTGGTCGTCTACGGTGGCCTGCTCCTCGCCCTGCCGTTCGGCGGGATCTTCCGTGGACTGGGGCCGCGGCATCTTCTGGTGGCGCTGATCTGGNCCTTCTTCGCTTTCTACGTGGTGTTGGACTCGATTGGCGTGACGGTTTCTGGGGATTTCTTTCCCGGCTCCCTCCAGGCCGGAGTGGACAACTACGTCTATCCCGCGGCGGTGCTTTTCATGGTCGGTCGGTGGTTGGCGGCGGGCTATACCAGACAGGCCGCACTCGACCGGTTCTGCCAGATCTTCGTACCGATGATGATGTTCAACGGTGTGATCGCGGTGCTGGGGTTGTTCGCCGACCTCTCGCCCGTTCTCTCCGCCTTCNGGGGTGGTGTCGCCCTGGACGGGCAGAGTGTGGCCGTGCTGGCGGCGAACAACGGTCGACTGTCCGGGATCTTCAACCAGCCGGTGGAGGCGGGAGTCGCCTACTCCCTTGCCCTGTTCGCGGCCGTCCACCTGTTCGCCCGACCCGAACGCGGTCGCGACCGGCCGGTCGTCCTCGCGCTCGCCGTGCTGCCGATCCTCGTCGGCGGCCTGCTGTGCGTCTCCAAGATCTTCCTGCTGTGCGGGCTGCCGCTGGCGCTGTGGCAGGCGGCCAGGCTCGGGCGTCCGCTGCGCCGGTTGTCGACCGTCGGTGGTGGGCTGGNCCTGGGCGGCGTCCTGGGCGGCGAGCTGGGGCTCGCGCGATGGAACGGCTCCTGGATGCTGCGGATGCTGATCCCCGGGGCGGGCTCCAACGGCCTGTTCGCCCAGTACACCGCCGACCGGTTCCGGCCGCTCGGAGCCTCCGCGCGGGCCTGGAACTTCGTCCTCGACACCCGGCCCTGGCTCGGCTACGGCGCCGGCGGCCTCGCCGTCCCCTACGACAGCGCCTGGGCCGAGGCCATGGTCGCGGGCGGTCTGCTCGGCGTCGCCCTGCTCGCCGGTGTCCTGCTGCTCGTGGCCGTCACCTGGTGGCGCACCCGGGCGCGGCGCGAGCCGGCGGAACAGCGCTTCGCCACCTGCGTGACCGTGCTGTGCCTGGCCAGCACGCTCGGCCTACCGGTNCTGACCGCCAACCGCGTCGCCCTCTTCCTGTGGATCCTGCTCGCCCTGTTGCTGTTTGCCGACGACGGCGTGCCCAGCCGGATCCTCGTCGGCCCCGGCCGCCCGTTCGCCCCCGCCGCGACGCTGAGCGGGGATCGCCGACACGCGGGCGACAGACGATCCCCGGTGCCGATGCCGCGTCCGCGCGAAGATCGCCCGACTACCCGGACCGGGCAGGGATCGGTTCTTCAGGCCTAGCGCCGGCCGCTCGACGAGCCGCCAGCTCGCCAGCGCCAGCAGGGTCGTGGCGGCCAGGCAGGCGAGGAAGTAGGCCACCAGGCCGAGGCGGTGCAGGCCGTAGACGGCGAGGAGTTGCTGCACCGGCGCCGAGTAGATGTACGTGCCGTAGGACAGGTCGTTNCGGGCGGCGATCTTCCACAGTGGCAGCCNCAGCGCCGCCCACACGCACACGTAGGCCAGCGGAAGGCTGATCACTGTGTGCCCGTCCGGACACAGCAGTCCCGCAGCGGTCAGCGCGACCGCGAGCAGGGCCAGCCGNGAGGAGAACGGCACCCGGTCGGCATACAGGAACAGCAGCGCGCCCGCGAGGAACAGCGAGCCCAGGCGCACCGAGGCGCCGACCAGGTCGCCGGCGAGCAGCGCGGGCAGACGCCCCGGGACCAGCCAGCGCAGCACCCACACCACCCANACCGCCACGGTGAGGCCGCCGACCACCGCCCGTCGGCGGCGCAGCAGGCCGTACGCGCCCAGCGCGGCGATGCCGAGGTAGCACAGCGCCTCCCAGAACAGGGTCCACAGCGAGCCGTCCCACGCGACCGGCCCCCCGGGCACCTCGGCGATGGGCACCTGCCGCGGGGTGCCGGCGATGTCGTAGAAGCGCATCACCAGCAGGCTGTTCGCGATCAGGTAGGTGAAGGGGCCGTGCGGGTGGGAGCCGAAGTAGCCGGCCAGCGTCCGGTGCTCGTGCAGCCAGCCGAGCGGGGCGACGACCATCGCGACGACGACGAGGCACATCNAGAACCCGGGCAGGACGCGCAGGAACCGGTGCCACAGGAACCGGGGGGTGGACCTGACCTGTACGCGGCTGCGGGTGATGAGGAAGCCGCTGATGGCGAAGAAGCAGTCGACGGCGAGTACGGCCGGGTCGTACTGGGCGGTGGGCGCGGAGGCGAATCCCCCGGCAGCCAGGCCATGCTGGACGAAGACGACCATTGCGAGCCCGATCCGCAGGAAACCGAAACTGTTTCGGCGCGGGTCGAACGCCGATTCCAGCGTCTGCCGCGGTTGCGCAGGTCTCATCCGGTCACCACGGTTTCGACATGGATGCCCCGGCCTGACCGGCAATGCAGCCAGGAACACGGCAGCCGGGAACACGGCAGCCGGGAACACGGCAGCCGGGAACACGGCAGCCGGGAACACCGCCGCGGGACGCGGGGTGGCTGCACGGGCAGGACCGGCACCGGCTGAACCGGCGAATCGCGAACCTCAGCACGACGCGCCTGCCTTCCCGGTGGGTGTGAAGGTGGACCCTCGCCCCCAGGCGGGGAAAGACGTCGACCCGTTCCGTGCTGGACGGGCCGGACGGCCATGGCAGTCCGGCAGTCCGGCGGAGTGGGTCCGAACCCTGGCCTCGCCGCNACTCTCCGGCGAAATATAGTCAGCCGTCATTGACGAGTCATTCATGGTGACGCGCCGTGCGTGGCGGAACCGGCTCTGCGGGCTCGACTCCGTCCTGCGGTCGTCCACGCCCATGGGGACAACGCCGGCTACACCGGTCGCCGCTGGCGCTGCGCGGGCATCGGTGGGCATCGGTGGGCGACGGTGGTCCGGGGGATCGCCGTGTCTCGTGCGGATCCGCCCAGGTGGGGATCTACCGAGCGGGGTCGCGGGCGGGCGCGACCGACTGCGCGGATGCCAACGGCAGCAGTATGGACACGATTACCNCGTGGGACGACCCCGCTTGCCACCGGGCAGCAGTTAGCGTATAGCGTCCCGCTTTGTGGCTACTGTTGCTGAGCGGATACTCGACCAGCTCGCCAAGGTTCCCGATGGATTGGACGACGGCAGGCTGGCGGCGGCGATCGGGGCGAGCCGGGGCACGGTGAACCAGGTCTGCCGGCGGCTCGCCCAGACCGGACAGGTGCGCCGCGCGCAGGGCCCCGGCGGCCTCATCCTCAATCGGCTGCCGCAGCCTGCTGCCACGATCCCCGAGATCCCGGGCGACTCCGCACCCGTCACGGAGGCGGCCGTCGAGCCGGTGCCGGCGACCGAGCCGGTCGCCGAGGCCGCCCCGGTGCCGCTCGCGGAGATCCCGCCGACCGGCGAGCCCGAGGCGGCCGCTCTGCCCGAGCCGACCGTTGTGCCCGAGCCGACCGTCGTCGCCGAGTCGACCGTTGTGCCCGAGCCGGTCGCGGAGCTGGAGCCGGTCGCGGAGTCCGGACCGGTTGTCGTGTCCGAGCCGGCCGTCGTGTCCGAGCCGGCCGTCGTGTCCGAGCCGGCCGTCGTGTCCGAGCCGGCCGTCGTGTCCGAGCCGGTCGTCGTGTCCGAGCCGGTCGTCGTGTCCGAGCCGGTCGTCGTGTCCGAGCTGGCCGTTGTGCCCGAGCCGGTCGCGGAGCTGGAGCCGGTCGCGGAGTCCGGACCGGTTGTCGTGTCCGAGCCGGTCGTCGTGTCCGAGCCGGTCGTCGTGTCCGAGCTGGCCGTCGTGTCCGAGCTGGCCGTCGTGTCCGAGCTGGCCGTCGTGTCCGAGCTGGCCGTCGAGCCGGTGGGGGCGGGGGAGCCGGCCCCGGAAGGGG
This sequence comes from Frankia sp. AvcI1, assembly GCF_001420875.1. Taxonomy (NCBI): domain Bacteria; kingdom Bacillati; phylum Actinomycetota; class Actinomycetes; order Frankiales; family Frankiaceae; genus Frankia; species Frankia sp. AvcI1. The sequence goes on along the minus strand of NZ_LJFZ01000035.1, from coordinate 63,735 downwards.
AAGCGGCCGCGGAGCGGGTCGAAGAGTCCGAGCCGGTCGCAGAGTCCGAGCCGGCTGCGGAGGCGGCGCGGGGCGCCGTGCCGGCGCAGCCGCCTGTACAGGTTGCGCAGAAGGTGCCGGCCGAACCGGCCGCCACGCCCGGAACCGGGACCGGGCTGACCTCGGCCCCCAGCGTGGCGGAGGACCCGGTGGCCACGCTCGGGCAGGTTCTGGCAGCCCTTGACGAGGCGATGGCCCGGCTGGGGAGCACGATCCCGTCGGCGTCGGCGAAGGCCCCGGGCGATGCCACGCCGGTGGCGGAGCTGGCGGGCGGTACGGTAGCCGAGCCCTCCGGGACGGAGGCGGTCCTCGCGGCGGCTCCGGCCACCGACGGGGGCGGCAGCCGGACGGGGACCGGCGTTCTCCCATCCGCAGCTCCGGCCACCGACAGCGACGTCGTGGCGCCAGGGGGCGCGGGAACGGGTGACGGGGAGGGCGGTAAGGGCGTGGGCGGGGACAGCTCCCCGACCGCGGAGGAGGCACCGGTGGAGCGCGCGAGCGTGCCTGCGGTGCGTCGAAGCTGGTGGCGCCGCATGTTTGTACGCAACGCTGGTTGATGTAACGGTACGTGGTCAGCGGCGGCTGGTTGGCTGTCGTCAGCCTGACGTATCGAGGACGTCGATCCGGCCGTACCGTGCGAGCGTCACCGATCTACCAGGGGAGAGCATGTCCATGCGAGCGAAATCGCTCGTCGCCGCCGTCGTGCTGTCGTCGCTGGCGCTCGTCGCCTGCGGCAGCCGTGCGGGCAACACCGGGCCGACCACGNCCGCCAGCACGCAGGCCGGCGCCTCGAACAACACCGCCTCCGACGTCGGGGTCACCCCCACCGAGATCAAGATCGGGACGATCGCCGGTCTGAGTAGCGGATTCGGCCCCGACACGTTCTCCGCCTNGTTGTACGGGGCGCGGGCCTACTTCAAGGCGCTCAACGCGGCGGGCGGCGTGAACGGCCGAAGCGTGAACCTCGCCGAGTGCGACGACAAGGGCAGCCCCGACGGGAACGTGAGCTGCGCGCACAAACTCGTCGACGACCAGAAGGTCTTCGCGCTCGCCGGCGTGACCGCCTTCAACTACGCGGGCGCCCAGTACATCAACTCGAAGGGCGTGCCCGACATCGGCGGTCAGCCCGTCGGCACCGAGTACGACCAGTACCCGCACCTGTACTCGATCTACGGCAGCTACTACCCGCGCAACGGCGANCGCCCCGGCTACAACGGCACGCTGTACGCGGGGACCGAGATCTACCGCTGGTTCAAGCAGAACCTGCACACCAACGTCGCCGGGGTCGTGTACTACAACGTGGCCCCGTCCCAGCGCTACGCCAAGTCGGTGGCCGACGGCCTGCGCAAGGAGGGCTACAGCGTCGTCGAGGAGCAGATCAACCTCGGGGCGCCGAACTGGGACTCCGCCGTGCTCGACCTCAAGCGGCGCGGTGTGCAGANCGTCTTCGACGCGATGGACGACGGTGNCAACGCGCAGCTCTGCAACTCCATNGAGAGCCANANGCTGGGCCTGCAGGCCAAGGTGACCACGCCGCAGGGCTGGGCGAACAACATCGGCCAGGTGTACAGCGCATCGCCGAACTGCCGGAACACGATCTACTCGACCAGCGGCTCGGCCAACTACCAGGACACCTCGATCCCCGCGGTGGCACAGTTCCAGAAGGATCTCCAGGCGGCGGCGCCCGACCGGGTGGCCAAGGAGAACCTCTGGACGCTGGAGGGCTACGCCTCCGCGCAGTGGCTGACCGATGCGATCCGCTCCTGCGGCGCCAACGTGACCCGCACCTGCGTCGAGGCGTTCATGAACAGCGGCAAGGACTATGACGGCCATGGGCTGCTCATCCCGACCGGTCGCAATTTCACGAAGGCCGCGCAGCCACCCGCCGAGGACAAGAACTGCCTGAACGTCGCCCGCTGGAAGGACTCGGCGAACGGCGGCAAGGGCGGCTGGGAGTCCCAGGTCAAGGACATGAACACCAACTGCTTCACCGTCCCGAACCTGCCCTACCCGGCGGGCTGACGGCCGGCGGCCCCGCCCGTGGACAGGAGGACTGTCGACGGGCGGTGGCCGCCGAGGCTGGGGAGTAGTGGTTCAGGCTGAGGTGGTTCAGGCTGAGGTGCCGGCGGGCGTGCCGCCGGCGAACTCGGCGGGCGTGCCGACGAAGGACCGTTCCCCCCGGTGCAGGACGTAGACCAGGTCGGCCATGGCCAGCGCCTGCTCGGTGTACTGGTCCGCGAGCAGGACCGTGGTGCCGGAGGCGGCCACGGTCGCCAGCCAGCCGAACAGGTCCGNGGCGACCTTCGGGGACAGGCCGAGCGACAGCTCGTCGACCATGAGCACCGAGGGGCGGGCGAGCAGGGCCCTGGCCAGGGCCAGCATCCGGCGCTCGCCGCCGGACATCGAACCGGCCCGTTGGGTGAGCCGCTCGCGCAGCCGGGGGAACGAATCCAGCGCCGGGGTGATGTCGGGATGCCCGCTCGCCTCGGCGATGATCTGCAGGTTGTCCCGGACCGACAGGGTGGCGAACACGGCCCGCTCGTCCGGCACCAGCATCAGGCCACGGCGTGCCCGGTCGACGGTGGACAGCCGGGTGATGTCCTCGCCGCGCCAGGTCAGGGTGCCCGCCCGCAGCGGGATCAGCCCGGACAGCACCCGCAGCGTGGTCGACTTGCCCGCGCCGTTCGCCCCCAGCAGGGCGGTCACCTTCCCGGCCGGGATGGCGAGGTCGAGGCCGTGCAGGACCTCGACCGTGCCGTAGCCGGCGCGGGCCCCCGTCAGTGCGAGCTCGGCGGTTGCCGTCGTCACCGTGCCTCCCCGGACTGCCCCGCCGCGGCGAGGGGTGCCTGCGCCAGGTACACCGACCGCACGGTCGGGTCGTTGCGGACCGTCTGCGGGTCGCCGGACGCGACGACCCGGCCGCCGACCATCGCGTACACCTGGTCGACGACGGAGAACACGAGGTCGACGTCGTGGTCGACGATGACGATGCCGACCCCGCCGGCGGCGGTCCGCCGCAGCAACTGCGACAGCTTGGCGGTCTCCTCGCTGTCCAGGCCGCTGGCGGGCTCGTCGAGCAGCAGGATGTCCGGGCGCGCGCACAGCGCCCGCGCGAACTCGACCAGCCGCAGCGCCCCGGTGGGCAGCGTGCCGGCGATCGTGTCACGCACGTCGGACAGGCCGAGGGAGTCCAGGACCTCCTCGACGATCTGGGTCACCGGCCCCTTCGGCGCGAGCCCCAGCCGTTCGAGCCCGCGCTCGATGCTGTGGCTCACCCGGCCCCGGCCCTGGGCGGACAGGCCCAGTAGGCCGCCGGCGTAGTCCCGGCGTCGGTTCTCCGCGCCGACGAGCAGGTTGTCCGCGACGGTGAGGGTGGGGAACAGCGAGGGGACCTGGAAGGTCTGGACCAGGCCGCGGCGCGACCGGATGTCCGGCCGCATCCGGGTGATGTCGGTGCTGCCGAGCACGACCTTGCCCTCGTCGGGCTGCTCGACGCCGGTGAGCAGGCTGAACAGCGTCGACTTGCCGGCGCCGTTCGGCCCGATGAGACCGGTGATCATGCCCGGTGGGGCGACGAGGTCGACGTGGTCGACCGCGGTGAGGCCGCCGTAGCGGCGCACCAGGCCCACGGCCTGCAGCACGTGCCGGCTCATGCCCGGCCTCCCTCGGCTGGGTGGGTCCCGGTTCCAGCCCCGGTGCCGGCGCCGGCGCTGGACGGCTGCGGCACCGTCGGGCGCGGGGCGCCGTCCGTGCCCGTGGCCTGCCGCTGACGGGCCACCGCGGTCTGGCCGGCGGCGTACTGCTGGACCATCGCCACCAGGCTGGCGCCGAACGGCGTGAGGTGGGGAGCGTCCGCGGGCAGGCCGAGCTGGTTACCGGACAGCGGCCAGNGGGCGTAGTGCCCGGCACGGGCCGCCCCCAGAGTCGAGCCGACCCCGGGGATGCCGGTGCTGCCGGTGATGCCCGTCGTGGCCGGCAGGTGGCCCACCGNGGAGATGCGCACCGGCACCGGCCGCGGGGCCCGCTGGTTGGGGTCGACGAAGCTGTCGGCGAGGTACTGGGCGAGCAGCCGGAGNCCCCCGCGCACGGCAGAGGCGAGCCCGCCGGGCATCCAACCCAGCGCGAGGGCCAGGATGCCGATGGCCAGCGTCGACGATCCGGCCGGGGCCAGCACGTCGATCGTGACCATGAACGCCGCGGCCACGATCGCGCCGGCCGCGCTGTCCGCGCCGAACACGATGACCGCCGTGAACCACAGCAGGCTCTGTAGCGGGGCGAAGTCGTCGGCGGAGAACGAGTAGCTGCTGTGCACCAGCAGCGTCCCGCCCAGGCCGGCGACGACGGAGGAGACGGTGAACGCCAGCAGCTTGAGGTTGCGCACGTCGACGCCGACCGCGGCCGCGCCCTCGGAGTGGTCGCGCAGGGCGAGCAGGGCCCGGCCGAGCCGGCCGTGGTGCAGGTTGCGCACCACGAGCAGGCCGATCCCCAGGCAGATCAGCTCGAAGACGTAGAAGGCCTTCTCGGACAGCTCCCAGCCGAACAGCGACAGCGGGTCGAGGTACAGCCCGGTGGCGAAGGTGGGCTGCTCGAAGACGAACCGGCTCACGACCGCGCCGACCGCGAAGGTCGTCAGGGCCAGGGTCAGCCCGCGGCGCCGGATCGCCGGGTAACCGGTGATCAGGCCGATGGGGGCGACGAACAGCGCACCGACGAACATCGACGCGATCCCGGGGATCGCCGGCAGGCCGAACAGGTCGCCGTTGGCGAGCTTGAGCGACAGCAGCGCGCCGAGACCCGCGAAGCCGGCGGAGCCGAGGGAGAGCTGCCCGCTGTAGCCGGTGACGATCACCATCGACAGGAAGATCAGGGCCAGCGCCGGGACCATGAACGCCGAGCGCAGGTCGGAGGGCGCGAAGGTGAGCGGTGCGAGCAGCAGCGCCGTGCCGCCCAGCTTGCCGAGGTAGTCCNGCCGGAAACGGGCGCCGCTGACTCGCCCGGACGGTGGCGCGCCGCGGCTGGAGAAGCTGGCCGTCGCGCCGGAGTCGCCCGAGCCCAGCTCCCGCAGCTTGGGGACGGCCAGCAGCAGGACCAGCAGGGCGACGATGAACAGGTTCGACTGGAGCACGGTCAGGATCTGGCCGGCGTCGCCATGCAGGGTGAACTGCTTGAGCTCGCTCTGCAGGATGGCGATGCCCAGGGCGGTGAGGACCGCGACCGGCATGCTCGACAGCCGGGCGGCCACGACCACCGCGAAGGTCTCCAGGACCAGCAGGGTCAGGCCGTAGGGGGTGAGCTGGAAGCGGGGGGCGAGCAGGATGCCGGTCAGGCCCGCCATCGTGGTGCCGGCGGCCCAGCCGGCGGCCGCCACCTTGTCCGCGGGCACGCCGGACAGCTCGGCGAGCTGGCGGTCGTCGACGACGGCCCGGATCTGGCGGCCGAAGGCGGTGCGGGCGGCGATGATGCCGATGACCGCCGCGAACACCACGACCATGATCAGCTCGGCCAGCGCGTCGACGCCGACCCGGGAATCGCCGAACAGCCGTACCGACGAGTTCGGGAAGATGCTGGGAGCGTCGCTGCGCGCCCCCAGCCCCCAGATGCCCGCGGTGATGCCGAGGCTGAGCACCAGCACACCGAGGCTGGCGACGAGGGATTCGGCGGCCGACGCCCGCCGGCGAGCCAGCGGCCGGAACACCAGCCGTTCGAGCAGCAGCCCGATGCCGGGGGACACCACGGCGAGGGCTACCACGGCGGCCAGCCAGATCGGCAGGTCCCACTCGACGACCATCTCGCGGAAGACGTAGGCCACCAGGGTGGCGATCCCGCCCTGGGCGAGGTTGAGCACGCCGTTGGTGCGATAGGTGACCAGCAGGCCGATGCCGGACAGGGCGGCGATCGCGCCCAGTGAGAGCCCGGCCAGCGCCAGATCGATGCTGGTCATCGGCCACCCCCTCGGCGTGGTCCGGCGCCGGCCGGGTCAAGTGTGATCACGGGAACGTGTGCCTTCCGGAACGCCGTCGCGATGCGGGCAGTCGCCGGCGGTCAGGCGCGCGGGCCGGGGGCGCTGACGCCCGCCGGGCGGGTCGATCCGCCCGGCGCGGAGTCACCGGCTGCGTTGTAGTAGGCGTTCTGCGGTGGGGCAGCGGGCTGCTGCTGGTAGGCCGCCTGGGCCGGGGTGGTGGGCAGCGCGCCGCCGGCCTGCTCACCCACGGTCGCGGCCGCGATGATCAGCGAGTGCAGATCGTCGACCTGGCCGACGGTGCGGGCCTGCGCGGCCTGGGCCGCATCGAAGCGGTCGGCCACCAGCAACGCGCTGCCGATCAGGACGAGCGCCAACCCGCCGAAACCGCCGGACACCACGTACGGTAGCTGCAGCGCGACGTCCGTCTCCTTGGAGACGCCCAGGTAGCAGCCGAGAAGCAGGACGCCGCCGGCTGCCGCCACCACCCATCCACGCAGCGCACGGACCACGTCGACCACCAGGCGCGCGGTGGGCCGGGGGTTACCGGTCCCAGCGGTCTGCTCGTCCACTTTCGTCTCCCCCATGGAGCGTCTCGTCGTCGGTCGTTCGGGCGGAGTCCCGTATGGCGCCCGTCCCGGGTGATGATCCGGGCCACGACAGACGTCAGATTAGTGCGCGGAGCTGACCAGGTGCTCTGTCGGGTGGCCCACGGATGTTCCCGGCGAGCTCCGGCGGCACGGGAGGCTTCGTCGCATTCGGTATACGAGGATAGGCCAACGTCCGCCAAGGTCGGTCAAGTATGTCCGCTCACGGACAGTCTGGGCCTTATGTCGGCGCCCGTCGACCCCAGGACGATCGGTTTGCCCCGCCCGATGCGCGCGAGGCCGCGAACCGACACCGGCGGGCGCCGCTGCGGCGCAGGCCGCCGCCCGCATCCGGCGGCGCCCCGCCCGTCCGGTCGGCGCCGCGGGTGGGCCTCGCCCGACGCGACCAGACCGGAGTGCCGCGGTGCGAGCCGGACCGACGGCCCGTCCCGCACCTGCCGGCCGGCCCGGCGGATTCGGGCCGGTCGGCGGACCTGCCTGCCGGCCGGCCCGTGCGTTCGCGGGCGGTGGTGATGTGTTGGGGTTCTCGTGCCGGGAAGTCGCCCTTTCGGGCCACCGGCGATGTTTCTGGGTGTGGATTGCGGAACCGGTGACTACCCGTCGTCGTCCGGGGGACGCGGCTCGCCCGGCGGACCCGCGGCCCCGCGGATCAGTCCGACCGGCGAGGCTGCGCGGGGATGACGGTCGGAGCGTCGAGGACGTCGCAGAGCACGGCGACGCCGAGTGCCGCGGCGATCGCGCCGTGTTCGGCGACGGCCCCGCCCGTCGCGTCGTGCTCCCGGGTGAGCGCCCCGGGCCCGGCGTCGCCGGCCCGCGGGGCGTGGGCGGCTCCGGCCGGCGTCTCCGCCGCGCTGGGCTGCTCGGTCGCGCCGGGGCCCTCGGTCGCCGTGGGCGGGGTGGGGAGCAGGTCCGCGCAGCGGTCCACCCAGACGCGTCGACGCTGCCCGAGCTGCCGGTCCTCGACCTCCAACGGCCCGGGGACGCCACCCATCGCGGCCTGCAGGTGGGCCCACGCGTGCGCCGCCGACCAGCTGGTGAAGGAGCCCAGGTACTCGCCGTCGTAGTCGTAGACGTGACAGGGCCGCAGGCCCAGGTGTCGGTCCGCCACCATCACAGCCAGCCCTTCGGGGTCGGGAAAGCCTGTCAGGATCCATCGTCGCGCGGGTCGGAACTCTCTGCCGACGGAACCGACCGGGTCGGTCCGACCAGTTCGCCGAACCCCGTCGTCCGGGATGTGACTCCGAGCCGGCCGCGCCGGAAGCGCTGGTCTCGAGCCCAGAGGTCACACTTCGCTACAGGTTACGGGGTGTGCACCGTGGGCGGTAGCCCGGGATGTCCGCCGCGGGACGACGCCGGACACCTCCGGACACCGCCGGACGCTGTCGGGGACGCCGCGCGGCGTCAGGTGATGATCGGTACGTTGCGCTGGCGCGGCGGCACGCCGGTCCCGCCGGACGCCCGGCCGTACCGCCAGGCGTCCGCGACGATCTGGTCGATGCTCGACTGGGGTGAGCCCCAGCCCAGCTCGGTGCGGATCCGCCGGCTGTCCCCGATGAGGGCCTTGGGCTCGAGGACGGGCGGGCAGTGGATGCGCCGCACCGGGCGTCCGCTGGCCCGGCCGACGGCCGCCAGCACGTCGATGATGCTCACCCCGACGCCGCTGCCCACGTTGAACACCGAGCAGCGTCCCGGCGTGGCCGCCGTCAGCGCCGCGTGGTAGGCGGCCGCCATGTCCCGGACGTGGACGTACTCCCGCAGCGCCTGCCCGTCCCCGTTGACCCGGAAGACGTCGCGGCGCCCGGAGGCCACCGCGATCGCCGCCGGGATGATCCGGCTGTCGTCCCGGTCGTAGTGCCCCTCGACGGCGCCCGCGACGTTGAACGAGCGCAGGATGACCGCGCCGACCAGGCCGGTGCCGGCCTGGTGGCTCAGCAGGCGCTCGGCGGCGAGCTTGGACGCGCCGTAGGGGTTGGACGGGTCCGGCGGGCGGCTCTCCGGGACGCCGGTGAGATCGACGTCGCCGTAGACGGCGCAACTGGAGCCGAACACGAACGCGGGCGCGACTCCGGTCCGCTCCGTGCCGATCTCCAGCGCCGTGAGCAGGTTGACGGTGCCTGTGAGGTTGGCCTGGAAGTAGCGCAGGGGAGCCATCCGCGACTCCCTGACCCGGGTCAGGGCCGCGAGATGGCACACCCCGTCGAAGCCCCGGTCCACCCCCGCGGCGGTGAGCTGCCGCGGGTCGAGCAGGTCCGCGGCCACCACCTCGACGCCGGGGGCGAAGGCCGGCGCCGAGGTGCGGTCGCGGACCATCGCGGTCACCGCGTGGCCGTCGGCCGCGAGCGCGTCCGTGACCACTCCGCCGATGAATCCGGACGCACCGGTGACCAGAACGCGCATGTCCCGGATCAGGACGCCGTCCGGGCGCGCACGCCGGGCAGCAGCGTCTCGCGGTGGCGCCAGGCGAGCTCGAGGCACGCCGCCGCCGACGGAGCGATGGGCTCGGTGTCGACGAGCCGGCGCAGCGCGGTGTGGGTGAACGGGATGCCCTCGGTCACCGCCCGGTTGGGGCCGGCCGTGACGACGGATCCCTCGGCGTTGCTCTGCACCATCCCGCCGAACAGTTTGTCGAAGGCGTCCGCATCGATGACCACGACGGTGAGTATCTCGCCGAACAAGGTCAACGCGTCGAGGCCGATGCCGAAGTACGACNCCCGCACCGAGCCCGCCCGCCGCGCCTGCTCGAAGGAGCGGAACGGCTCGTCGGTGTCGTAGTCGATCGGGCGCGACGAGCTGCCGTCGTGCTCGGGGTTGCCGAGCAGTTCCTCGCTGAGTTCCCGCATGATGTTGCGCCACAGGTCGAAGTCGGCCTCGTGGTGGAACGCGGTGATCCCCGACGGCTGGAACACCCCGGCGGGGATCACGTGGTAGACCCCGCCGGCGGTCGCCACCGAGCCCGCGCTGCGCCGGTGCAGGAAGAAACTCGCCTGACCGCCCCGATCGTGCCGGATCGTCAGGGTGTTGATCGACGGCAGGGCCACCCGGCGGCCGAAGTCGAACGGGTTGCCGATGCGCGCCCGGAACGGCAGCGCCGGCCAGGACAGCCCGGTGCCGGCCATCGCGGCGGCCGCCTCGTGGGCCACCGTCTCGCACACGTCGACAGCGTCGAAGTAGGTCGTGTGGCCGAAGTTCAGCGTCGGCCGGTTGTCCGCCGTCGCCGGCGCCGTGCCGTCGCCGCCGATGTCCAGCAGCCGGAAGCTCAGCCGGTTCTCGAACAGCGTCGGCCGGTCGAGGTCGCGCATCGCCCGGGTGTAACGCTGGTACCGGGTCTGCGCGCTGCCACCGCCGAGCAGCGGGCGGCTGCCGGCCGTCTCCGGCTCGTCCCCGCGGATCAGCGGCGGTTCGACCTTGTCCTGCCAGTGCAGGGCGACCTCGTCGATGTCCACCGGCCGGTCCCAGACCCAGCCCGGCCGGGCCAGCAGCCCGCTGCCGAGCCGGTCGGTCTCGGGGTAGAGCCGCACCGCGGCCCGGGCCAGGCTGATCCGGTGGTGGTTGAGATGGTCGCGGGTCAGCCGCCAGGCGCGCTGGCTGGCGGCGACCTGTTCGGCCGCGGGACTGCGTGGGCCGGTGTCCCGTCGGCGGTCCGCCATCGCGCCGGGCGCCAGGCCCACGTCCTCCGGGGACAGCGCGAGGTTGCGGGCGATGTGGCGCAGCGTCGAGATGTCGTGGATGGCCCGGCGGCCGCTTTCCACCTTCGAGACATAGGACTGGTCGAAGCCGAGTCGATCGGCGAGTTGCTGCTGCGTCAGGCCGTGTGCCTGCCGGTAAGCCCTCAGGAGCTGGCCGACGCCGACGCTGGCTGGNGTGGCCCGCGGCGGCGTCCAGAGCCAGGTGTGACCAGTCACCCGCTGTCCTCTCGTCCGACAATCGTGTTACGCGAAGTGAGNATAACGAGTCGGGCATCTGAGAGCGCAGTGACATAAATCGACCACCCCATACGGAGGTGGNCCGGTGGCATCCTGCAACATCTTCGCTGCCAAGCGTTATGCGGTGCTGTTCCTGTCATCCCGGCGTTCATTGGTTGGGCAACCCGTCGGACAGATCGAGGACGACCACGACAATGATCGCGACGAGTATCCAGCGGAAGAAGCCGATGCGGCTCCACACGTCGCGGGCGATGCTCCGGCCGGCTCGACCGCCGAGTACGAGCAGAGCGAGCAACGCGCCGCCGACGACGACGATGAAGATGCCGGCATTACTCTGGTCCACGCTCAAGACGATCGCATGACGGCGTCGGACGACTACGGAGGTCCTGTCCCATTGCCGCCGATCGGCCCCGAACCGCGCCATCCTGCGCGCGCACCCGGCCGGCACGAGGTCGATCGCGGGCGTGGTCACGGCGAGGNACTCCCGGTCGGTGGCGGCGTGGGGCGGCAGGGTGTGAGGGACATCATGCAGGACTGCGTCCGCCCCACCGTCGGATCAACACACCTCCCGGCACGCCGACCGCCTCCCCTTCCGCCACCCGCGGGATGTCGTCAGGCGCGCATCTGAACGGGCTCGTNCCTAGCCTGTTCCGGATGTCCACGGCACTTATGACCGATCACTATGAGTTGACCATGCTGCGGGCGGCGCTCCGCTCCGGAGCGGCCAACCGTCGCGTGGTCTTCGAGGTCTTCACCCGCTCGCTGCCGCCCGGCCGCCGCTTCGGCGTGTTCGCCGGCACCGGCCGGCTGCTCGACGCCCTGGCGGACTTCCGTTTCGCCCCGCCCGAACTCGCCGCGCTGCGTGCCGCCGGCGTGGTCGACGACGACACCGCGGCCTGGCTGGCCGACTACCGCTTCCGCGGCGACATCCGCGCCTTCGCCGAGGGCGAGCCGTTCTTCCCCGGCGCGCCGGTCCTCGCCGTCGAGGGGACGTTCGCCGAGTCGGTGCTGCTGGAGACGCTCGTGCTGTCGATCCTCAACCACGACAGCGCGATCGCCGCGGCCNCCGCCCGGATGGTCGCCGCGGCAGGCTCGCGGCCCTGCCTGGAGATGGGCTCGCGGCGCACCCACGAGGCGGCGGCCGTCGCGGCGGCGCGGGCCGCCTACCTGGCGGGCTTCGCGGCCAGCTCCAACCTGGAGGCGGCGCGGACCTACGCCGTGCCCAGCGTGGGGACCAGCGCGCACGCGTTCACCCTCGTCCATCCCACCGAGGCCGAGGCGTTCGCCGCCCAGGTGGCCGCCCTGGGCCGCGACACGACACTGCTCGTCGACACCTACGACGTCCCCGCGGGCATCGCCGCGGCGGTGGCCGCCGCCGGGCCGGAGCTCGGCGCCATCCGGATCGACAGCGGTGATCTGGGCGGGCTGGCCACCGCCGCCCGGGCGCAACTCGACGCACTCGGCGCGCCCGACACCCGGATCATCGCCACCGGGGACCTGGACGAGCACGCCATCGCCCGGCTGGGCGAGGCACCCGTCGACGGTTANGGCGTAGGGACCAGCCTGNTCACCGGGTCCGGCGCGCCGACAGCCGGGTTCGTCTACAAGCTCGTCGAGGTCGACGGCGTCGCCGTCGCCAAGAAGTCGGTGGGCAAGTCCAGCCGCGGTGGACGCAAGCGGGTCGTGCGCCGCCACGACCCCAGCGGCCGCGCCGTCGCCGACGTCGTCCTGCCCGCCACGGCTGCGGCCGTCACCGCCGCTCCCGCCATCGTCCCCACCGCCAACGCCACCGCCAACGCCACCGCCACCGCCACCGCCAACGCCGCTGCGGTGGCTGCGGCTGGGGCGCCGTCCGCCGGCACCTCGTCCGCCGGCACCTCGTCCGCCGGCCGGACCCTCGCCGCCGTGCCGGTGACAGCGGCGGAGGCCGGGATCCGGTCCGGCGAGTCCCGGGACCGTGAGCTGCTCCAGTCGATCGTCGTGGGGGGCGAACTCGTCGACAACGACCTGGTCGGGCCCGCCGGCACCCGACGGGCCCGTGAGCACCACGGTCGGGCGTTCGCCGCGCTGCCCCCGACGGCGCGCGACGTGCGCTTCGGTCAGCCGTGCCTGCCCGTCGTGCACACCACCCACGCCTGACGCCGCGCCGCCGCGCCCGCCGCGGCCCCGCTGGCGGGGAGGGGGCCGTGTGCGGTGGGGTGGGCATGGCCAGACTGGAGGGGTGCCGCCCGCCTCGCCGCCGAATCAGGTCCGCGGTCCGCGTGACGGCGACGACGGGCGGCGCCGTGGTGACGCCGTCACGCCGCCGGTCGTCGCCGTCAGCGTGGACCTGGTTCTGCTGACCCTGCGCGGCGGCCGGCTCTGCGTCCTGCTGATCCGCCGGGACCCGCCATTCGACGCCGCCTGGGCACTGCCCGGCGGCTTCGTCGACGGCGACGAGGACCTCGACACCTCGGCATCACGCCAGTTGTGGGCCGAGACCGGGGTGACCACGACCGGCCATCTCGAACAGCTGCGCACCTACGGCGGCCCGCACCGAGACCCGCGGGCCCCAGGGGTCAGCGTCGCCTACCTGGCCCTGCTGCCGAACCTGCCGCAGCCGGCGCCCGGCCGGGACGGCCCCCGTGCCCGGTGGTGGCCGGTGGCGGATCTGGACTCTCCGGACGGCCCCACCCTGGCCTTCGACCATCCACGGATCGTCGCCGACGGGGTCGAGCGGGCGCGCGCGAAGCTGGAATACACCCCGCTGGCCGCCGCCTTCTGCGAGGACCAGTTCACCCTCGCCGACCTGCGTCGTGTCTACGAGGCCGCCTGGGACGTCGCACTGGATCCGCCGAACTTCCGGCGCAAGGTGCTGTCCACGCCCGGGTTCGTCGTCCCGCTCGGCCGGCGCACCTCTCCGCGCGGGGGCGGGCGGCCCGCCGAGCTGTACCGGCGCGGCTCGGCCACCGCGCTGCATCCGCCGCTGCTACGCCGCTCCGTCTGACCGCCGCTGCTACGCCGCTGCTTCTGACCGTCGCCGCCTCGTCGCCGCCCCGTGGCGGGACGTGAGCGGGGGGTGCGCCGTCGCATCTCACCGTGCCCGGTGACGGGTCAGGGCGCGGGAATGGCGTAACAATAGGCCTCGTGTCTGTCACCGCCGTGTCGCCTGTCGACGTCGAGGAAGCCGACGAGACCCTCGACGACGATCGGCCGTGGGTCACGATCGTCTGGAACGATCCGATCAATCTCATGTCGTACGTGACCTACGTCTTTCAGAAGTTGTTCGGCTACACCAAGTCAAAGGCCACCGAGCTGATGCTCGACGTCCATCACAAGGGCCGGGCCTCGGTCGCCACCGGTACCCGGGAGGAGATGGAGGCCGACGCGGAGCGCCTGCACGCCTACGGTCTGTGGGCGACGATCGCGCAGGACTGACCAGCCTGGGCGAGCGGCGCCCGGCTCGGCGGCTGCGGGCGAGCGATCGGGTTGCCGACGGTCGCCACGAGGTTCGGTGCGCCCGTCGACGGCTCCTCGTCCTTGCCTCGTCCCTGCCCTCATCCCTGCCCACGTCCGTCGGTGACCAGGCGTGCACGGAGCCGTGCCGAGGTTTGGNCACGCTTTCGCGCCGAAGACCGTGCCCAAACCTCGGCATACTGTGGCCGCAATATGGCAGGAACCGGGTTGGTCGAGGCGGGGCTGGCCGGCGTCGGGGTGGGCGCAGCGGGCTGGCCCGCGTCGGGCTGGGCGGCGTGGGGACGGGCGGTGTGGGCTGGGCGGCGTCGGGCTGGCCGGGACGGGCTGGGCGGCAACGGCCGCCGGTGGCTGCCGATCGGTCTCGTGGCGACGTAAGGTTGCCCAACTCTGCAGCTCCGTCGTGACAACGAGGCCACAAAGGGCTAGCTGGATCGGGTCTAGCTGGCCGAGGTCGGCCGCCGGTGGCAGGCGCGGCGCCGGCGTGCGCCCGCCGCCCGGGGCGACGGGCGGCGGGTGAATCTGTCCGGGGCGGAGCGAATGCCGGAGGCCGGTCGGCCAGGCTGTGGGCCGGTGCTCGACAATGTGCTCGGCGGGTCGAGAAGGCGCGGGCGGGATTCGTCCGGACAGGTCCCGGCAGAGTCCCACGGGGGGCGATTCCGAAAAAGCCGAGGGAATCCGGATTCCCCGTTTTCTGGTGGAACGGCCCGTTCCGTAATTCGGTCCTGCTGGACTGCGGGGATGAATCCGGGCTGTGCGTATCGGGCGTCGAGGAAAATTCGACCCTGCCGTCCGGAATATTCGGGTAGTCGGGCTCGGGCTTCTCGCGTTGGCGTCGCGCGGCCACCGCACGACTCCGCTCGGTGCCGGGTTCAACGGCGTCCGTATCGCAAAGTTGGCCAGATTCCGGGTGGGACGACCGCGCTACCCCTTCCCGGGGATCCACCCCGAGAACGCCTCCCTCCCGGGCGTCCCGAGGCCCGGGCGCCCTGGGCCCGACGCCCCGAAGCGGCATGCGGGGCCGCTGTGCCGGCTCGACTAGGCTGGCGATGGTCAACCGCCGGACGTCCGCCGTGGCCCGCACTGCGCGCCCGCTTCCGTCTGCAGGCGATGGCGTCGGCGCGTCGGGACCCGTCGCGCCGACGGTCGAGGCGCGCCGGCGTCGGCGGTGACCGACGAGACTTCCGCGGGCAGGCGCCGCGGACGAGCGGTGATGGAGGGCACGACGTCGTGGCTGCTGACGGTTTCCGTCGCACCCGGTCCGGGATCGAGCTGCGGCTGCCGCAGTGGGAGTCGGCGCTGCTGTCCCAGCTCGTCGGCCAGATCGAGGCGTTGCTCGAACCGCCGCCCGTGGAGGACCCGCTGGAGGCGATGGTCGGCCTGCGCGACACCGCCCCGCCCCCGCCCGAGGACCCGGCGATGGCCCGNCTGCTTCCCGACCCGTATCCGGACGACCCGATGGCCTCCGGGGACTTCCGCCGTCGCCGCACCGACGACCTGCTCGCCCGCAAGCGCGACGCCGCCCGTCGCGTGCTGGNCGCCATGCCCGCTCCCGGGTCCGTACTCGTCCTCGACGAGGACGCCGCTCAGGACTGGCTGACCACCCTGAACGACCTGCGGCTGTTCCTGGGCACCCGCCTCGCACTGACCGACGACGACTCCACCGACGAGCTGGAGCGGATGGATCCGGAGGATCCGCGCTACCCGCTGGTGGCGACGTACGTCTTTCTGACCGGGCTGCTCGACGAGCTGACCCGGGCACTGGACTAGGCCTGGACCACGTCTGGACCAGACCGCCGGGACGATCCGGGGCGCGACCGGGACGGTCTCNTCGCCAGGACCGCCCAGACCGCCCCTTCCACGTCGTACGGTGGGCCAGTGCTGCGCATCGACCGTGCCTTCTACGAGGCGATCGTCGCCCATGCCCGCCGTGATCATCCCGACGAGGCGTGCGGAGTCGTCGCCGGCCCGGTGGGTTCGGATCGGCCGGAGCGGTTCATCCCGATGGAGAACGCCGAGCGTTCGCCCACGTTCTACCGCTTCGATTCGAAGGAGCAACTCCGGGTCTGGCGGGAGATGGACGACCGCGACGAGGAACCCGTCGTCATCTACCACTCGCACACCGCGACCGAGGCGTTCCCGTCCCGCACCGACATCTCCCTGGCCGCCGAGCCCGGTGCACACTACGTGCTGGCCTCCACCCGGGAGTCCGATCACACCGAGTTCCGGTCCTTCCGGATCGTCGACGGCACGGTCACCGAGGAGCCGGTGGAAATCNTCTGAGGGCCTGGGACGTTGCAGTGGCGGAGCCGGCGTGCGACGGCGCGCGTTGAGGGGGGTGGCGGCGTGACCGGTTCCGGTGGCGGTGGTGCGCGAGCGAGGCGGTCCGGGAC
>NZ_LJFZ01000035.1:45806-47355 GCF_001420875.1 Frankia sp. AvcI1 | reverse complement strand
CCCCGCCTGCGCGAGCTGAATCGCGGACAGCCGCGCCGTCGTCGGGGCATCCTGGGCCTGCGAGTGGCGAAGTCCCCGCCCCGGCGCGTCCCGGCCCTCTGTCCTGACACCCCGCAGACTGTCCTGACACCCCGCAGACCCCCGCCCGCGTCATCATCCCGCCCGTCCGGGCGGCGCCTCGGTCGAGCCCGACCGCTGGCACCCGCGAAAGGAGCACCATGGCAGTCCAGGTCCGTGTGCCGACGATCCTGCGTAGCTACACGGGAGGTTCGAAGCTGGTCGAGGGCACCGGCGACACCGTCGCCGCGCTCTTCCTCGACCTCGACTCCCGGCACTCCGGGCTGCGTGGCCGGCTGGTGACCGGTGAGGACGGAGCCGAGCTGCACCGGTTCGTCAACATCTACGTCAACGACGAGGACGTGCGCTTCCTCGGCGGGCTCGACGCCAAGCTCAACGACGGCGACGAGGTCACCATCCTGCCCGCGGTCGCCGGCGGCTCCACCGCCAGTTCGCCCCGCGTGCCCGCCGGTCAGCACTGAGCCGAGCGGCAGGTCCGACTCATGCGATTCGACTCCCTGGCCGACTCGGTCGGCCGGACCCCGCTGGTCGGGCTTCCGCGACTGTCCCCGTCGCCGGAGGTCCGGCTGTGGGCGAAGCTGGAGCAGGACAACCCGACCGGTTCGATCAAGGACCGGGCNGCGCTGTGGATGATCGCCGACGGCGAGAAGCGCGGCCTGCTCACCCCCGGCGCGACCGTCCTGGAACCGACCTCCGGCAACACCGGCATCTCGCTGGCCATGGTCTGCCGCCAGCGGGGTTACCGGCTCGTCTGCGTCATGCCGGAGAACACCTCGGTGGAACGCCGCCAGCTCCTGCAGATGTGGGGCGCCGAGATCCGGTACTCGCCCGCCGCCGGGGGCTCCAACGAGGCGGTCGCCGTCGCGAAGCGGCTCGCCGCCGAGAACCCCGACTGGGTCATGCTCTACCAGTACGGCAACCCGGCGAACGCCCAGGCGCACTACGAGACGACCGGCCCGGAGATCCTCGAGGACCTGCCCGCCATCACCCACTTCGTCGCCGGCCTCGGGACGACCGGCACCTTGATGGGCACCGGCCGCTACCTCAGGGAGCGGGTGCCGGACATCACGATCGTTGCCGCCGAGCCCCGCTACGGCGAGCTGGTGTACGGCCTGCGCAACATCGACGAGGGCTTCGTGCCCGAGCTGTACGACCCGTCGGTGCTCACCTCGCGCTACTCCGTCGGTCCGCGCGAGGCCCTGCGGCGCACCCGGGAGCTCGTCCAGGAGGAGGGCATCTTCGCCGGGATCTCCACCGGAGCCATCCTGCACGCCGCGTTGGCCCAGGCCGAGCGGGCGGTCCGGGAAGGCCGGCGGGCCGACATCGCCCTCATCGTCTGCGACGGCGGCTGGAAGTACCTGTCCACCGGCGCCTACGCCGGCACCCTCGAGGAGGCCGAGGCCGCACTCGAAGGTCAACTATGGGCGTGACCCCACAGATCGCCTTCGGCGATCTGTGGGGACCCCTCGCC
>NZ_LJFZ01000035.1:0-45656 GCF_001420875.1 Frankia sp. AvcI1 | reverse complement strand
GGGAGCCGTTGGGGCCTTCGGCGATCTGTGGGGACCCCTCGCCCAGGGCGCCGTTCGGTGGGTTACGAGGTGAGGACCTCGCGCAGAAGGGTGGCCAGGTCGCGGAAGGCCAGGCCGCGGTGGCTGATCGCGTCCTTCTCGGCCGCGGTCAGCTCGGCGTTGGTCCGGGTCTGGCCGTCGGCGAGGAACAGCGGGTCGTAGCCGAAGCCGGCCTGGCCGCGGGGCTCGGTCAGTAGGACGCCCCGCAGCTCCCCGTGCGTCACCCNCTCCACGCCGGCGGGGGTGACCAGGGCCGCCGCGCAGACGAAGGCGGCGCCGCGGCGCTCGGGTGGCACGTCGTCGAGCTGGGCCAGGAGCAGGGCGTTGTTCGCCTCGTCGCGCTCGACGCGGGTGCCGTCCCGGCGTCCGGACCAGCGGGCCGAGCGCACGCCGGGCATGCCGGACAGTTCGTCGACCGCGAGCCCGGAGTCGTCGGCCACGGCGGGCAGGCCGGTCTGGTCGGCCGCCGCCCGCGCCTTGATCAGGGCGTTCTCGGCGAAGGTTGTCCCGGTCTCGGCGACCTCCTCGCCGTCGGGGAGAGCCACCAGCTCCACCGACAGGCCGCTGGCCGCCAGGATGCGGCGCAGCTCCGTCAGCTTCGCCTCGTTGCGGCTGGCGAGGACCACCCGCACCGGCTTCGCGGTCACCGTGCCCCCTCCGGTCGGGCGGGACCCGCCGGCGCCGGACCCTGCAGCGCCTCGGCCTGGATCTCCGCGAGCTGGGCGCAGCCGAACACGGCGAGGTCGAGCAGGTTGTCGAGCATCGCCCGGTCGAACGGGACGCCCTCGGCGGTGCCCTGTACCTCGACGAACCCGTCCGCGCCGGTGCAGACCACGTTCATGTCGGTGTCCGCGGTGGAGTCCTCGGTGTAGGCGAGGTCGAGCATCGNCTCGCCTCGCACGACCCCGACGCTCACCGCGGCGACGCTCGTCGTGATCGCCGCCGGCCGGCCGAGCCAGCGGGCGGCATCGACCAGCGCGACGTAGGCGCCGGTGATCGCGGCAGTGCGGGTGCCGCCATCGGCGAGCAGCACGTCGCAGTCGATGGCGATGGTGTTCTCGCCAAGCGCGGCNAGGTCGATGCAGGCCCGCAGGCTGCGCCCGATCAACCGGGAGATCTCGTGCGTGCGCCCCCCGATCCGGCCACGCACCGACTCGCGGTCGTTGCGGGTGTTGGTGGCCCGCGGCAGCATCGAGTACTCGGCTGTCACCCAGCCCAGGCCGCTGCCCTTGCGCCAGCGCGGGACGCCGGTGGTCACGGAGGCGGCGCACAGCACCCTGGTCCTGCCGGCGCTGATCAGCGCCGATCCCTCGGCGTGCTCCTGCCAGCCCCGCTGGATCGTCACCTGCCGGAGATCGTCCGGTTTCCTGCCATCGACTCGTGTCACGCCCGCGACACTATCGGCCCGCCCCGGACCGGCCGCCCGGCCCCGCCCGAGCCGGTCAGATCTCGTAGGTGGCCCCGGGCGCGGCGATGGTCAGGTTCCCGTCGAACGCCCCGGCCGCCTCCTCCTCCGAACGGGCGGCGTTGCCCCAGGGGACGAGATGGGTCAGCACCAGCCGCCCCACACCGGCCTTCTGCGCGTGCTCGCCGGCCTCCCGGCCGGTGAGGTGCAGGTCGGGCGGGTTGTCCTCGTCGTCGAGGAAGGATGCCTCGCACAGGAACAGGTCGCTGTCGCGGGCGAGCCGGACGAGCCGGTCACAGGCGCCGGTGTCGCCCGAGTAGGTGAGCACCCGATCCTCCGCCGTGACCCGGACGCCGTATGCCTCGACCGGGTGCGCCACCCGGGTGAGGTCGATGCGGAACGGCCCGACGTGCAGGCAGCCGGCGCCGATGGTGCGGAAGTCGTAGATGTCGGCGAGGCTGTCGTCCGGCCACTTCTCGAACGCGCCGCACAGCCGTTCCTGGGTGTTGATCGGGCCGTAGACGGGCAGCTTGGGCGGCATGCCCTCGGGGTGGTAGCGCCGCGCGTAGGAGTTTGCCACCAGGTCCAGGCAGTGGTCGCCGTGCAGGTGGCTGAGCAGGACCGCGTCGATGTCGCGCAGGTCGCAGTGCCGCTGCAGTTCGCCCATCGACCCGTTGCCCGCGTCGAGGACGAGACGGAACCCGTCCGACTCCACCAGGTACGACGAGCAGGCGGAGGCCGGCCCCGGGTACGTGCCGGAACATCCGAGAATGGTCAGTTTCACCGTGGCACCACCGGGCTCTGCTGGGAGGAATCCTGATCCGCCGCGGGTCGGGCGGTCCAGACGGCTGCGGTCGAGGTCCTGGTGGCGGGTGGCGGGGACGGCACCGGAAGGGACGGCTCCCCGGAGGCCACGGCCGAGACCTGGACGAGTTCGGGCCCTAGGAACCTGCGCCCCACCCGGGTGAACAGCGTGGGGTCACNCGTGGTCAGGAAGCGGTGGCTGGGTGGCGGTAGGTCAGGGTCACGGAACAGCCCGTCCCGCGCGAGCACCCGGTAGGTGTCCTTCGCCGTCTCCTCGGCACTGCTCACCAATGTCACGCCCTCTCCCATCACGAGGCCGATCACCCCGGTCAGCAGCGGGTAATGGGTGCATCCGAGTATCACCGTGTCGACGTCGGCTTCCTGCAACGGTGCGAGATATGCCTCGGTCAGTCCGAGTAGCTGCCGCCCAGAGGTGATACCCCGCTCGACGAAGTCCACGAACGCGGGGCAGGCGACGCCGGTCAGGTCGACGCCCGCGGCGGCGGTGAACGCGTCGTCGTAGGCGCGGCTGCCGATCGTGGCCACCGTGCCGATGACGCCCACCCGACCGCTGCGGGTGGCCGCCACCGCGCGTCTGGTCGCCGGCATGATCACTTCAACGACCGGGACGCTGTAGNGTTCCCGCGCGTCGCGCAGGCACGCCGCGCTGGCCGTGTTGCAGGCGATCACGAGCAGCTTCACCCCCTCGTCGACCAGACGATCAAGACACTCGAGGGCGTAGCGGCGTACCTCGGCGATGGGGCGTGGTCCGTAGGGTGCCCGTCCGGTGTCGCCGAGATAGANCAACGGCTCATGCGGAAGCTGGTCCAGAATGGCGCGCNCCACCGTGAGACCGCCTACTCCGCTGTCGAACACCCCGACCGGCGCGCCGCTCATGAGCGATCAGACTAAGCCGGAAACCCGATGCTCACCCTGTGGCTGTCATCACGAAACCTTTGTCCAATACGGGACAGCATGCGCAAGTCGCACATCGTGGCGATCTGTCCGGCGCTTCGGGTTGCCTCGCCGCGTGTCATACGTCGTTGCTACCCATGCTCCGGCCCCGGTGTGCCGGGGCCGGACGATGTGTGGCGGGGTCGACATCCCCTCGGTGGCCCCTGGCCGCAGGGGAATTCGCAAATTCCGGCCGATCGGGTCGGGAACGATCCGGTGCGGGCTCGTCCTCCCGCGACGAAAGGTGCCCGACTGGCAGCGGCATACGGGTACAGGGACCTCAAACGGGGTGTACGCTAGAACTGCCTGTAATCGATCAGTGACTAAAAGCTATCGACCAGGTAGGTTGAGGACGCGGCTGAGGTGTCCGGGTCGTTCCCATCCGTCCCCGAACCGCGATGCCCCAGTCGCATCCTCGAGCTCGGCGGCGTCCGGTCGAGGCATCCAGGGAGATGCCCTGACCGGCACCGTCGGGCCAATGTCCGTGCCGCGCGGGCAGCGGCGCCGGAGTGCCCCCGTCCGGCCAGCCGGTCGGGTCGCGGGTCGGTCCGCAGCGCCGCGCCGGTGGGCGCGATCCGTCCGCGTTTCAGGTTGTGGGTCGTTCCCCGCTGTCCCCCAGTGCCCCTACCATGACGAGATGCTGTGATTGTCGCTGCCGTGGGCGGGCAGGTCATCGAGCGCCAGTGGGAGATTTCGGGGCGTCACCAGCGCCGCTGCCAGGGTCCGGTGCCGCCGCTGACCGCGGCGTCGCGGCCGCCGCCCCAGGACGGACGGAGCAAGCGGGATGATCACCGTCAAACCGCCCTCCCAGCTTGTCGGGTTGGCGTCGATCGAGGTCNTAGCCCTGTCGAGGGCGATAGGAACATGGCTATGGCACGGTTCCTCGCTGCAGGCGCCGCGGGCGTCGCCCTTCTGGTGGCAGGGTTGGTCACCGTGGCGCTCGTGCTCCCACCCGCATACAGCTACCTGGTCCCGCTCGTCATCATCCTCGTCGTCGTGGGGGTCAACATCACTGCCTGGCTCGTGATCCCGCATGTTGTCGGCTCGGCGTTCGCTTCGGCGTCCGGGGCCGCCGAGCGGTCGGAGCCCGCGCACTCCGACTCCGCCGGTGGCTCGTCGTCGTTCGGCTTCGCCCCGGTCGGGTTCGACTGGCCGAGCGGTGACCTCGCCGCCGAACCCAGCGCTGACGAGTGGTCGTCATGCTGGGACTACGCCGGCCGCGACGGTGCCGACGACGATCGCTGGTAGGACGGGTCTGCCCAGGTCGGCGGGCGCACGGCTCACAGCAGCACGGTGACCAGCGCGGCCAGCCACAGCGAGGCCGCGTGTAGCGACTGGTCGGCCAGGTACATGCCGTTCATGCCGTTGTCGGCGAGCTCGGCGAAGTCNCCGCCACCCGTCCTGGTCAGCAGCCAGCGCACCGCGGCCCGGCGGTCCCACAGCGCGTGGCTGACCACCGAGATCACCAGCCCGGCGACAGCCCCGAACGCGGACAGCCGTAGGTCGAGCCCGACCGCCGCCACCGTCACCATCACCACGACGACCGCGTGATACGCGGCCAGATGGCGTCCCAACGCCGCCCAGCCGGCCGGGCCCGGCGTCGTCTTCAACCGGGCCTGGGCGTCGGTCTGGCCCAGCACGTGATCGGCGAGCTGGTGGGCCGCGAACAGGGTCACCACCAGGACCGCGAAGGTGACGGCCCTGGTCATGAGGTCGGGGCGGGACGTCGGGACGGAGCTGCGCTCATCGTCATTCCTGCTCTGCGCCCAGCGCCCGGGCGGGCCGGGCGGGCCGGGGACGGCTCGGGGCCGCTCACCGGTGCTCCGTCGGCGGGCGGCACGCGGCGAGCGGCGCCCGCCGACGCGCACCGGCGGAGTCGGCCGGGACGGCGGGTGCGAGCGCGCACCCGGACTTCCGTCGGGCCGACCGGGTGGACTCGTCGCCGTTCAGCCTGCGACCCGGCGGGCTGCGACACCGCATCCTGGGACGGCTTTCGCCGGGCCTCGCGTAGTCGGCGGCCACCCGAGCGCCCGACCCGCCGGAGTCGGGTCAGACGAGCCCGGNGCGGCGGCGGGAGGTCTCGGCGACCGCCGACCAGTCCTGTTCGCCCTGGCCGTGCGCGAGTGCCTCGATGAACGCGTCACGCAGCACGCCGCCGAAGGGCAGGGGGACGTTGCGCTCCTGGCCCGCGGCCAGCGCGAGGCCGACGTCCTTGAATCCCAGCGGCAGCCGGAAGTTGACCGGCTCGTAGCTCCTCTTCCCGATCATGCCGCCGTAGCCGGCGAAGACCGGGCCGGCAAACAGGTTGTCGGTCAGCACCTCGATGAACAGGGCCGGGTCCAACCCGCCCGCCTCGATCACGGTCGTCGCCTCGGCCATCGCCTCGATGGAGCATGCGATCAGGTAGTTGCCGAGGATCTTGACCAGGTTGGCGTGCGCCGGCGCCTCGCCGACCGTCCAGGTGCGCCGGCCGAGGACGTCGAAGAGCGGCTGCACCTCGGCGATCGTCGCCGGCTCCCCGGCGGTCACGATGGTGAGGTTGCCCGCGGCCGCGGNCTCCGTCCGNCCGAACACCGGCGCGGCGAGATAGCGCAGCCCCCGTTCGGCGTACTCGCGCGCGGCGCGTTCTGCCAGGGCAGTGCTGATCGTCGCCATGTTCACGTGCAGGGCGCCGGCGGGCGCCGCGGCCAGCACTGTGGGGTCGAGCAGGCGCTCCGTCACGGCCTGGTCGTCGGCCAGCATGCTCAGCACGGTCCCGGTCGCGAACGCCTCCTCGATGCTCGCGGCGACGGCGCCGGCCGCGGCCAGCTCGGCCGCGGGCCCGGGGGAGCGGTTCCAGACCAGCACGGTGTGGCCCGCAGCGACCAGGTTGCGGGCCATGGCGACGCCCATCCCGCCCAGGCCGATGAATCCGATCCTCATCCGTCACGCTCCTGACTGCCGGAATTCGGACGCTTCTGTCGGTGACACACCGCAGTCTGGCCCGCCACCGACAGGCAGAGTGGCCGGGGGTCGCCGGGCCGTCAGGCGTCGGTGGCGACGGGAACGCCGGTGCCGGCGGTGAAGGTGATGAACTCGATGCGCGGCGGTCCGGTCAGCAGCGACTGCCGGCCGGCGGCGAAGCGGTGCATGTGTGGCTGGTTCTCGTGCTCCTCGAAGGCATCGCGGTCCCGGTAGAGCTCGTAGAACAGCCGGGCGTTCGGGTCGCCGGCGACGCGGTGCGTCGTGTAGATCAACGTGCGGGGCTCCCGTTCCGCGATGAGGGGCACCGTCTGCGCCACCAGGGCGTCGAACGCGTCCNCAGTGTCCGGGCGAACCTCGAAGCNCACCGTCAGACCGAACATGGCTCCACCTCCGCGACGCAGTCATCGGCAGCGAAGTTCTCACCGTCGCCACATTGTGAGTGACACTGTGTGACCTCACTATAGATCACTGTAATGCGTCTCGCGAGACTCGCGTCACATCGCCGCGGCCCAACCTCGGCAGCCTTGAGTAGTCACCGGGTAGGGCCGTCCGGACCTTGACGCGGGCGGTCGCGGCGGGGGCGCACGGAACGAGTCGAATCGCTCACCTGATGCAATGAAATGATTACAATTCATCGAGTAGTCGTTCATTGGTAGATCCTCTGGTGAGGCGGCGGTGTTTCGATGCTCGCTCCTCGTCCGCCCGGATCGGCGGCGGCTTTCCACCCGGTCCCCGACGGATCAGTTCTGCCTTACCTCACCGACAGTGGCCTCTCCTTGCTGGACGAGGCCCTGATGATCGTCGGCGGCGCGGTTGTCGCCGGCCGATCCGACCGCTCCGTGATCGGCATCCGGTACCGGAACCAGCCTGTGCTCGTCGATCCCGCCACGTACCGCACGGCCGAGCAGGCCGCCGCGGAGGGGGACGGGGCCAGCGCACCGCCGGGTCTGGACCTGACCGGCGGCGTCGCGGCTGATCTGCCGGGTGTCGGCGCGTGGCCGGGCTCGTCCGCCAGCCCGGTTCGGCTGCTGGGCGGCCCGGTCATCGCCGTGGCGGACCGGGACGCCCTTGTCCTGGCGCTGGGTGCCCCGGAGCCGGGTGTCGTGGTGCTTGCGCTGCCGCTCGGTTGGCTGCTGTCGGGAGGCCTGGACACCCTCATCAAGGAGATCATCGCGGNAGACCGGCCGGTCGCCATCGTCCTCGCCCACCGGAGCAATCCGCTCGATCGCGCCGGGACCGTGGCCGGCCTGGTGGCCCTGCTGCGGGAGACGCGACCGGTCCCGATCGGCCTCATCCGCTGCGACGTCTCGGCCATCGGCGCGGTGGCCCACGGCGCGGCTCTCGGAGCGGTGGGGCTTCTCCCCTCGACGCGGCACCAGTCGTGGCCCGGGGGTGGAGGACGAGCCTCCTCCGATCCCCACCTGTTCGTCCCGGACCTGCTCACGTACGTCCCGGCTGGGCGGCTGCGGGAACTGGCAGACGACCATCAGGATCGGCTGCTCGTCTGCGAGTGCCAGGCGTGCGACGGCCGCAGTCTGCTGCGCTTCGCCGGCGGGCCGGGGACGATCGCCGAGCCCTCGCCCGGCAGCCGCGCGGACGGTGGGACCGGGCTGGCGGCGGCGCTGCACAATCTGCACGCCACCGAGGAGATCTCGATCCCGGTGATCGAGTCCTCGCCGGAGAAACGAGCCGCCTGCTGGAAGCGGATGTGCCTTCAGGCGGTCGACAGGCTGGTGACGGTGCGCGAACGGCGTGGTGACGGGGCCCCGGCGGTGGGGGCCTGGCTGAGGCAGTGGTGTGACCTGCCGGCGTGAGCCTGCACGGGAGGCCAACGCGTTTGGCCACCCGTNCGGCCGGTCCTGGTCAGGGGGCGGGGAGGGCGGCGAGGGCGGTGGTCACGAGGTGGCGCATGAGCGCCGGGTCCCCGCCGCGGTAGCGCCGCAGGAAGTCCTCGGGTTCGATCAGCATCCGGCCGGCGGACTCGTGGGTGGTCTCCCACGGGCCGAGCTCGGTGACCCGGGCGGTGCGGATCACCATGTAGGTCCAGTCGTCGGCGCCGAAGTAGTCGGACTCGATCACCTCGACCGGGTGCAGGACGCCGAGCCGGGCCCGGACCTCCTCCCACGCCTCCCGCCGCACGGTCTCGTCGATCGACGACTCGCCGCGCTGGACATGCCCGCCGGGTATGTCCAGTCCGCGGGTCAGCTCGGCGACGACCAGTCGGCCGTCGTCGGTGACCGCCACCACCGACGCGCTCGTCACCCGCTCGAACGGCGGGTCCGGCGACGGCCCGAGGCACCTCAGCGTCGTTGGCATCGTTGGGCCGTCCCGCCGGCTCCGCACCGGTCGCCGGTCCTCTCCCGCGGTGGTCATGGCAGGACTCCTTCGGTGGCTGGTGGCTCCACGGTCCTGTCTACCGCGAGGTGCGGGGCGCCGTTGACGTTTCGGCTCATCGCGCACGGTGACTGCGTTACTGGTCGCTGTTACTGGTCGCTGGCCCGTCGGGAGGTGATAAGTTTGATTACCGGACCGACACCTTCCGCCGGTTGCCCGGGAGATTCGGGCGGCGGGGCCGGGTCGGACTGCGGAGCGTGCGGTCGAGGGGATGGTCACCATGGCCGGTGCCGGGCGGGACTGTTCGATCGCCAACGCGCTCGGAGTCGTCGGGGAGCGGTGGAGCCTGCTCGCGCTGCGCGAGGTGCTGCTCGGTGAGCGCCGTTTCGACCAGATCGCCCGCAACACGGGGGCGAGCCGGGACATCCTCGCGGCGCGGCTGCGCACCCTCGTCGAGCGCGGGGTGCTGGCCAAGGTGCGGTACCAGGAGCATCCGCCGCGCTACGAGTACGTCCCCACCGAGGCCGGCCGCGCGCTGCGGCCGATCCTGCTCGGACTGATGGAGTGGGGCGACCGCTACGTCACCGACGGCCCGGGGCCTACCAGGTGGGAGCACGACTGCGGCGCCGAGCTCCATCCCGAGATGGTGTGCGGGCACTGCCACGCGCCGGTGCTGCCCGGGACGACGACCCTGGTCCGGCTCGGCCAGGTGCGCTGACCGCCACCGGCGGGCATCACCCCGTGGTCGGGGATCGCGGACATCGGTGCGCGACGCCCGCCGGGTGCCGTCCCGGCCGGCCGCGCGCATCCGACCAGAGGCGGGGGGATCGGCGTGGTTCACGTCCAGCCGCTGTCCGTCGCCGCAGCGGGGCCGAGCCTCGTCGCGGAGGCCGCCGCCCTGCGTGCCCGCGGGCCGGTCGCCGAGGTGACCCTGCCCGGCGGCATCCCCGCGTACGCCGTCAACGAGCACGCGCTGCTGCGCGCGTTGCTGCTCGATCCGCGCGTCAGCAAGGACCCTCGCCGTCACTGGGCGCAGTGGGACGAGGCGTGCCGCCGGCCCGAATGGGGCTGGGTCCTGCAATGGGTGGGCGTGGTGAACATGCTCAGCACCTACGGTGTCGATCATGCCCGGCTGCGCCGGCTGGTCGCGCCGAGTTTCAGCGCCCGGCGCACCNAGCTGCTGCGTCCCGCCGTGGTGGCGGTCACCGAGCGGCTGCTCGACGACCTGGCCGCCGGGTCAGCCCGGGCCGCCGGGTCCGCCGGGTCGGTCGGGTCGGTCGGGTCGGTCGGGTCCGCCGGGTCGGTCGGGTCCGCCGGGTCGGTCGGGTCCGCCCGGTCGGTCGGGTCCGCCGGGTCCGCCGGGTCGGTCGTCGACCTGGTGGGCACCTTCGCGCAGCCGCTGCCGCTGGCGGTGATCAGCGGGTTGTTCGGCATCCCGGACCGGATGCGCCCGGACTTCGCCCACGTCGTCGAGCAGATCATGAACACGACGGTGAGCTCGGAGCAGGCCGCCGCGAACCTCGGCCGTACCCGGTCGGTCCTGGCGACCCTCGTCGAGAGGAAGGTGCGCGAACCCGGTGACGATCTGACCAGCGAGCTCATCGGTGTGCGGGACGCGGTCACCGGCGACCGGCTGGCGCACCGGGAGCTGCTCGACACCCTGCTCCTGCTCATCAGCGCCGGTCACGAGACCACCCGGCATCTGCTCGGCAACGCCGTGCACGCGCTGCTGACCCACGATCGCCAGCTCCGTCGGCTGCGCGCCGGGGAGATCACCTGGGATCAGGTCGTCGAGGAGACGCTGCGGTGGGCGCCCAGCATCGCCAACATCCCGCTGCGCTTCGCCGTGACGGACATCGACACCGGCGCGGTGACCATCCCCGCCGGGGCGGCGATCGTCGCGGGCATCCTCGCCGCCGGGCACGACCCCGGCCACCACGGCCCCGGGGCCAGCCGGTTCGAGCCCGGCCGGGACGCGGCCGACCACCTCGCGTTCGGGGTCGGCGTCCACCGGTGTCTGGGCGCCCCGCTGGCACGGCTGGAGGCCGGGTACGCCCTGCCCGCCCTGTTCGCCCGCTTTCCCGGCCTCGCCCTCGCCACGCCGGCGGATGACCTGCCGCAGGCCCCCTCCTTCATCGTCCACGGCTGGCAGGCCCTGCCCGTCCGGCTCGCGCCGCCCGCCCCACTGGTCACGGCATCGGCACGATGACCACGCGCGACCGATCGTGGTCGACCGCGAGCCCGGCGCAGGGCCGGCCCCGTGCCCACGGCTGACCGAATCCGCTGTCGTCGATCGACCAGGTACGCAGCCCGTAGTCGTCCAACTTCTGCCGCAGGACCGCGACGATCTGCCCACGGGGGCGGCAGTGGTCGGCGGCGACGATGTCGACCGCCTCGCGCTGGAACGCCGCGAACCGCCGCGCGGCGTCGGACACCCCCGCGAACGGGCGGAGTTCCAGCGACGCGCAGGCATCTGTCGCGGGAAAGACGGCGATGCTCCCGTTCGCACGAAGGCAGGCCGCCGCGGGCGTGTTCGGACCCAGCCTCGAGCCGGCACCCGCCCCTGCGCCCGTGCCCGGCCCCGGCCGTTGCCAGATGTCCCGACATGCCGCGACCGGGTCTGCCGCCGCCTGCCCACCGAGGACGGCGGTGTCGCTGGTCAGGCTGACCGCCGAGTAGCAGCCGACTGCGGTGGCCCGGGTGGCCAGCCCAGCGGGCCGCAGCCCCCAGCCGGCGGCGGCGAGGCAGCAGACGGCCAGGGCCACGGCCGGCACCAGCACCCTTCTCCGCCGCCACCAGACCTGCGAGCGCCGCAAGTACCGGGGTGGCCACGGCCACCGCGGTGCGGGTTCCTGGGACGCGCGAACGTGACGTTCGAGCAGCGCCGACCGCTGCTCCAGGCGCCGCGTGGGAATCGACCGCGGCAGCGGTGGCCGCATGCGTCCCGGATCAGACATCTCGCACCGCCTTCGGGCCCGGCCGATTCTTGATTGCCGTCCGATCCCAGGGCTCCGGCATGGAACCGGTCACGGCGTCGTCGGATGCCCTCGCCACCGTCGGCACGCCGTGCCGCAACCGCCTGCGGGCCCGGGCCACCCGCGAACGCACCGTCCCCACCGGAACGCCGAGGGCCACCGCCGCCTCCGGGTAGGTCAGGCCCTCCAACGCGACCAGGACGATCGCCTCCCGCGCACCGCGGTCCAGCGTCGCGAGNTCGCGAANGATCTCCCGCATCCGCCGCTCGTCGTCCAGCCTGGCCGCGACCTCGTCGGCGTGATCCGGCTCCGCGGACGACGGTGGCAGCCGGTACAGCGCCGCGTCGTACCGGTGGGCCGCCCGCCGCTGGTTGCGCATCACGTTCGTGGCCACCCCGAGCAGCCAGGGCCGCAGCGACCCCGTCCCCGACCCCGACACCGACACCGTCACCACGTCGGCGCGCCGTCGCCAGGCCTCCAGGAAGACGACCGACGTCGCGTCCTCTGCGGCGCTCCACGTCCCGAGCCGGTGGAAGCAGTAAGCGTAGACCGCGTCCGCATGCGCGCGGAACAGGCGCCCGAAGGCGGCTCCGTCCCCTCGCCCGGCCTGCTCCAGGAGGGCCTCGTCCCCGTCCCCATCGGCCTCATCCCCCGCACCCGTCATCGTCGCCCCATGCCGGGTAATGTCCGCGCCCCTCGTTCCGGTTCTCGGATGCATCCCCGCGTGCGTCTGCGCGGCGTGTGACAAGGGCGTTTCCGTCCGTTGGTCGTAGTGCGGAGGGTCGCCGGACGGCTGCGGTTCATCGGATGTCCATCNCCGGGCCCTAGCGTCCGTTGTCGGCCGTGTCGACGGTCGGTACCTGGGGAAACGACGGGAGATTCCGATGCGGGAATCAGGGGGGAGTGTCGTGGCATCGAGACGACTTCGTGGATGGGCGGTCGCGGGCCTGGCACTGACGGTGCCGCTCGGCCTCGTCGCGGGGCAGGGAATCGCGTCGNCCGCTTCGGCGAGCAGCGGGTCGACCGTGNCGACGGTGGTGGCGACAGGAACACTGCCGGACACCCGACTGGCCGAGTTCTCCAACGGGCTGATCCCCGGTTCGGTGGACACCGACCGCGGCGTCAACCTCGGNGGCATCGGCAGTGATCTGTACCCGGCCGGTCGGCCGAACGAGTTCTGGACCGTCACCGACCGCGGTCCGAACGGGCAGATCAAGGTGGCCGGCAAGAACCGGCGTACCTTCCCGGTCCCCGGTTTCGACCCGGCCATCCTCAAGGTCCGTGTCGACGGATCGGCCATCAAGGTCCTGGAATCCCTGCCGATCACCACCGCGCACGGAGCACCCGTCACCGGCCTGTCGAACATCGANGGCTTCGACGAGACCCCCTACACCTGGGACGCCCAGACGAAGCTCCCGTTCAACCCGAACGGTCTGGACACGGAGGGCCTCGTCCGCACGCGCAGCGGCGAGTTCTGGCTGGTGGACGAGTACAGCCCGTCCCTGCTACGGATCAGCGCCCGCGGAAAGGTNCTGGCCCGGTACGTCCCCGCCGGCCTGAAGCTGACCGGGACGGACTATCCCGTCATCCCGTCGCTGCCCGCGATCCTCACCGACCGTAAGATCAACCGCGGTTTCGAGGGCATCGCGCTGGCGCCCGACGGCCGGACGCTCTACCTGGCCGTGCAGAGCCCGCTGCTGGTGCCGGACACCGATACCGGCGAGGCGTCCCGCACCACCCGGATCTTCCGGTTCGACACCGCGAAGAACACGGTGACCGGCGAGTTCGTCTACCGCCTCGAGGACGTCAGGACCTTCGACCCGAGCGCCGACGGCGACCCGTCCGCGATGAAGATCTCCTCGCTCGCAGCGGTCGACGAGCACACCCTGCTCGTCGACGAGCGCACCGACCCCGTCGCCCGCCTCTACACCGTCGACCTGCGTAAGGCCACGAACATCCTCGGCACCACGTGGGACAGCGCCGCGACCTCGCCGTCGCTGGAGTCCCTCGCCGACCCGGCCACGGCCGGCGTCACGGTCCTNCCCAAGCGCCTCGCCGTCGACCTCGAGGCCGTCCCCGGCATGCCCGACAAGATCGAGGGCGTCGCCGTCCTCGGCCCCCGCACCATCGCCGTCGCCAACGACAACGACTTCGGCCTCGGCACCTTCGACACCTCCGGCCAGCTCAAGGATTCCGGCGTCAAGAGCAAGATCCTCCTCCTCCGCCTGAACCACCCGCTGTCCTGACCGGTACCTGACCGGTACCTGACCGGTACCTGACGGGTACCTGACCGGAATCGGTCCGGCCTGGCGACGAACTCGTCGACGTCAGGCCGGACCTGGTCCGGTGCTGAGCGCCAGATGTCGCCCGCCGCTCCGGCTAGTCGCCGATGTCCTCACTCCACAGGGTCGGCTCCGCCTCGATGAACTCTTTCATCAGGCTGCGGCACTCCTCGTCGTCCTCGCCAATGCGNCAGACCCCGCGCCCACCGGTGGCGGGGATTGACCGTGGCGGGGNTTTCCGCGCATCACGGCGGCACAGGGGCGTCACAGCTACGTCACGGCTCACCCAGGAGGACCCAACCCAGGCTGAATCCGTGCGGATTATGCCCGCCCGGACCGCAGCCGTGGGTCTGGCTCCGCCGCCGGGCGGTGGTGGAAGGGCTACGTCGAGGGAGGATCATGGTGAGCGCGGTAGGTGTTCGTTCGGACTCGCCGGTGCACGACGGGCGGTCGGCTGGCAGATGGCCACGCAGGCGTGGGCGCGCCATCCGGGCGGTGGCGGTGGCAGTGGGGGCCACGGCGTTGTTCGCGCCGGTGGGGCCGGCTGTGGCCGCGTCCACCGCCGCCGACCACATCGGTGCTGCGGCCTGGGGTTTCAACCCCGACGGGGCGCTGGGCGACGGGAGNACGACAACGCGCCTCACGCCCGTGCAGGTGGTCGGACTGACTGANGGCGTCACCCAGGTCGCCGCCGGCGGCTATCACAGTGTGGTGCTGCGCTCGGACGGCACGGTGTGGACCTCGGGCCTCAACCTCAACGGGGAGTTGGGTGATGGAACCACGACGGACCGCCGCACGCCGGGACCGGTGTCCGGGCTGACCGGCATCACCCAGATCGCCGCGAACAGCCATTTCACGCTCGCCCTGCGGTCCGACGGCACGGTCTGGGCCTGGGGTGCAAACAGCTACGGACAGCTGGGCGACGGCAGCACCAGGGGCCGCAACACACCGGTACAGGTCTCGGGACTGGCCGGCATCACCCAGGTGGACGCCGGCGCGGCGCATGGCCTCGCGCTACGCAACGACGGCACCGTGTGGGCCTGGGGCGACAACGAGTTCGGGCAGGTGGGCGACGNCAGCACCACCAGCCGTTCCACGCCGACGCAGGTTTCGGGGCTGACCGGCGTCACCCAGATCGCTGCCGGCGGTGGTCACAGTCTGGTGGTGCGCGGCGATGGCGCCGTCTGGGGCTGGGGCTTGAACCGGAACGGGCAGCTGGGTGACGGGACCACGAGGGACTCCACCACGGCGGTGCGAGCTGCCGGGCTGACCGGGGTCGCTCGGATTGCTGCCGGTGAGACCCACAGCCTGGCGTTGCTCGGCGGCGCCGGCCTCTCCTCCGGTCAGNTGTTCGCGTGGGGTGACAACAGCAGCGGACAACTGGGGGACCGCACGAGGACGGACCGCGTGACGCCGGTGCGGATACCCGGACTACCGCCGGCGGGCGCCACGACCTCCGCCGCTCAGGGGTCCGGGGCCGCTCAGGGACCCAGGTCGGTCACCCAGATTGCTACCGGAAACCTCCACAGCCTGGCGCTGCTCTCGGATGGCACGGTATGGGCGTGGGGCCGTTACCCGTTGGGAGACGGCACCGAAACCACCCGCGAATCACCGGTGAAGGNGCTCGCACTGTCCGGGGTCCGTCAGGTCTCCGGCGGTGGGTTCTTCAGCATGGCGGTGCGGCTGCTACCACCCGCGAACTAGTCGCGCTACTTGTCCACTGCTCGCGGTCGTCGCGTGGCGCCGACCGCGAGCTAGCGACAATCCGTAGACGCTCTGGAGCGGGTGCGGGAGGGGGGACTTGAACCCCCACGCCCTAGGGCGGCAGGACCTAAACCTGCTGCGTCTGCCATTCCNCCACTCCCGCGTGGCTTCCAGGGTAGCGAGGACCGGCACCACGGTGGCATGGCGGCCCTCCGAAGCGTCGATCGGCGGTCACCGTGCGCTGCGAGGTCCGTCCAGATGCGTCTCGTTCTGTTTCGCGGGGTTTGAGGGGATGGGAGCCGGACACATACCGGGCCGTCAACAGGGTTCGCGTCGTCGGCCGCCATCGTTGGTCCGACGGTCGCCTTGCCGACAGGCGCGGCGGTCTCGCTGTCGCCAGCCCGACCCGCACGGGTGGTAGTCCGGCGGCAGGCTGGTGCGTGCGCCGGTCCGCGCGAGGACGACTGGGAGACGACAACAAATGACCACGACGGAGGCCCCGGGTACCGGCGGCGCGTCCACCGACACCGCCGTGCCCACCGACACCGCCGTGCCCACCGCGGACTCGACCGGCGCTNCACCCATCGACATCCCGTCCNCCTCCGTCGGCCGTGTCGTCGTCGACGTCGTTGGCGACGGGTCTGACTCGGACGACCCACCGGCCGATTCCGCTGGTATTACGGTCGCCGAGGGGCAGTCGGGCTCGGACGGTGTGCCCGCGGGTGCCGTCGACGATGACCTCGACGAGGGCGACAGAACCCGAGGTGCCCGGCGGCATCTCGCGGCGGCGGCTCCTCCTGGCGCGCACCAGACGGTGGCGGACGCGGCGGCGGCCGACGGGGCCGCGCGGATCGTGTCGCGCATGGGGCGGTCCGGGCCCCGGCACGCCGCCCAGCGTGCCCTGCTGGAGCGCAACCGGGCGCTGACGCTGATCCACTCCGGGCAGGCCACCACCGCGACCGTGGACACGCTGTGTGACACAGGCGTGCGGGTGAACGGCCGGGCCGTCGCCGAGGTGCACCTGCTCGTCGATCGGCCGGGGGGCGCGCCGTATCCGGTGGTGCGCAGCGCGGTGGTGCCCGACGCGGACATGGATCTCAGCCGCGCGGCGATCNCCTCCTCCGGTCGGCCACGGNGCATCCCGGTGCTGGTCGACCCGCGGCGGCCGGAGAACGTGCTGCTGCGCTGGGATCTGCGGCCGGCGAGCTAGAACCCCGCGGGCCAACCCCGGCGCGCTGCGTGCACCTCCCTGCTTATCCAGAGGGTTCCGTGTCCGACTTATCCCTCTGGATATGCAGGCGGCGAGCGGCGGCGCGGCGCGGNGGCGGCCGGGCGGGTGGCGGCGGCGGCCGGGCAGGTGGCGGCGGCGGGTGGCGGGCGAGGGGAGCGGCGCGGGTTGGTCAGGCGGTGGCGAGGTTGAGGTCGCGCAGGAGCTTGGCGACGTGGCCGGTCGCGCGGACGTTGTACTGCGCCACCTCGATCCGGCCGTCGGCGCCGATGACGAACGTCGAGCGGATCACGCCGACGGTCTTCTTGCCGTACATCGTCTTCTCGCCGAACGCGCCGTAGGACTTCAGGACGCTGCGCTCCGGGTCGGACAGCAGCGGGAACGTCAGCGACTCGTTGTCGCGGAACTTCACCAGCTTCGCCGGCTTGTCGGGGGAGATCCCGAGGACGTCGATGCCGGCGTCGTTGAGCTGGGCGAGGCTGTCCCGGAAGTCGCACGCCTGCTTGGTGCAGCCCGGCGTCGACGCGGCCGGGTAGAAGTAGACGACGACGCGGCGGCCCCGCAACGACGACAGCGACACCTCGTTGCCGTCGGCGTCGGGCAGGGTGAAGTCTGGAGCGGGGTCGCCGGGGGCGAGACGGGCGGCGCTGGCGGTCTCAGTCATGGCCCGAAAAGTAGTCGTGGCCTGCGCGGAACGGCAAACCGCCCCCGTCCCCCGAGGCCAGGGAGCAGCACGCGCGGCCGCGGCCGGCCGTTCCTTCCAGGGGGAAGGAGACGGCCGGCGCGGCGCGGGCTGGCCGTTCGCCCTGGCCGGGGACCCGGTCAGCTCGCGGCGGTGACGGCGGCGCGGAAGCCGTCGGGGGTGAGCTGGGTGCCGGAGAGCTGCTTGCCGCCGATTTCGACGGTCGGCGTCTGCGCGACGCCGGCCTTCGACGCGTCGCTGTCGACCTTGGCGACGTAGCCGTCGTAGGTGCCGTTGTTGACGGCGTCCTTGTAGGCCTGCGAGGTCAGGCCGGCCTTGGCACCGAGCGTGAGCAGGGTGTCGTTGGTGAAGCCGCCGGTCTTCTCCTCCGGCTGGTTGGCGTACAGAACGTCGTGAAGCTGGCGGAACCTGCCCTCGTTCGCCGCGGCGGCCGCCGCGTTCGCCGCCCGCTTCGACTCGGGACCGAGGAACGACATCATGTGATAGTCAATCTTGATCTTGCCCTGATCGAGCAGGGCGCGGATCGTCGGGCCGGTCTGCGTCTCCAGCGCCCCGCAGGCGGGGCACTGGAAGTCCTCGTACAGGTCCACCGTCACGGGGGCGGACGCCTGGCCGACGATGATGCCGTTGTCGCGCCCGGTGGCCGTGGCCGGCAGCACGACCGGCTTCGACTCCTCCCGCGAGTTCTGCACGGCAAAGCCGATCACGCCGGCGACGATGAGCACCACGACGACCACCCCGGCGACGATCAGATTGCGCCGGCGCCGTTCCTGAGCCGCCGCCGCAGCCCGGGCGGCCGCGGCCTTGGCCCGCCGGTCCTCGGCGCCCGCCTTGCCCCGCCGAGCCGGACCCGATCCGCCACCGGCTGCCCCCGCGGAGCTCGGCCCTGCCGCCGCTCTCGTCCCGGCACCGCCGCGGGCGCCGGCACTGCCTTCGGAGCTGACAGCGCCTCCGGAGCTGACAGCGTCTCCGGAGCTGGCGCCGCCTTCGGAGCCGGCCGCGGAGCTGGCGGCGGATCGGCCGGCGGACCTGGTCGCGGTCGGGACGTTGCGGCCGTTCCCGCCCTTGCCGCGGGTCTTAGAACTCGAAGCCATCTGTGTCACTCCTGGAACGGTCGTTGACCGGCTTGTCGAGGATGCGGTCCACGGCGAGGTAGCCGCCGGGCCGCCAGGCGAGCAGCGCGGCCGCGGCGAGCAGCAGGCTGTCGCGGACCAGCTCGGAGGTGTAGTGCGTGGGGGCGTCGGCCGTCAGGTCGCCGCCGGAGGAGAAGCAGCCGCAGTCGATGCGCAGGCCGCGGGCCGCCGCCGAGGCGATGGCCGCGATGTAGACGGCGAACATCAGCGCCGACACCAGCGCGGTCACCCGCACCGCGAGTCCCACGACGAGCAGCACGCCGAGGGCGATCTCCAGAAACGGCACGCCGTAGGCCACCGGCTGCACCAGCGCCTCGGGCAGGATGCGAAACGCCCGCACCGAGCGCAGCATGCCGTCCGGATCGTTGACCTTCAGCAGGCCGGCGACGAGCCAGACGGCGCCGAGGGCCAGACGCAGGACGGTGGAGATGCCCCGGCTCGCCGGCTGCGTCGGCGTGGTGAGGCGGTAGGCAATCGTGTTCATGACCGGGCTTCTGGTCCGGACCGCTCGGCGGTCAGCTTGGGCAGGTCGTCGATGTAGGCCTGGACGCCCGTGCCCGCCAGGTACAGCGCGCGGATCCGGTCGTCCCGGGAGAAGGCGATCACCTGGGAGCCGTGGGTGACCAGAACGGAACCGTCGGCCTGGACCTCGGGCTTCTCCAGGGGGACGCCCAGGGCCTCGGCCTCGGTCTGGATCCGGTCGAACGTGCCACGGACACCGATGAAGGTCGCGTCGAACTGCCTAAGCCAACGACTGAGAACCGGCCCGGTATCCCGATCAGGATCGGACGTCACGAAAACGACCGCGATCTGCTGCCGTACGTCCGGTTTGACCTCGGTGAGTGCCGAGGAGATGTCCGCCATCGTCGTCGGGCAGACGTCGGGGCAGTGCGTGTAGCCGAAGAACAGCAGGGTGACCTTTCCCTTCGTCCGTTCCCGCAGGTCGAAGGGACGTCCGTCGGTATCGGTCAGATTCAGGGCGGGTTTGGCCAGCCGCTGCGCCGGAACGGTGCCGTGCAGACCGTCATCGCCCCCGTCGCCCGCGTCGACGACGGTCACCCCGTTGTTCGTTCCGGAACCGGCGCAGGCGGTGACCAGCAACAGCGACGAGACGGCCAACGCCGACCCGAGGATGGCGAACAGTCGCCGCGGCCGTCGCCGACCGGCCGCCGGCGACGGCTGGGCGAGCAGCGACGGCTGAACGGCCGCGGCGGCCGAGCCGGC
The DNA here is from genome assembly GCF_001420875.1 of Frankia sp. AvcI1. Classification (NCBI taxonomy): domain Bacteria; kingdom Bacillati; phylum Actinomycetota; class Actinomycetes; order Frankiales; family Frankiaceae; genus Frankia; species Frankia sp. AvcI1. The sequence continues at coordinate 25,907 of NZ_LJFZ01000035.1, read as the reverse complement.
AGAGGAGGGCTGGCCGGCCGGGGAGGGCTGGCCGGCCGGGGAGGGCTGGGTGGCCGGGGGCGGCCCGATCGGGGGGGACAGGGGAACGGGTGGGACCGCGTGGCGGGAGGTGGACCGGCCGAGGCGGACGGGGACCTCGCGACGGGGACGGATCAGGGACATGACACTCCAGGAGCGGGCGCCGCAGGCGCGCGGGATCGCCACCGGCCGGCGGCGGGCGTGATCAAAGATGATCGACGTACAAGCCGTGGGTGACGGGCTGACGGACTGATGAGGCAAAGCGGGACGCGCGGCGACGCCACAGACGGCCCGTGCAGGCAACAGACGGCCCGCACAGGTAGCCAGACGGCGGCACAGGCAACGCAGCGATGCCCCACCGCCCGGCCCGCGGCGCAGCGCAGCTAGACCGCGGCGACCCGCCACGCATCCCGGAACGATCTGATGGCGAGCGGCACCGGCGGGCCGCGCCGAGCGACGGCATGACGCAGCAACAGCAGGCGCGGGCGCCCCCTCGATCCCGCTCGCCCGATCGGCGCGAACCGCAGGGCCGGCGCCGCACGCGGCGAGGTCGCCTGGAGGGTGGGCAGCCGGCACGCCAGCAGCCGACCGGCGGCCACCAACACCTCCGCGCCGCGTCGGGCCCACCAGAACATCAGCGCCGCGGCCAGGGCGTGGGCGAGCAGCATCGCCAGGGCGGCCGCGCCGGCCGAGGCGGACGCGGGAACGAACGCAGCCAGGCCGTCGACGTGACGGTGGCCCGCGGCCGACGCGTCGGCTGAACCGGTCCCGGCCGCGACCCGACGGGCGGCCGCCAGCAGCGCCGGATCGACGTGCGCCAGCCCGGAACCGGCCTCCTGCGCGGGAGCAGTTGGCCCGGGGCGCAGCGCCGAGCCGACCACTGCCCTGGCGGCCTGCACCGCCGATGCGGCGCCGGCGCGGCCATCGTGGCAGAGGAGCACGCCGAGCAGGCGATCGCCGCGCGCAGCCTGTGGCGCGGCCCCGCAGCCGACCGCGGCGAGCGCCGCGTGCAGGAGGCCCTGGACGGCGAGCAGGCCGCCGAAGGTCCGCGGCCCGCCGATCCGTCGGCGCGGGCCGTGCTGGTGCCGGGCCGCGGGTGCGGCCCGGCGGCCGGCCAGGACCGGTCGGACGATCTCGGCCGCGATGGCGAGCAGGACGGCGACCAGCGCGACGAGGAACAGCCGGCGGGTCGGCGGCGCCTGGCCGGTCAGCGGAAGGTGAGCGAGCAGTGCCCAGGCCACCGCCGGCACCGCGAACGCGGCTCCGGCGAGAGCGCCGCGAGGGACCACGGCGCAGAGCACGCCGCCGCGCTGTGGGCGGTGCGGGCGGTGCGGGCGGTGTGGGCGCGGTTGATGCCGCGGGTGCGGGGGGTCAGGACTGGGCGGCCCGGGGCGATGCCCTCCCGGGTCAGACCGTTGCCGACCGCCGCGCACAGCCCTCAGCGTAATGTCCGGCGCCTCGCGATCCCCGGTCAGTCCGGCCCGCCGTCGGCGAGCCGGTCGACGGCCTGGGCTGATCCACGGACGCGGGCCGGGGGCGACAGGTCGGAGGCAGGCGCCGAAGTGGGGGCAAGCCGGCACGCGGGGGCAAACGTGAGAGACCTCCTGGCGACCACTCGACGTTTCGCCTCGCCGGGGGGTGGTCGGTCTGGCACGATCAGAACAGGCCGGCCGCACCCGAGGGGGTCGCNCCTGGCAGGGGCGCACCCGGCAGGGCCGCGCCCAGCAGGGCCGCACCTGACGGGGTCGTCCGCGGTGCGGCGTCGAGCGATCGGCGCGCACCGTGACCGCCGCCATCCGCACCGGACGAGAGGGCAACATTCGTGCCGCAGGACCCGGCCGTCATCCAGCGGCAGATCGAGGAGACCCGCGCCGAACTGGCCGAGACGATCGACTCGATCGCCGAGATCGTCAGTCCACGCCGGATCGCCGAGCGCACGCAGGAGCAGCTCCGGATCAGGGCTGCCGAGCTGCGGCAGCGCTACGGCCCCGCGCTCGGGCTCGGCCCGGGCCCGGACGCGCCGCAACTACCCGCGGGTCCCGGCACGACGGCCGGCGGGGTGCTGGTCCCCGGCGGGGGCCGGGCCGGCGGGTCCGGGGTGAACCGGCTGTCCCAGAGCGGCGGCGTGACCCTCGTGCGGGTCGTGCGGTGGGATCGGGTGGCCCTGGTCGGCGGGGGTCTGCTGCTGTTCGCCGGCGGGGTACGGCGCCGGCGGCGGCGGTCCTCCCGCCGCGCATGACCGCACAGGTCCCGCCGGGCCGGGTGGTGCTGCTGCGCCACGGGGAGACCGAGTGGAGCCGGCTCGGTCGGCACACGGGCCGCACGGACGTCGAGCTCACCGCCGAGGGGGAACGCCAGGCCNCCGGGCAGGCCGCTCGGCTGTCGACGTGGTCCTTCGGGCTCGTCGCAACCAGCCCGCGGCTGCGGGCTCGACGCACCGCCGACCTCGCCGGCCTCGTCACCACCTCCGAGACCGCGCGGGAGTGCTGGGACGACCTGGCCGAATGGGACTACGGCGACTACGAGGGAATCACCACGGCGACGATCCGTGAGACGGTGCCCGGCTGGACGGTGTGGACCGCGCCGGTGCCCGGTGGTGAGACCGCCGAGCAGGTCGGCGCGCGGNCCGACGCGGTGCTGGACCGGCTGCGCCCCTGGCTGGGGCGCGGCGACGTCGCGCTCGTCGGGCACGGGCACATGCTGCGGGTGCTCGCCGCCCGCTGGCTCGGTCTGCCGCCCCGGGCAGGGGCGTACTTCGTGCTGAACGCGGGTGGGCTGTCGGTGCTCGGTCACGAGCACGAGGCGCCGGTGGTCGAGGCCCTCAACCTGCCGGCCTGACCCCGTGCCGCGTCGGCCCCCGCCGCCGGGCGTGCGCTACAGGTTCCCGCTGCGCCGCAGGCCGGCCAGGGCGACGATCCCGGGCAGGACCGGCAGCCAGAAGCTGATCACCCGGTAGACGAGGACGGCGGCAAGCATGGTCGCGGCGTCGCCGCCGGCGGCCGCCAGCCCGAAGGCCAGCGCGGGTTCGAGCGCGCCCACCCCGCCGGCCGTCGGCGCCGCGCCGGCCACCATGGAGCCGACGAGGTAGACGGTGGCCACCGACATCACCGAGATGCTGGCCCCGAAGGCCCAGACCGTGCAGGCCAGCGCCAGGATCTGGAACAGGCGGGTGCCGGCCTGGGACAGCAGCAGGACCGTGGCGCGTCCGGGGGAGTGCGCGAGGACCGACAGATGAGCGCGGAAGGCCCGGACGGCGGGACGCGCCATCGCCCGCACCCGCGGATGGGCGACGGTCCCGGTCACGAGCGCGCAGACGACCACGCAGCCGAGCAGCACCGGGCCCGCGCCGATCCCCTCGAGGGTGGACCGGACCGGGCTGACCACCGCCGCGCCGATCCCCGAATCGCTGAGCGTCCCGGCCACGATGACGATGCCGGCCAGGTGGGAGACCGCGCCCGCGGCCTTGATCGACGCGACGGCGGCGAGCGCCGCGGGCCGGGTCATCCCGCGCTTCTCCAGGAACCGCAGGTGGACCGCGATGGCGCCGAGGCCGGCGGGGACGATCCGGTTCGCCGCCGCGGCGGCCACCTGGACGCCCGTCACCGTGCGCAGCTGCACTCGCAGGCCGCTGGCCGCGCGCATGGACAGGCCGTTGGCGACGTAGAACAGCGCCGTGCAGCAGGCACACGCGGCGAGCCAGTGCCATCGCGGGGCGGGCACCCCGGACAGCCGGGAGACGGCGTCCCCGCGGAAGCGCACCGCCAGCACGACCAGCAGCGCCGCGACGACGATCCCGCACAGCAGGGGCCGGCGCCGGGACCGCGCCAGGCCGACGGCGAGGGGCTCGTCGAAGACGTGCCGGTCGGGGTCGACGGCACCGGCCGGGTGTTCCGCCGGCACGGCCCCGACGTTCTCGGGCCTGGCCGGGCGGCGGCGCTGGCGGGGCAGCGTCTCGGGCGGGTCGGTCGGTACGGGGGCGCTCTCCGCGCCGAGCAGGACCGGGATCTCTATGACAACCCCCGTAGGGCCGGAGCAGTGGTCACGGTCGTGACGATGGAGACGCAGGTCACGGTACGCGAGTTGGCTGAACAACACCTGAAGCATCCGCATTGTCGGCCTGACTAACTCCGGTCGTCGGCGCAGGGAGCGGANAAATCATCCGATGGTGCCGGTGCGGGCCACGAGGTCGGCCGCCACGGCTTCGCGGTAGGAAACATGTGGGAGATATGTGCAGAAATGCCGCTTTAACACTTCTTCGGCTGGTCGATGCCGGGCGGCGTTCGAAGCTCCGTCAGGAGCCGCAGGCTACCTCCAGCGAATCCTCCTGACGTGGCGGATCCGGCTGGCGGGGAAGATCGAACCAGACCTGCTTGCCCGGCCCCTGGCCGTCCAGGATGTCGACGACACCCCACTGCAGGGCCAGCGCGGCGACCAGGTGCATGCCCCGGCCGGACTCGTCGTCCTCGCCGGCGGGCTTCAGCGCCGGATGCTGCGCGGTCCCGTCGTCGACGGCGATGCGGATCCGGTCGGCCTGCAGCTCGACGCTCAGGCACAGCGCGCTGCGGTCGCCGACGAACCGCACGGCGTTTGTCACGACCTCGCTGACGAGGAGCTGCGCGACGTCGACGGTCTCGGGGCGGCTCCAGGCGGCGAGCAGTTCGGCGACCAGGCGGCGGGCCCGTCCGGCGGCCCGGGGATCGGCGGGCAGGTCGAAGCGTGCGGTCAGTGCCTCGGCCACGCCTCACCTTCCGTGGAATCGGGCGGGACGGTTCCGTCGTCCGTTGCCGTCCTCGCGCCAGGCGAGCTGCCCGGCGACGCGTACCTGCCACACCGCTCGCCACCTCAAACCTGCACCGTCCGTGGCCCTCGGTCGCCTTGACGACCACGTGCCGCATCTGGATACCGCGCGACGGGACCTTCCGCGGCACGACGCGCCGCGGGCACGGCTCGGCATGCGGCGCAGCGGGGTCCACCGGGGGCTCAGATGACGTCGATGCCGTCCAGCACGGATTCGCGGCGTGCCAACCAGGCCTGGGTGACCTCGTCCACCTGCGCCTGGTCGATGCGCGCGGCCGCCGCGGACAGCTCGGCCTCCCGGCCTGACGCGGTCTCCGACCGGTCCGGGAGCCTGTCCGGCCGGTCCGGGAGGTCACCCGGCCGGCGCGGCGGTTCCGCCCGCCCCGGGCGCCCCGGGCGGGGGTCCGGCCCGCGGCCCGGCGGATTCGGCGTGCCGGACCCGCCCGCCCCGATCGGACGGTCGCGGCCGGGACTCCCCGGGCGTGGCTCGCCCATCGCCGCACCTACCGGGCCCGCGGCGGGCGCCGGGTAGGACGATCGGCCGTTCGGTGGGGGCGCGCCGGTGGGGGGCCCGGCCCGGTCCGGCGCAGGTGCCTGCCCTCGACCCCACCGCTCCCGCGGGTCCGGGGCCGCCCATCCCTGGCCGTCCTGGCCGGGACGACCGGGCAGATCGCCGTCCGCGTGCCCGCCCGCGGGCCGACGCTCGAGGGGGACGTCGCCGTGGTGCGACGGCGGGCCACCGCCGAGCGTGGCAGACCGTTCTCGGTCGGCCCCCGGCGGCAGGGGGTGGCGGCGGGGGGTGGCCGTACCACCGCCCCCGGCGCGGCCGGGCGAGAGCCGCGATCCGTCCTGGTTCGGGCCGCCTCCCGGATTGGCCCGCATGCGTGGCCCCTCCGCTCGGCCGGGCCCGCCCGGTCCGTCCGGGCGTCCCGGGCCGCCCGAAGCATCGGACCGGCCCATTCCCGCCGGGCCGGCGGCGTCGCGTCCTCGAGGCGGGCCGGGCACGTCGCCGGCCGGGTCCGCCGGGCCACGGGCCGCCGGGCCGCCGGCGCGGGTCGGCTGCGCGTGCTGGCCGGGCGACCAGGTGCCGCTCGCCCGCGCCGCCGCCATCTCGACCGGGCCGGAGATCGGCGGTGCGGGGCGGGACGCCGGCACTGCCACCCGATCGGGATATCCGGGCGGCGCGCTGTGATCGACCGGCCGGGCCTGGCTCGGGAAGGCGTCCGGCGGTCCGTCCGGCCGCTGGCCGGCTACGCCGCCGCCCGCCAACCGGGGCTGAGCGCCGGTCGGGCGCGCCGGGACGTCGAGCGGTGGGACCGGTCGGCCGGCGGCGGGCACGGGCGGTGCCAGGCCCGGCAGCGCCGAGCCGTATCCGTCCGGCCGCTCCCGGCCGGCATCCCCCACGATCGGAACCGCGCCCGTGGCCCGCGGCTGCGCCGAGGACGGCCTGCCCGTCGCCGTGGGCGCCGGCGCGAAGCCGGATGCCCCGGGTTGGCGCGTTCCCGGTGAGGGCGGTGTGGTGCCGGGCAGGTTCGGCGGCCCGGCCGCCGGCCGGGCCGCCGTGCCGTTCGGGTGGGCCGCCGTGCCGTTCGGGTGGGCCGCCGTGCCGTTCGGGTGGGCCGCCGTGCCGTTCGGGTGGGCCGCCGTGCCGTTCGGGTGGGCCGCCGTGCCGTTCGGGTGGGCCGCCGTGCCGTTCGGGTGGGCCGCGTAGTGGCGTCCCGAAACCGTGTCGTCGCGGCCGGCATCCGCGGCCGGTCGCCGGCCCACCTCGGCGATCCCGGGCAGCCTGGGCGTCGCGCCGGTCGGGTGGGGCAGGCCGGGTGGTGCCGGGATCCGCGGTGTCGCGCCTGTCGGCCGGGCCGGGGTCGGCTGCCCGGGCGCGACCGCCGACGGGTAGCCGGCATAGCCGTCACGGGCGTGGTCCGGCGAATACCCGTCACGGGCTCGGTCCGGGGACCGGTCGGCGTCGCCGGGCATGGTCCCGCCGTACGCCGCGACCGCCGGCAGCGTGCCGCCGGGCCGACCCGGCGCGGAGAGCGGCGGCGAGGGCGGGGGCGATGGCGGCGGCGTGGGCGGGCCAGGGCGGGCGGGTGGCGGCGGGCCGGCGGGTCGGGTGCCCGGCAGGCGCGACGGCGCCGCGACCTCGGCCGGGGAACGGCCCGGACCAGGCGGCGGGACGGAGCCGCGGTCCCGTCCGGCATCCGGATGGGTGTCGATGCCGCGATCGTCGCGGCCCCGCCCGGCGCGCGGTCGACTCTCCTGGTACGGCCCGCCCGCATCGTGATCGTCGAAGCGCCGGTCGTCGGGTCGCCGGTCGTCGAAGCGCCGGTCGTCGAAGGCGCGGTCGTCGGGCCGCGGGTTGTCGAAGTTCGGGTCGTGGAAGCTCTGGTCGCTGACGCTGCGGGGGCCGAACCGCCGGTCGTCCGACCGTTGGTCGTCGAACTCCGGCTCGCCGGACCGCGGCTCGCTGAACTGCGGCTCGCTGAACCGCGGCTCGTCGAACCGCGGCTCGTCGAAGCGCTGGTCCTCGGCTCCGCGATCGGAGCGGCCGTCTCGGCTCTGTTCCCGGTCGTCGTACCCGGCAGCCGGGTAGCCGGCAGCCGACGGGGACGAGGGGCGGCCAGCGGCGGGCGCGGTGGCATGGGCGACCGCGAGGGTGCCGCGCTCGGCGCTCTGGGCCTCGGTCTCGTCGTAGCCCGGCTCGGTCTCGCCGTTCTGGCCGCCGTCCCCGGCGTCCTGCGAGATGCCGGTGATGGCCATGATCGAGGCGCAGGGCCAGAGCCGGTCGCAGCTCAGACAGAGATCAAACTNGTTCGGTTGATGTAGATCGATGAGCGTGATCAGAGAGTGGATGTGCTCTATGATCTTCGGTCCGACCAGAACGGGCCCACGCGCGATGACGTCGAGCTCGGAGCGCAAACGCCCGTGATATTGCTCGACGTCGGCAAGGCGCGGATCGTCCATCACAGGCAGCATGCACCATAGCGGGCGAGAGGGTGCGAACGGCGTAGAACCATGGGGGGTGCCGTCACGGCTGACTCACGGTCCGCGTCCGACGAACGGTGCGGGGCGACGCTGACGGTCTTCTCCTCCTCACCTGCCGTGAGCGTGATGGCGGGCCACCTGGTCGAGGGATGCGCGGTCACGTCCCGCCCGAGGCCCGGGAGTCGCAGCGGCGCGGCGCGGCTAATCGCTGATCAGGAGCGGTCCGGCCGGACCTCGTCGGTGCGCCGAACCTGGCGCATCAGACCCTCCTGTAGACGGGCGAATTCCTCTATGTAGGGACTTTCGACCTGTCCGGGGGCACCTCCGGGCTCCTTGCCCGGTCCGGATCGATCAAATGGCTCGAATCCCGCGAACTGACCGCCACCGTTCGGTGACATCCGGTCGGGCTGACCGTCGAAGGCGGGGTAATGGCCGCCGGGCGCGGGACCGCCCCGGTCGGTCGGCGCGTCGTAGCCGGGACCGTACGGAGGCAGGCTGCCGCCGCCTGGTGNGCCGGCGCGATCCTGGCCGTTGTCGAACGCGGGGTAATGCGTGCCGTTCTGGGCGGCGTTCCGCTCGGCGGAACCNCCGTCGTAGGCGAATCCCGAGCCATTGGGGGTGGCGCTACCAGGGGCGATCGAGAGTGGTGCACCGCGCAGACCATCACCGGACGCCTCCGGCTGCTCCGAGGCCATAAAGCTCTCGGTCGCCGGGTAGATGCGGGCGGAGAGGCTGACCGACATCGGGTCGCTGCCGTAGGTGATGACGTCGACCTGATCCTCCGCGCTGATCCCGCCGTTACGGGCCAGATCGACGAAGCGGAACAGATCGGCCCAGCGCAGACCATCGAGATCGACACTGATGCGCAATGCCATGGTGGTGCCCCATCCCTGAGGTTCGTGACGTGCCGACGGTTACCTGGGCGCCAACGGACGATCGAGAGGTGCCACGGCACGCCGCCCGTCAGCGCCAGCCCGGGCAGCGATGGGCGGCAGCTTATACCGCGTTGGGGGNCCATTCCCCATCCGGGGAGGTTTCGCAGGGCTCTGCGCCGAAAGCGCTCGATGCCGGCAACGCCGATTGAGTGCATCACCTCGTTACCCCAGGTCAATCGGTCGCACGATGGCGATCCGGATGGGTGTGCGGCGATCCGGATCGGTGTGCGGCGATCCGGGTCGGTGCGCCGACACCGCGGACGCCGAACCGGGGCGGCGCGGNGCCGGGCCGTACGCCCGAGATGGACGGCGACCGGATCCGTCGGACGCACCCACGGTGCGCCGTCCGCACGCAAAGACCGCCGGGGGTGCCGCGAGCCCGGCGCGGGCGGGTAGTGTCCGACCCTGTGAGCGTTGTGTCCGGCGGTGTCAACGGGGGCGGCGGCGCGGCCGGGGCGGGCACGCAGGCGGGTGTCATGCAGGCCGGCGCGCTGCCGATCAGGCTTCTTCATGACCGGGTGCTCGTCGAGCCCCGGGAGGACGCGGTGGACCGGCGGTCGAAGGCCGGCATCGTCATCCCGCCCACGGCGCACATGGGCAAGCGGTTGTCGTGGGCCGACGTCGTCGGGGTGGGGACCGCGGTGCGGACCATCCAGGTCGGCGACCGGGTGCTGTTCGATCCCGAGGACCGCGCCGAGGTCGAGCTGCACTCGACCACCTACGTCCTGCTGCGGGAGCGGGACGTGCACGCCGTCGCGNCCGAGCGGCTCGACGACGGGCTCGCCGGTCTCTATCTCTGAGTCCTCGCCCCGGGGCGAGGGCAACCCGGCCGGGTGTGCAGGCGCNATCCGCCGACCACCCGGCGCTGCCCCCGGGCCCGAGTGGTGTACGGTGCCGCATCGATCGGGATGGAGGCGATCCGCCCGGGTCGTGACGTCCGGTCGTGAATGTGGTGGGAGCGACACCGCGCCGACGGCCCCCTGTCTGGCCTGACGCGGTTGCGCCCCGTATCCTTCGCTCGGCTTTGGAGATCCGCGTTCCGGCCGGGACCCTTGGATGTGGCGGAGGCACCGGGAATGCGGACATAAGGCACTGCATCCCCCATCCTCGGGGTCATTGCGTACCGTAGCCAGCCGATGTCCCGGGGTGCCGTGTTGAATGGCTCCCCGTGTTCGGCGGGAACCATCACCCGCGGGTTGGCATAACCCCTGGGTGAACGACGGCAGGGAAAGGAAGGAGACGCATGGCTCGTGACTTCGACGCTCGGCGAAGCACGGATGTCGAGGAGGACGAGCTCCAGGAGCAGAGCCTGGAGACGCTCAAGGCGCAGCGCGCGGGCGCCGCGGCGGACCTCGGGGACGACATGGACGCCCTCGAGGCCGAACTGGACCTGCCCGACGCCGAGGTCCGCGACGAGGAACTGTCGCTGCGGGTGCTTCCTCGGCAGGCGGACGAGTTCACCTGCACCCAGTGCTTTCTGGTGCAGCACCGCAGTCAGCTTGCGGATCCGCGCCGTATCGTCTGCTCGGACTGCGCGGCCTGACAGGGCCGGGGGATCGGCGGTCGGCACGGTGCAACGCCAGTTGCGGCGGCCGACACGGCGGGCGTCACGACCGATCCGACGCCCCCGGTCGGCCCGCCGCGGCCCCCGTCCGGTCCGCCAGTACCAGTGACGCCGGCACCGCCCTGATCACCAGCACTGCCCTGATCACCAGCACCGCCAGCACCGGGGGAGGGCCGCGACGGGGATGACCCCGGCGGGGCGCGAACCCACGCCGGGCGGCGTGCCGCGACCGCGTTCGTGACCGTGGCCGCCGTCCTGCTCGTCTACTGTCGTCTGCCGATCGACGAGGCGGCCCGGGGCGTGGCGCTCGCCGGCCGCCTCGTGATCCTCNCTGTCGGTCTCGGCCTGCCGGGGTGGCTGATCCTGGGCCAGCTCGCCGCCGGCCGGCAGGGCACCCCCTACCAGCGGCGCGGCACCTGGTTGTTCGTCAACATCTGCCGTGCTGTTCGCCGCCGCCGGCGCCGCGCTACGGGCATCGAGAGCCGTCCGGCGCGAGTCGCGGGGCTGATCGGTACACCCGAACGCGGGTCCCTGACCTGGTGCCCCCGCTCCTCGTCGGCTCGCCGCCGAGCTGTCCGCCGTTGGCGGCGTCGCGGATGTCGGCTCGGGGAACGGTCACACGCCGAGTTGTCCGGGCCCGTCCGGCCTGCCCAGTGCTTGGCCCGCGATGGTGTCACCGCCGGTGGACAACAGGTTGCCCATACGGCTGAGTAGCTGTACCACTACCAAGGGTAACTTGCCGTGGGGGTGGTGTGGAATGCTCGACGAACAGTCACGGGTGCCCGGTGCTGTCCCGCCCCGTCCCGTTGCAGCCGCCCACCGGGCCCCTCTCGGCTCGGCCGAGGGCGCCCCCGGTCTGGACCCTGTGCCTGGTCTGGGCCCGGTGCCCGGTCGGGACTCTGTGCCCGGTCGGGACTCTGTGCCCGGTCGGGACTCCCTGCCCGGACCGAGCGGCGTCATCCCCGATCCGGATCAGGACGGGGCTCGTCCGGACGAGACCGTGAGCCGTCCGGGCGGCCGTGCGGCGCCCCGGCCCGTCGTGACCGCCGGCCTGCCCCTGGTACGCGGTCACTTCGTCGTGCCGACACCCCCGCCCGACTGCCTCGACCGGCCCCGACTGCGCCAGGCACTCGANGAGGCCGTGAGGCGTCCGCTCACCGTGGTCCGGGCCCCGGTCGGGTGGGGCAAGACGACGCTGCTCGCCGGTTGGGCCGCCGCTCGGCCCGCNCAGCCACCGCTCGTCTGGATCCGGGTTGATCCGGCGGCGACGCCGGCCGTTCCCGGCGGTCCGACTGTGCCGTTGTGGCCGCAGCTGCTGCACGGTCTCGGCCGCGCCGGGCTCATCCCGGCCGGCGCCGACCTCGCCCGTCCCGGCGCCGCCGCGGCGCACCACCCGTCCGACCACGGCTACCGGCAGCTCGCCAACCTGCTCGCGGACCTGCCGGCGCCGTTCGTGCTCGTCCTCGACGACGTCCACCTCCTGCGCGGGGGCAGCGACCTCGACGGGCTGGAGCTCCTGGTCAACGAGGCCGGTGAGCGTGCCCGGACGATCCTGGTGGGTCGGACGGTGCCGGTGGCGCTGCACCGGCTGCGCGCCGCCGGGCACGTCACCGAGATCGATGCCGACGCGCTGGCGTTCACCCGGTCCGAGGCCGCGGATCTCCTGCGGGCGCAGGGGGTGTCGGCGACGGCGGCGCTGGTCGGCGGCCTGCTGCACGCCACCGAAGGATGGCCGGCCGGCGTGCGCCTGGCGGCGGGCGCCCTGGGGCGCGGGGCGGCAGCCCGACTCGGCGGCGCGCTCGGCGCAGAGCGCGCCGGTGGCCGGGCCGAAGCGTCCTCGCCGTGGGCGTCGTCGGCCTCCGCGCCGCAGTGGGCGCCGTTCGGGGGGCGGCTGCGGGCTGCGGATCCGGATCCGCCGTCGGCCTCGCTGGTCGCGATACCGGAGATCGCCGAGTTCCTGCGCGCCGAACTGCTCGCCCGCCAACCCCCGGCGGTCCACCGCTTTCTGCTGCGTACCAGCGTGCTGGAGTCGATGACCGGTCCGCTCGCCGACGCCGTGGTGGGCGAGGCGGACCTTGCCATCCCGTCGCAGGTCCTCGCGGAGATCGAGCAACAGTCGGGCTTCGTGGTGGCGCACCGCGACGGGATCCGGTTCCGATACCACCGGCTGTTCGCCGCGCTGCTGCGCGCCGAGCTGACCCGGGACCGCACGGAGGACGTCGACGAGCTGCATCTGCGAGCGGCGCTGTGGTTCGCCGCGCACCGCCGGCCGGCCGAGGCGGTGCGGCATGCGGCGTGGGCCGGGGACTGGTGGTACGCGTCCTGCCTGCTCGTCGACGGCGTCGGGGTGGTGGACGCGCTGTCCGGCGGCGCGCTCGGGCTCGAACCGACCCTCGCGACGATGCCGGCGTCGTGGGCATCGTGGGCGCCCGAATGCGCGCTGGTCGCCGCGGTCGGGCATCTCCGTCACGGCCGGGTGGCGAAGGCGACCCGGTGCCTGGAGATGGCGCGCGCGGCGATCGCGGCGGCGGCGGTTCCCCGGCGTCGTTCGCTGTCCACCCAGGCTGATCTCGTCGAGCTGCGTCGGGCCGAGTTGGCGGGAGCGGGCGAGGAGATGCTCGGGGTGGCGCGTCGCCTGCTGCGCGGCGGCCCGGAAGGCGGCGCCGGCCAGCGGCGGGGTGCCGGCCGGCGGGTGGGCGTGCCCTCGCGCGCCGGCGACCCCGCCCGCAGCGACGGGCAGGCCACCGGCCCCGCCGATCGGCCCGCCGGGCGTGGCGACCTGCCGTCATCCGCTCGCGTCGCACCGACCCTGGCCCGTGGTGAGGGTGGTCGGCCGGACCGCCGGGGCCCGGCGTGGCCGCTCGGCTCGTCCGACCTGGACGACGATCGTCTCGGCGGGATCGTCACGGCGCTGGCCTGGTGCGGGCGGGGGCGGGCAGAGCTGTGGCTCGGCCGGGCCGAGCCTGCGGTGGACGCGTTGACCGAGGCGGTCGAGACGGCCCGGCTGGCGGGCGCCCGGATGGTCGAGATGTCCGCGGCCGGCGCGTTGGCACTCGCCTACGCGCTGCGAGGCCGGCTTCGTCTGGCCGAGTCGGCGGCCGCGGTGGTCTTCGCCGCGGTCGGAGAGCCGAGCGACCACCCCGCCGAGGCGACCCGTCCCGTGACCACGGTGGGAGGGGGCGACGTGACGACTGGTTCCGTCTCCGTGCTCGCCGAGGAGCTCGGCGCGACCGAAGGTGATGGGATCGTCGCCTGTCCGCCGGGAGTGACCGGTGTGGTCGAGGCGCATCTCGCGATGGCGATGGTGGCCATCGCCCGGGCCGACGGGGAGCGGGCGGTCGGCCATCTCCAGGCTGCCCGGTCCGGGCTGGGGCCTGGGCACCCGCCGCATCTGTTCGATCTCGTGGTCGTGCTGGACGCGCGGTCACGGTGCCGGCGGGGTCGTCCGGACGACGTTCGTGCCGCCCGCCGCCTGCTCGGCGGGCGGGGCCATCCGGCCGGGCCGCCGCTGTGTGTGTCGCTGTGGCAGGCCGTCGAGGTCGACCTGCTGCTCGCGGTCGGCAACGCCCAGGCCGCGCGGCAGGTGCTGGGGCGCCCCGTCGACGGCCGGCGCCCGGACCACGTCCTGGCGCTGGCCATGGCACGGGCTGATCTTGGGTGCGCGGATCTGGACGCGGCCGAGAACGCGGTCGCCGGCCTGCTGCGCGCCGACGGCGGCGGGGGCGGTCCGGTCGTCGCCGCCTGCGCGCTCGCGGCCGTCGCGGCTGCCCGCCGAAACGATCATGCTCGGGCAACCGGGCTGCTCGCCCGGGCCCTGATCCTCGCCGAGGACGAGGGACTGGCCGCGCCTTTTCTCGATCTTGGCGATGAACTGCTGGCGCTGCTCGACGCGCATCCGGGGCTGGCCGCCGCCCATCCCGAGTTCGTCGACACCCTGCGTGCCGCGGCCGCGTCGGCCGCGAGTGCCGCGGCATGGCGGGCGGCGCCCGGCGACCGACCGGGCGGTGGAGCGATGTCGGCAGGCGGAGCCGCTTCGGCAGGCGGAGCCCCTTCGGCAGGCGGAGTTTCTGCGACGGGCGGAGTCGCCGCGCCCGGTGGACCTGCCGCGCTCGGCGGGCTCGGCCGGGCAGGCGCAGGTGGCCTGGTGGGTGCAGATGGCCTGGTGGGTGCAGATGGTCTGGTGGGCGGAGCCGGCCGGGCGAGCGGAGGTGGGCCGGCCGGCGGGCCCGGTGCGGGCGGCACCTGGGTGGTCGCGGAGGCCGAGATCCCCCCGAGGCCCGGCGTCGACCAGCGCCGGATCGCGCCGGAGACCGGGACACGGGGTTCGAGCGTGCTGGTGCCCGCTCCAGCCCGGTCGGTCCCGCCGGCCCGGCCCGCGGCCGCGGGCGGTCGGCTGCCCTGGCCGGCATCCGGCGACACGCCGCCGGGGCGAGCCGGCGCCGGCCACGGTGGCGGTTCCCGGCCGAGCGGGGGGTACGCGCCGCCGCCCGGCCGGTCGGAGCCCGAGCGGGGGACGCCCGTCGTCGGCTCGCCCAAGGCACCGGGCGTCGGTGGCCCGCCGGCGGTGGGAGCGGGCTCGCCCCACCTCCGGGGCGGTGCGCGCGGCAGCACGGGCGCCCCCGACTGGCGCCGCCCGCCGCCGCCCGGGTCCCCCGGCGGCGCGTATCCGGGTCCGCACCTGGGCCCGGTCCGTGGAACGCCACCGCGCGCGTCAGCGCCCGAGGCGTCGGACCGGTGGTCCCGGGAACCGGCCCGGCGGCGGCCCGGCGGGGGCCCGGCGGCCGGCGACCGCCTCAGCGATCGGGAGCTCGCGGTTCTCAGTTATCTGCCGACGATGCTGACGACCGCCGAGATCGCAGCCGAGCTCTACGTTTCGGTGAACACCGTCAAGACGCACCTGAAGAGCATTTACCGCAAGCTCGACGTGCCGCGGCGCCGGGACGCGGTGCACCGCGCCCGCGAACTCCACCTGCTCTGAGCCGGTCCTGGGCCTGCCGCGAGCCGGTCCAGGACCTGACGCGCTGAAGACGGCCTCGGTCGACTCAGATCCCGGCTTCGTCGCGGTGCTCGACCGGCTCGTCGGCTTCGGCCCGGTCGCCGAACACGTGTTGTTCCAGCCTGAGATACGGGTGTCGCGCAAGGTCCGGATACGGCTCCGAGAATGCGTCCGCGTCCGCAGCCGAGACGGGGAACGAGGCGGCGACGCCGGGCGCATCTGGAACGGTCAGGGAATCGACGGGTGCGGGCCGCACGATTCCCCCCTGTCGGCCGTCGGCCATCGGGATCGTCCGACGCGGCGGCCGACCGCCCGCCGGGCCCCGGCCGTCGGCGTCGGCGGGCCAACTGCGCAGGCCGGCGCCGCGTTCGCGAGTCGCGGCCCGCGTCGGGAGTGGCACGACGGCGCGGAGCACGCAGATGACCGAGATGACGATCCCCGCGACCATCAGAATCAGCCCCAGAACCGGGAGATCTACCCCGACTACTCGCCATGTCAGGGCATATCGCAACGTGGCACCCACCACAACCAGGAAGACCGACAGACCCAGGGTCATCAGTTGTTCACCTCGTTCGTCCCGCGCGCGGGGCGGTGGCGGACCGGGATGGTCGCCAGTCGCCCGGCTTCGGCGGGAGGGCATCGGTGGCGCGAGACCGTACCGGGTCTTCGCGAATGCGGCGGGATGCGTCGTGGGCGTGGGACCTCGCGGGGGACCGGCGGAGGTGCACCTGCCGAAACGGTGGGACGCTTATATCAATACCCTCGGTGACGATGGCCCATGCTGGCGAGGCACTTAGTGGGTGGGTGGTCACCCATTGTGGAGGGTGACGGGCAGCGGGAACGTTTCGCGTCCGTGGCGCCGTCTGCCCGTCGACGGGCTGGATCCCGGCCTGGGCGGGGCGAGCGGGGGGCCNCAGGGCCCGCATACCGCTAGCGAGGTGGCCCGTTTAGGGGATGGTTCCGGGAGGGAAAAATCACGCGAAGTGGTCGCTTCACGCGCGAGGGTGGCGGCCCGGGAAATATATGGCCGGGTTGGGGGCGNGATTCTCCCACCGAAGCGGTGGGTTTGNCTCGAGCGCGCATGAGGGGCGCGGGCAACTGGTGGCGTAGCGAGGGAGGTGGGCCCTACGCTTGCCGAACATGTCCATCTTCACCGGAAATTCACCCGGTGGCATCGCCACAGCCGGGCTACCGCCCGGTTTGATTCTGAGTCTGACCCCCGGAGGCACGCGTGACCGACCGAGTTCCCCGCTCGACCGATGCTATCGGCGAGGACGCGCCCCATCGGCCGCGAATCGGCGTGACCGTGGACACATCCACCGAGATAGGCATGGCGGGTCACATCGCCAGGCGAGCCTCGGCGAGCTCACCCGCTCCGCCGACGACCCCACATCGCGCGGCGCCAGCACGGCACCCCGCACCGACCACGAGCACGGGAAGCGCTGCTGCTCGTCAATTGTCGCATCCCCGCTCCGGGCCCCCGTTGACCGGGTCCCCCATGGGACGCGGTGAGGTCCCGGGCGCGCCCGCCGCCCGGACCGCTCCGGGTGCGCCGATGCGCCCCGGCATGGCCGCCCGCGCGGGCGCCCCGATGCCGCGGGACCTCGCACTCGGCGCGGCCGAGCTGCGCGGCATCCTGCGCGTCGTGGAGGACTGCGAGCGTGCCTCCTCGCTCGCCTCCTTCCGTGAACTGGCCCTCGACGGCATGGCCCGCCACCTGGGCTATCGCCATTCGGCCTTCTTCCTGGGCTCCTCGATCGAGACGGCGTTCCAGGACGCCCGGCCCACCGGCCGGGGCCTCGCCCTGCGCCTCGCCGGCCCGTACATGGAGCGTTACCGGGAGCTGGAGGCGCTGAGCAACCCGGAAAGCCTGCGTTCGGTCCGCGAGCGTGGCCTCGCCACCCTCGACGACCTGGGCGTTCCGGAGCGTCCCGAGGTGCGGATGCGCCTCGAGCGCTTCCTGCGCGCGCACGGCATCCACGCCAAGCTGCTCGTGCGCCTGTTCGGCCCGTCGAACGTGGGCGCGCTTATTTCCCTGCTGGACTCGCGGCCGGGCGCGTTCGGCCCGCGGGACCGGGCGGTCGGCGCCGTCCTCGGCCGCCATCTCGGCAACCTGCTGCGCTTCTACATCCGTACCGATCCCGGCCCGTCCGTCGCGGGACGGCTGTCCGCCCGCGAGCGGGACGTGGTGCGACTCGTCGCCGAGGGCCGGTCCAACCGGCAGGTCGCCGAGGCGCTGTGCATCAGCATCGACACGGTCAAGCACCACCTCACCCACGCTCTCGTGGCGACGGGATGCTCGAACCGCACGCAGCTCGCCATCGCCTGGCAACGCGAGACCAGCGCGTTCGCGCCCCCCAGCCCGCCCCGGCCCTGACTCGCCGGTTGAGGAACTGACCCGACCGTCGGAGCTCCCCGACAGCGTCCGGACGCGGCGGGTCACGGTTCGAGGTCGCGCGTCCGCGGCCCGCTGCCGCCCCGGCACCCTGCCCCCGCCCCTTGCCGCCGCTCCCACCCCGGACTCTGGATGTCGGACCTCGGAGGTCGGGCTCCGATGTCGGACCTCGGAGGTCGGGCTCCGATGTCGGACCTCGGAGGTCGGGCTCCAAGTCGGACCTCGGAGGTCGGTGCTTGGCTGCGGCGGCGGTCCTCATGCCGGNCGGTCGTCCACCGGTCGGCACAACGCCGGGCCTGCCCGGCAGCCTTACCAGGCCGGACATGCCCGGCGAGGAGACCGGCCCGTGCCGCGACGGCGTGGGCGCCAGGTGCCCATCGACCCATGGGGCCCGCAGGCCGGTCGGCCCGCCCACAGGGCGGAAGTCCGGCGCACCGACGCGACGCGACGCGCCACGGGCGCGCCTCGACAACTGAGTTCCGACGAACCGCGGGTGGCGCGGGCCGAGACCGGCCGCGCCACCCGCGGTCGCGTCATGTCCGGGGTTCGCCCGGCCCGGGCGGCCCCGGTGTCCCGCTCCACGCGCGGCGCCGCGCCCTGTCTGCTGCCGCCGACCCTTCCGGTCGTCCTGAGTTCCCGCGCAGCGCCGTCGGCGGCCGCCCGTTCCTGTCCGCTGCCGTTCGTACCGCCTGTCACTGCGGTCGCGCCGCCCATGCCCAGAACGAAGCCCGAGCCGAGCCGAGCCGAGCTGTGGCGTGGCGGGTGGCGGACTGCGGTGCGTTCTGCACGGTCTGAGCCTGAGGATCGTGCGGAACGCACCGCAACGCGCTTCCCGCGCGCAGCTCGGGTAACCGCCCGTGGTGGATCGCCGCCGCGCCTTGCCCGGGTGGGGGCGTCGGATACCGTCCGCCCCGCCCCGAGAACCGGGGCCGCCGAGGAAGCGCTGGCCGGGGCCCCATCGGCGGGCTCGGCCGGTTCCATCTCGCCCGATTGGCGTAGATCATTATTTTTGTGGCTTCTGCGTAAGATGCGCGTCATGCCCCATCTGTGGGATGCTGGTCCTCGCTGGTCGTAGCAGGCAGGTCCGGTTGGGTGGCACGGTGATGAGCGCCGACATCTTTCCGCTCGGCCTCGCTTGCGGCTGATGGCACACTGTGACTAGGTTGACCCGTGTCCCTCGCTAGCCGGGTGGGGCCCGAAGGGGCCACCCGACCGCCGGTGACTGACCCGGCCGGCGGTTACCACGATCGATTTCCGGATGCTCCACACCCGTGGTTCGATACCTCCCGCGGTGCCAGTCTCGCTTCCGTTTTTTTGTGGGCTTGCGAGTGCCGGTACCTGTCCGCGGAATGTGGCCTCGACTGTTCATCACCCCTTTAGCCGACCGAAGTCGAATGGAAACCGCCGGGTTCGGCGGTCCGGGATACCGCCCTGCGTGCTACCAATTTGTGACCTCCGCCGATCGTCACCGGGATTGATGAGGTCGCCCGGTGCACATCCGCGCGGGCTCTGNGTAATCCCGATCCGCGACATCACCGGCGATGTCCGGCGGCGAGGGAACCGCTGGGCCGAAGGGGTCCCGACCAGGTCACGGCGATCACGGCCGCTCTCCAACGCGTGTGTGATCGCGACTTTGGCCTGCCACCGTGCAGTGCTCCGGACCGAGCCGACTAGTATTCCGCGCACGTTGACGGTGTCGGATCGGCTAAGCAGGTCGGTCGCCCCGACGGCCNGGCGCATCAGTTCCGCGAGAGTTGTTGGGGGTCCGTTCGCTTTCCGCGTAGTCAGTGCAGATGTAGCTTCCCCGGGACGTCTGTCGCCCAGCGGCACCGGCCAGGNGGTCACCGATGATGTGGACGATCCCGTCGTCCGGAACGTGTCCATCACGTTGGTTTGGTGGGTGTGCCTCTTGTCCTGGATATGGCCTTGTGGTGACTCGGGGACGGGCCGCGCGTCGGGAGCGCGGGACCGGTCGGACGATCGGACGGCCTCGGCGGGCCCTGTGACCCGGACTAGTTCGNCCCCCTCATCNCCCTGCCCCCGGCCGCGACCTGCCAGGAGGACCTGCCGATGACCACCGCACCCCGCGTGTCACCCGAGGCCTCCCCGGCCGGCTCCGACGCGCTTGACCCCCTCGACCCCCTCGACGCACGCGAGCTTGTCGTCGTGATCACACCGTTCGCCGAGCCCGCCGCCGCTCTCGTCGCCGCCGTCACGCGGGCCGGGGGTCTCGGCGTCCTCGACCTGGGGCGCTCGGCGCGGGTGGCGCGCNCCGCCCTGCGGGATGCGATCCGCTGGACGCCGGGACACTTCGGGGTGCGGGTCGCCGCCGACTGCCCGGTCGACCCGGACGAGCTGCCCGACGCGGTGGATCTCGTGGTGCTCGCCCCCCGACCGGACGGTTCCTCGGCCGGCGATCCCGCCGCGGCGGGCGGCCCGGGAACCGACCGGCGCTGGGAGCCGGCGGAGCTGATCCGGCGGGGCCGGCGGGTGTGGGCGGAGGTGACCTCGGTCGCGCAGGCCCGGGGCGCGGTCGCGGCCGGCGCGGTCGGGCTCGTCGCGCGGGGCAACGAGTCCGGCGGTGTCGTCGGTGACCTGACCACGTTCACCCTGCTGCAGCACCTGCTTGCTGCCGGGCTGCGGGACGGCGCGGGCGGCGCGGTGCCCGTCTTCGCCGCCGGGGGGATCGGCCCCGCGACGGCCGCGGCGGCGGTGGCGGGCGGTGCGGCGGGGGTCGTGCTCGACTCCCAGCTAGCCCTGGTCCGCGAGGTGGAGCTGCCCGAGCAGGTGGCCGCCGCCGTGCGGGCCATGGACGGCAGCGAGACGATCCTGCACGCCGGGCACCGGCTCTACGTCCGGCCCGATCTGCCCATCGCCGCCCTCGCCGGCCGGCTGGAGCGGCCCGCCGCGGACCTGCGGGACACNGGCGGCGAACTCGCCTCGGACGGCGCTGTCACCGCCGCCGCGGTCACTGCTCCCGCGGCCGCCGCGGTCGCGGCCCGGCTTGGCGCCCGGGACCTGGTCGAACAGTTCCTCCCGATCGGCCAGGACGGCGCCTTCGCCGCCACGCTGGCCGACCGGCACGTCAGCGCCGCCGGGGTGGTGCGGGCGGTGCGCGAGGGCATCCGGGACGGCATCGCGGCCGCCACCCGCACCCGGCCGCTGGCCGTCGGCGCGCCGTTCGCGGCCGCGCGGGGGCTGCGGCATCCCGTCGCGCAGGGACCGATGACCCGGGTCAGCGACCGGGCGGCGTTCGCCCGCGCGATCGCCGACGAGGGCGGCCTGCCGTTCCTCGCCCTGGCGCTCATGAGCGGCGAGGACTGCCGCACGCTGCTGACGGAGACCGCCGAGCTGCTCCAGGACGCGCCGTGGGGGGTGGGCGTGCTCGGTTTCGCCCCGGCGGCCCTGCGCAACGCACAGCTCGCCGCCGTGCGCGACATCCGCCCGCCGTGCGCGATCGTGGCCGGCGGCCGGCCGGCGCAGGCGGCGCCGCTGGAGGCGGCCGGTATCGACACGTTCCTGCACGTGCCGTCCCCGGGCCTGCTGCACCGGTTCCTGGCCGACGGGGCCCGAAAGTTCGTCTTCGAGGGGCGGGAGTGCGGCGGCCACGTCGGGCCGCGGGCGAGCTTCCCCCTGTGGGAGGCGCAGATCGCGGGGCTGCTCGCGTTCGGTGAGAGCGACCAGGCCGGCCCGGACTTCTTCGCCGGCCTGCACCTGNTGTTCGCCGGCGGGGTGCACGACGCCCGTTCGGCGGCCATGGTCGCCGCCGCGGCGGCCCCGCTCGCCGAACGGGGCGCCGGCATCGGCGTGCTGATGGGCACGGCGTACCTGTTCACCGACGAGGCCGTCGCCTCCGGCGCGATCCTGCCCGGCTTCCAACAGGCCGCCCTCGACTGCGAGCGCACGGTGCTGCTGGAGACCTCTCCGGGGCACGCCACCCGGTGCGTCGAGTCCGCCTACGTCCACACCTTCCTCGACCGCCGCCGTGAGCTGCTCGCCGCCGCCACCCCCCGCCAGCAGATGTGGGAGGAGCTGGAGGCGCTCAACCTCGGCCGGCTGCGGGTGGCCAGCAAGGGGTTGCTCCGCGACGGCGCCGAGGTCGTCCAGGTCGACCCGGCGGTGCAGGCTCGGGACGGCATGTTCATGATCGGCCAGGTGGCGGCCCTGCGCTCGGACCGCACGAGCGTCGCCGCCCTGCACGACGAGGTGACCACGCGGGCCACCGCCGGTCTCGCCGACCGGGCCGCCGAACTCGGCGTGCCGGCCGGGCAGGAGCCCGCGGTCGGGTCGGCCGACGGCACGCGACGCCCGGCGGGCGGCGAGGGAGACGAGGCGGACATGGCGGGTGAGGGTACCGGTGCGGGCGTGGATGCGGGTGTGGGTGTGGCGGCTACGGTGGCGACGGCGACGGCGGGCTCCCGTCCCGCCGGCCAGCCTCTCGACATCGCGATCGTCGGGATGTCCGCGATCTTCCCCGACGCTCCCGACCTCGCCACGTTCTGGGCGAACGTCGTCGCCGGCAACGACGCGATTCGCGAGGTGTCCGCCGATCGCTGGGATCCCGAGGTGTACTACTCCGCCGACGCGGTGGTGAAGGACGCCGGGCGCCGCACCCCGTCGAAGTGGGGCGGTTTCCTCCCGCAGGTCCCGTTCGACGCGCTGGCCTACGGCATCCCGCCGCGGTCGCTGCGCAGCATCGAGACCAGCCAGCTGCTCGCCCTCGAGGTCGCCACCCGCGCGCTGCGCAGCGCCGGCTACGACACCGGNCAGAAGGCGGCCGGCGAGGGTCGGCCGTTCGACCGCTCCCGCGCCTCGGTCGTCTTCGGCACCGAGGCCGGCACCGACCTGTCCGGCGCCTACGGGCTGCGCTCGCTGTGGCCGGGCCTGCTCGGGCAGTTGCCCGCCGAGCTCGAGGAGTTCCTGCCGGAGCTGGACGAGGACTCCTTCCCCGGCATGCTGGCGAACGTCATCGCCGGGCGGGTGGCCAACCGGCTCGACCTCGGCGGGGTGAACTTCACCGTCGACGCGGCGTGCGCCTCGTCGCTGGCCGCGCTCGACGCCGGCTGCAAGGAGCTGCTCGCCGGCAGCTCCGACCTGGTGCTCTGCGGCGGGGTGGACACTCACGCCGGCGCCCACGACTTCCTGCTGTTCTCCTCGGTGCACGCGCTGTCGCCGCAGGGTCGCTGCCGCAGCTTCGACTCCGGCGCGGACGGGACCAGCCTGGGCGAGGGCGTCGCCGTCGTCGTGCTCAAGCGGCTCGCCGACGCCGAGCGCGACGGCGACCGCATCCACGCGGTCATCCGGGCCGTCGCCGGCTCCTCCGACGGCCGCGCGCTCGGGCTGACCGCGCCACGCAAGGCCGGCCAGGTGCTCTCCCTGGAACGGGCCTACGCGCGGGCCGGCATCTCGCCGAGGGACGTCGGCCTGCTGGAGGCGCATGCCACCGGTACGGTCGTCGGCGACCGTACCGAGCTCGCCACCCTCACCGAGGTGTTCACCGACCACGGCGCCACCCCCGGCCAGTGCGCGGTCGGCTCGGTGAAGTCGCAGATCGGGCACACCAAGTGCGCCGCCGGCCTGGCCGGGCTGATCAAGGTGGNGAAGGCGGTCGAGACCGGCNTGCGCCCGCCGACCCTGCACATCGACACCCCCAACGCCTTCTGGGACGGCGAGACCAGCCCGTTCTACTTCGACGAGACCGCCAAGCCCTGGGCGGCACCCGCCGGCCAGCGCCACGCCGGGGTGTCGGCGTTCGGTTTCGGTGGGACCAACTTCCACGTCGTGCTGTCCGCCTATGACGGCGGCCCGGAACCCGCCCACGGCCTGGACCACTGGCCCGCGGAGCTGTTCGCGGTGCGCGGCGCCGACCGGGCGGCCGCCGGCCGGGCGCTGGATCGCCTCGCCGCCCTGGTCACGACGAACGACGGTGCCGGGCGGCCGTTCCGCCTGCGGGACCTGGCCCGCACCACCTGCGCGGCCGGTGGCGGCCCGGTGCAGGTCGCGTTCGTCGCCGAGGATCTCGACGGGTTGCCCGCCGCCATCGAGGCGGCGCGGACGTTCACGGCGAACCCGCGCGCCGGGCTGTTCGTCCGCGACGACGCCGAGCCGGGCGAGACCGCCTTCCTGTTCCCCGGCCAGGGCAGCCAGCGGCCGGGCATGCTCGCGGATCTGTTCGTCGCCTTCCCCCGGCTGCGTGCCGTGCTCGACCTGGCCCCCCAGTGGGCCGACACGATGTTCCCGCCGGCCGCGTTCACCCGGGAGCAGAAGGCCGAGCAGGCGGCGGCGATCACCGACACGCGGGCGGCCCAGCCGACGCTCGGCCTCGCCGGCCTGGCCGTGCACGATCTGCTCACCGGGCTCGGTGTCCGTCCGGACCACGTTGGCGGGCACTCCTACGGTGAACTGGTCGCCCTGTGCGCCGCCGGCGCCCTCGACCGAGCCGACCTCGTCGGCCTGAGCGAGGCGCGGGCCGCCGCGATCCTCGCCGCGGCGGGGGACGACCCGGGCACGATGGCCGCCGTCCAGGCGTCCGTCGAACGCGTGCGCGAGGCGCTCGACGGCGTCGCGGCCGACGTCGTCGTCGCGAACCACAACGCCCCGCGGCAGAGCGTGATCTCCGGGCCGACCGCCGCCGTGGCCGAGGCCGTGGCCGCCCTCGGCCGCGCCGGCCTCACCGCCCGGCCGATCCCGGTGGCCTGCGCGTTCCACAGCCCGGTCGTGGCCGCGGCCGCCGGGGCGCTCGCCGACCGCCTCGACGCCCTCGACGTCGCCGCGCCGGCGCTGCCGGTGTGGTCCAACACGACCGCCCAGCCGTATCCGACGGCACCGGAGCAGGTGCGGGCGACGCTCGCCGGCCAGGTGGCGGCACCGGTGCGGTTCGTCGAGCAGATCGAGGCGATGTACGCGGCCGGCGTGCGGACCTTCGTCGAAGCCGGCCCCGGTCGGGTGCTCTCGCAGCTCGTCGGCAAGATCCTCGCCGGGCGGCCGCACCGGGTCGTGGCCACCGACGTCGCGGGGGAGCCGGGGCTGCGCCGGTTGCTGCTCGCGCTCGCCGAGCTCGCGGCGGCCGGCGTCGGTGTCGACCCGGCGCCCCTGTTCGCCGGTCGCGACGCTCGGGTGGCGAGCGACGCGGAGGTGCCGCGCCGGCCCGGCTGGCTGATCGACGGGGCCTACGTGCGCACCGCCGACGGCCGCTTCCTGCCGGGCGCCCTGCGACCGCCGACCCGACTGGCCCTCGCCGCCGGCCCAGACGCGGCCGCCGCGGTGGCCTCCGCGGGGCCCGGCCTCGCGGCGCCGTCGGAGACCCCTGCGGCAGGCTCCCAGGCGGCAGCCTCCCCCGCGGTGGCGTCCCCCGCGACGGTGGCACGGACCGGAGCGGCGGCGTCCGAAGCGGCGGCGTCCGGAGCGGCGGTGGCCGGCGCGGCCCGTCCGGCTCCGGCGGCGCGGGCAGCTCCTGGCGGGGAGCGTCCGGAGATCGCGGGCGTGCGCGGATTCGTCCCGCAGGACCCGGCGCCACCGTTCGTTCCCGTTGACCCGACAGACGATGCGGCGGTCCTCGCCGCCGCACTGCCCGAGCTTGGAGGTGGCGGCCCGGTGGACGCCGTGGTGTTGGAGTTCCTGCGGACCACCCGAGAGCTGGTCGCGGCGCAGCGCGACGTGGTGCTGGGCTACCTGGGCTACGACCCGACCGGTGCCGGCCGCCAGGCGTCGCGTGACGGCGTCGACGGCGTCGACCGCTTCGTGGCCACCTCCGCGGTCCCCCGCCAGGCCCAGCCGGAGCAGGCGCGAAGCACCGCCGCGCCGGTGACTCCCGCGGTGCCCAGGCCGGCCTCCGCGCCGGACGCGGCGGACGCGGCGCTGCCCCCGGTCGGCGCCCCTGCGGCAGGCGGCGCCCCCGCGGCAGGCGGCGTCCCCGCGGCAGGCGGCGTCCCCGCGGCGTCGGCGGCGCGGTCGGCGGTGGTGGAGCGGTCGGCGGTGTCGGATGCGGTGGTGGGGGTGATCGGGGAGCAGACGGGTTATCCGGTGGAGATGTTGGAGCCGGATCTGGATCTTGAGGCTGATCTGTCGATCGACTCGATCAAGCGGACGGAGATCCTGGGGGAGTTGGCGCAGCGGTTGGGGCTGGTGGAGGCGGGCTCGGGGGAGTTGGACGAGGAGGTCGTCGAGGAGCTGGCGGCGATCAAGACCGTCCGCGGCATCGTCGACTGGGTGATGGAC